>NZ_PPRN01000032.1 GCF_002902685.1 Staphylococcus pettenkoferi | reverse complement strand
GGTAATTACAGATCAGGCACCTTCAACGAAGGTAGCAATGGCTAAAGTAATTAAAGCTTTTAAACTTAAACCTGACTGTCATTGTACATCGAAATATCTGAATAACCTCATTGAGCAAGATCACCGTCATATTAAAGTAAGAAAGACAAGGTATCAAAGTATCAATACAGCAAAGAATACTTTAAAAGGTATTGAATGTATTTACGCTCTATATAAAAAGAACCGCAGGTCTCTTCAGATCTACGGATTTTCGCCATGCCACGAAATTAGTATCATGCTAGCAAGTTAAGCGAACACTGACATGATAAATTAGTGGTTAGCTATATTTTTTACTTTGCAACAGAACC
>NZ_PPRN01000031.1 GCF_002902685.1 Staphylococcus pettenkoferi | reverse complement strand
CGAAATTAGTATCATGCTAGCAAGTTAAGCGAACACTGACATGATAAATTAGTGGTTAGCTATATTTTTTACTTTGCAACAGAACCTGCGTTCTTCTAACCATTTTGGAGTTTTCTCACGACTTATATATTGGCGTGACTTATTTATATTAGCCATTTGTGGTTGTCGTTTATTGTGAATGCGTTTCTCAGCGTCAAACGTAAACTCTAGCCATTCAATTTTGCGACCTTTTTTTGCCTTTATTTTATTGATATTAAGGTCGTTAAAAATAAAACCTAATTCTTTAATGATAGGGGCTAATACTTTTTGATTAATATGTGTCATACGGTAACTATTAGGAATATCTAATCGTTCTCTAAAATCCTCAATTTGAATTTTGAAATAGCCTGTGTGTTTATATTGTTTTAATAATCTAAACATATTTTTAGAGTATGTTGATTTAAGGTGTGTCATTTCTTTCAATTCAAACTTAGTAAAATCAGCTGTTATTTCATTTAAAACGTGCTTTAATTTAGGGTTAATACTAACAATTAATTTTTGTTCATCAACATCAACTTCATATCCTGTAAACAATACAAATTTTTTAAAAGATAGGCCACTTCGTTCAGTATAAGTTAAAGTTAACATCTTATCGTATACATGTTCTAAATCTTTAACAAAACGTTTTAATGAACGATGATAGTAATTACTTAAGTGACGTAATTCCTCAAAAGGGATAGTTAATTCTTTTATATCTTGTTCTTTTAACTTATTACAAAGACTAAAAAATATATCGATTTCTGTGCTAGTAAACTTACGTAAAGGAACTAAATTCATTTCATTTTGATAGACAACAGTTTCTCCAGACATGTTTATAAAGCCTCCTAAGCAATAAACAAAATTAGGACACTTAAAAAAATAATAGGTGTCTTAATAGTATGTAAATACTTTAATTTAAAACTATAATAACATCATTGTAACTACAAAGGCAACTTTTTTTAAAAAAGTTGCCTTTGTAGTTACAAAAAGTTGCCTTTAACCTTTCAAATCCTTTGTCGCTCTAAGGTTCAAATGCCTCCTAAAAAGGTTTTAAAAAGATTTATAAAAAGATATTAAAAAGTTCGGGGCAATTTACCCCTCACAAATTCAAAAGACAAAAAGGAAACCAACCATTTTTTATGGTTGGTTTTTATTATTTAAAAAACAATAAATGATATAACCTTAATGCATTATTCCAATTGCTTTATTGACATTGAGCCTCGGAACCCTTAATAAACCCTAAAACTGTCGACTCGTCGGGTTAATAGCTCACGCTATACCGACATTCGTCGTTACAGTTTAATTAAGGGTTCTTCTCAATACTCAATAAATTTTCTCGGCATAATAGCGTGTTCTATTCTTCATTTTCCTCTCTTTTACAACTTTTAATATCGGCATGATTAATAATGATAAAATAAACAATTGATTTCTAAGCTATTTTAAGCTTGATATAGCCTCTTTATTAAACTAAAATGTATTTTCCTGTCTATTTGATATTAAAGACGCTCATATGCCTTTAAAATGACATACATAAGTCCTCCAAATAAAACATAAGGGACAAGATAGAAAATAAGCATAAAATAACGCCATGTTGAATGGCCTGTTTTCAGGACATAGTTCAACCATTCGTAAAAATGTTGCACATCTAACCAGTCGCCTAAGGGACTTAAGACTAAAAATGTGACCATGACTAAAGCAATAATAAAAAACATCGCTGTAATGCCTTTGGTTAAACGATGAAACGCTTGATCATATTGTTTAACAGCTATTTCGTTGTGCTTGATACGTTCATCCATGGTTGCTTTATAATCGTTATTCGCTTGTTGCAGTTCTGCTTGATTGGTTTGTAACTGCTCAATCGCCTTATGTGTGTCTGTTTTTACATCTTTCAATTCTTCTTGGATGGCTGTTTGAAAATCTTGTTTTAAATTATCGTTATTAATGCGTTCAATATTGTGTTTCGCTACACTGATAAAACGCTTTTGTGTGATTTCAGTCGCTTGATTAAATTTCGAGGCCGTGGTCTCGATCGTTGTTAATAATTCGTCGTGACGCTTGTTTCGCTCGTTCTCTCTCTTCTCGATCTCTTCGAGCCTTTTCATCAGCAAGTCTTGCTGATTCTGCAGCTTGTCGGCTACGCTCAAGCTCATTTGTGTCTTGGGCGAATTGTTCCCAATCTGCTTGAGTGACGCCTGTATCTCGTTCAGTTGCTTCATCACGACTTGAAGTTGGTCGTTTGGGCTGGAATTCGATGTCTGAGTCTCGTTCTTGTTGTCTCCGTCGTTGAATTTGTCTTTCAAAGCCATCTTCGATCCCTCCTTTATTGTAATCTTCGCCGAGTTTACGCCCACGCACCTTTTTATCTTCGGCTAAGTGTCGATAGGTAATGCTTTTGGGTGTGACACGTTCAATTTCAATACCATGTTGGTTTAAATGGTCTTTGAATTCATTCATATTGGTGGCTTGTGATTGGTCTATCGCCTCTCTGATTTCATCTTTCCATGAATATTGGGCTGTTGATTTCGTATTAGGGTCAGCAATCGCTTTTTCTGTCTGCGTATAACGTAAGCGTGCTGTGTCCTTTTCTGGCACGCTTAAACCATGTTCTATGCAAACCTCATCATTGAAATTTCTGACATTACGTAACGCTTGTTTATTGTTATTGAATTTCTTACCTGTCTCGAGGTCAATGGAATTCATCACAATATGATTGTGTACATGGTCTGTATCGGCATGCGTATAGACCGCCACTTGATGATTCGGTGCGAGCTTTTCAGCGAGTGCTAAGCCTAATTGATTACATTGTTCGGGCGTGACTTCGCCAGGTTTAAACGATTGGATTATGACATGTCCTTGATTGCCATCGGTTTTACCATATAATTCACGTGAAGCTTTAAAACTCGATTTCGCATAGTCGACATCACAATTTAAGCCGCTTTTTTCAACGGCTCGTTTCTCAGCATAATTAATGGCCCGTGATGTTGATTTGGTGGCACTTAATTTAGTTGTTGCCATTGGTATCACGCTTTTTTTGTTTAGGAATAAAATGATCAATTAAAAGGCCACCGAAAGCACAAAATAAGAAACAGATGGTGATAAACCACCATTGTTTTAGGAATGAAAAATTAAAAAATAAAATGAAGATCATTAAAGATATAACAGTTAAAATCCAAATACCAAACAGCCATCTTCTTAATTTAGTTTGTTCCATACCTCATCTAACCTTTCACGTAATTCGCTGATATTACGTTCTAATGCTTTATAGTTCGGTGCTTCATGTTGGTGTTGGTTGCAATATTTCGCAATCTGATTCGCATTTGCGCCCAACATACTCAAATCTTTCGCTACCGATTGTCGCGTTGCTTGATCCAATTTGGGTGCGACCAATCGGGCGCCTTGTGCCTTTTTCTTAACGAAAGAAGGCACACTCATATTTAAAGTTTCAGCTGATTGTTGTAACTTTAAATATTCGGATTCGCTCACACGAAAACTGATTTGTTTTGGCTCCTTACGGTTGGGTTTACGGTTTCGCCCAACAGTTTCGTCGCTAGCCACAAATGTGTTTTGTTCGCTCATTATTCCCACCACGCTTTCTTCGAAAGATAACGCCTTTCTTACATTTTACTTTATAGGATAAAGTAAAATTAATCAAGTCGTTAAGTGGTTTGGCAAGCATTGGCTTTGCTAGCCATTAACATGGCAGACGCGCCAGCTTGTTGGGGATAATCCCCAAGCCCCTTAGGATTTTTTCTGACGAAAAAATAGTGGCTAATTGATAGCCACTATAAACAAGAAAAATCACCATCCTAAATAGTAATCACTATCCAACCATTCGGGTCTTTCTAATCCAAAATGTTCTTGTAACATTTTTTCTGCTGTTTTGAAAGCTCCTTCTGTCCAACCTTGATCATTTTAGTTAATGAAAATTGAATATAGGATAATGACACACTAAAAAATTAATAAATTTTATACGTTTGTCCAGTTTGAGCACCTTCAACACTTTTAATAAATGCATTTGCTACTTTATCAACTGGAACCGCTGTAAATCCTTTGAAGAATTCCCCATATTTATCTAAAGCTTCTTCAACGACATTAGGACTTACATTGTTAATTCTTAAACCATTTTTTAATTCTATAGCTGCTGATGTAACAAATCCTGCAACACCGCCATTTGCCATAGCTGCTGAAGAACCTAATAGAATAGGATCATCCATCATAATTCCGGAAGTTAAAGTAAAGCTACCGTTTTTATTTAAATAGTGTTGACCTATTAAAACAAGGTTTATTTGTCCTAATAATTTACTTTTTATAGCTACATTATTTTCTTCTAAACTAATATCTGATAGAGATTTGAAAGTTGCGCCTCCTGTAGCGCTAACAACAGCATCTATATCTTTAATATCTTTATACATTTGTTCTACTTCTGTTGGAGAGGTAATATCTAATTGATAGTCACCAGATTTACTGCCAACTTCAATAACTTCATGATTATTTTCTTTAAGTTTCTTAGATACACTTTTACCTATTGTGCCAGTAGCACCAATAACTACTATTTTCATTGTAATCCTCCTAATAAATACTGTTATTTTTGTAAGTTTTTTAGCAAAAATGAATATATTCGAAAGTTTACTATTAACACTTACATACTTAATGTAACATATACATTTATGAATTTATTCTGTAAAACATAGTATATTCAAGTAATGTTAATATTAAATAAGCTTATACATAGAATATACAAATTAACTACCCATAATATTTAATTATGTCAACTCAACACGAAGGGACAAACGCAGTCATTTCAGCGTTTGTCCCTTCGTTTTTGGATTATCGATTATTCATATTTTATACAGTCCCTTAACCACACGTTTTCATGCATTTTCAAATGCTGTTATTTTGTATTTTTATTCAGTTGAAGAGCGTCTATTTTTTAGACGCTGATTGTTTTACGCGTTGTTTTGTAACGAATATTAATATTGAAATTAAAATGTTTATAATACCAGCAATTAACATGACTAATCCAAAAAGACTAAATATGAAGTCAATGATTGGGATCTTGTGAGCGAGATATATTAAAAATCTCCCTATACCTATATAAAACATACTCCCTAAAATTGGAAAGATGAGAGGTATATTACTTTTTAATGTATTAGCGATTTCTTCATTTGTCTTTTTATTGAAGAGTAAAAGTGATACTGGGAGTAATAGCAATGTCATTTCAAAAAATAAGTCGGAAGTTAAATGAATAGCAAAACCATAACCTCTGAAGTAATTTCTAAATGCGATACATAACATAATGATTAAAACTGAGAAATCAAACTCTCTACTACTAATTTCATCTAAATCAAAGAAATTTAATTTAATCCGTTTCATCATATCATCCTTTCTATTAATAATTTATAATAGAAAGGCACTTCCGTGCACAAAGGAGGTGTGCATATGGCGTTAACGATACTCTCACTTGTTGGAACATTTATCTTATCTGTTATTGCTGGTGTAGTTGCGAACTACATTACAGATAACCTAAAAAGATAAATAAAAAACCCCACTTTGCTTTGGTCGGCAGTGGGGTTTTGACATATGGCGAACCATACTTCACTTGTTACCTTCAGTATACATCAGCAGATACTATTTGTAAAAATTCATCTACTTTTATTATTCTTCCCAATCGGTTTGGAGCTGTTTTAAAAAGGCTTCTCGTTCTTTCTCTAATTGTGGATCATACTCATTTTGTGTTTGTTTTTCATATGTGCGTTCTTCTAACCATTTTGGTGTTTTCTCACGACTGATATATTGTCGTGACTTACCTATATTCGTCATTTGTGGCTGTCGTTTACTGTGAATACGTTTCTCAGCATCAAAAGTAAACTCTAACCATTCAATTTTACGTCCTTTTTTTGCCTTTATTTTATTGATATTAAGATTATTAAAAATAAAGCCTAACTCTTTAATGATAGGGGCTAATACTTTTTGATTGGTTCTGTTGCAAAGTTGAATTTATAGTATAATTTTAACAAAAAGGAGTCTTCTGTATGAATTATTTCAGATATAAACAATTTAACAA
>NZ_PPRN01000030.1 GCF_002902685.1 Staphylococcus pettenkoferi | reverse complement strand
CCGCAAGAGTAGGACGTTGCCAGGCAAATCGAACCCGAAAGGGTTCTTTTTTTATGTCAGGAAGGAGCTTAACTTCTACAATAAAATCTATTCGAAGTAAATGAGCTCAGAATCGACGAAACAAGCGAAAGACGTAACGAGCTTACTCGAGGTAAGTGAGTAAGGAAAGAGTGCAGTTGAGAAAGATAATGACCTCTATTTACGAGAAGAGAGAGCTTCTTAGCGCCGATGGTAGCAGACTTACGTTCCGCAAGAGTAGGACGTTGCTAGGCAAATCGAACCCGAAAGGGTTCTTTTTTAGGCTAGAAAAGAGCTTAACTTCTACAATAAAATCTATTCGAAGTAAAAGTAAAGGAATACAATTGCAAAGGCAATTGTATAAGTATAACTAACATACTAAAGTATGAAGTTATGTTTTAAGAGTAGGACGTTGCCAGTCAATCATTAAAAAAGACCTGAAAAAGGTCTCTTTTTTTCATACCTACATCTATCATATCTACAAAGCACCTATCTTCAAACTACTAATGCCTCTATCAAAGCATTCGTATGTGCTTCTAACTGATCAAAGGGAATACCTCCATAACCGATAATAAATTTAGGTTTTGTCTCTGTATCATCGTACTGATTAAAAGGGATAATGCGTAAATTCTGCGTCTCTGCCCGTGACATACACTCTTCTAAAGTGAGGCCATTATCAACTGTGAGGGTAAAGTGCATTCCTGTTAAGGTTCCGTCTACTATCAACTGGTCATCGTACTTCTGAATTTGTTCTAAAATAAAGGTAAGTTTATCTTGGTATACCTTTCTCATCTTGTTGAGATGGCGTTCAAAGCTACCTCCTTGCATGAATTGTGCAACGATATGTTGAAGATGGACTGGGACTGTATTACGTCCTTTATGTGGAAGCGCATGATAACGCTCTAGCAAAATTTTAGGCAAGGTCATATAGGCAATACGGCAACTTGGAAACAGTGACTTAGAGAACGTACTAAGGTATATGACCTTATCTTTCGTATCTAAACTTTGAAGGGCAGAAATAGGTTTCCCAAAATAACGAAATTCAGAATCATAATCGTCTTCAATAATGTAACGGTCGCTTTGTTGCTGCGCCCATTGAATGAGACGAGTGCGTTTTTTTAAATTCATCACATAGCCGGTTGGAAACTGATGTGAAGGTGTAACATAGACAATGTTATTCGGAACATCATATAAATTGTCCATGCGCATTCCAGTTGACGTCACTTCGTTCTGAATATAAGGAATGGCCTTCTTATCCAACACTTGTTTAATAGGCGGATAACTTGGCTGTTCAATAATAAATTGAGAATCGTCAAGTATATCAGTCAATAAATTGATAAGCTGTTCTGTCGAGGAACCAATGATGATTTGGTTCGGATGGCTCGTCACTCCTCTACTGTTAAAAATATAATGGGCGATTTGTTGACGTAAAATTCCTTCACCCTGAGGATGTCCGTGATGTAAAAGTGACAGATGTGATTCATCAAAGACATCACGTGCCGCTTTACGAAACTGTTGTAATGGAAAGTATTCGGCATCTATTTCCGATAAATTAAACTCATACTGGTATTGAGTAGAATGCTCGTTCATCGCGCCACTATCAAACTCATCTCCACTCATATCAAAAGGAAAGTCATCACTCGGAATCGCAGGTAATGATTCAATATCTGACACATAGAAGCCAGAACGGGGTTTCGAATAAATATAGCCTTCATCAAGTAGAAATTGATATGCATGCTCAATGGTAGTGTTACTGACGGATAAATGGTGTTGCAATGCGCGTTTAGAAGGAAACTTATCGCCGGATTGATATTGCCCTTCAATGATTTGTTGCTTTAAATCTTCGTAAAGTTTAATGTACAAGGGTGACGCTGACATTCAATCTGACATTCAATCTGACCTCCTAATTTTATCTGAAACTGTGTCTTTCACACTATCAGTTTATCTTTTACAATAAACATAATCAAGAAATAATCTGGCTAAGGTGCCGAGATGCACTGAAGTCCAATCAGCTAAGCGTTCAAGCGAGAGAATTGCATAAACGTGCGCTTACTGATAACTATCATAAAGTAAAGGGGTATTTGATATTATGTCTAAAGTAACAGGCTCAGAACGTGTAAAACGTGGAATGGCGGAAATGCAAAAGGGCGGCGTCATCATGGACGTAGTCAACGCAGAACAAGCTAAGATTGCTGAAGAAGCAGGTGCAGTAGCAGTCATGGCACTTGAACGTGTACCATCTGATATTCGTGCAGCTGGTGGCGTAGCACGTATGGCCAATCCTAAAATTATCGAAGAGGTAATGAATGCCGTATCTATTCCGGTAATGGCGAAATCACGTATCGGTCACATCACAGAAGCACGCGTCTTAGAATCAATGGGCGTGGACTATATCGATGAATCTGAAGTGTTAACACCTGCAGATGAAGAGTTCCACTTATTAAAAGATCAATTTACAGTACCATTTGTATGCGGTTGCCGTAACTTAGGTGAAGCAGCACGTCGTATTGGCGAAGGCGCTGCGATGTTACGTACGAAAGGTGAACCAGGTACAGGAAACATCGTTGAAGCAGTACGTCACATGCGTCAAGTGAACTCTGAAGTAAGTCGTTTAACAGTGATGAATGACGACGAAATCATGACTGAAGCGAAGAACCTTGGTGCGCCATATGAAGTGTTGAAATCAATTAAAGACAACGGTCGTTTACCTGTAGTTAACTTTGCGGCAGGCGGTGTGGCTACACCTCAAGACGCTGCGTTAATGATGGAATTAGGTGCAGATGGTGTATTCGTAGGTTCAGGTATCTTCAAATCTGAAGATCCAGAGAAATTTGCTAAAGCGATTGTCCAAGCGACTACACATTATCAAGATTACGAGTTAATCGGTAAACTTGCTCAAGAGTTAGGTACTGCCATGAAAGGTATGGACATTAACCAATTGTCTCTTGAAGAACGTATGCAAGAGCGTGGTTGGTAAGATGAAGATTGGCGTACTCGCATTACAAGGGGCTGTTCGTGAGCATCTTCGTCATATCGAACTCAGCGGTCACGAAGGGCTTGCTATCAAGAGAGTAGAACAGCTGGAAGAGATTGATGGGCTCATCTTGCCTGGAGGCGAATCAACTACGTTACGTCGTCTCATGACGCTTTACGGCTTCGATCAAGCTCTCGTTGAATCAGACATGCCGATCTTCGGAACTTGCGCAGGTCTCATCGTGTTAGCGAAAGATATCGTAGGTGAAGAGGGCTATTTAAGTAAGCTAGATGTGTCAGTGGAGCGTAATTCATTTGGTCGCCAAGTGGATAGCTTTGAATCAGAACTGACGATTAAAGGCGTGGCAGACGACGTAGAAGGCGTGTTTATCCGTGCACCACACATTGCCGATGTTTATGGCGATGCAGAAGTGCTTTGTGAGGTAGAAGGTAAAATTGTTGCCGTACAACAAGACCAATACCTCGGCGTTTCATTCCATCCAGAGCTCACTGATGATTACCGCGTAACAGCATATTTCATCGAGGAAATTGTAGCGAAACATCAACAAACAACAGCCTAATTAAATAGTAAATGAAGTCGGCACATTGTGTGTCGGCTTTTTTGTTTGGTTAAAAGTCTCGTAAACAGTCAACATGCTGCATTCTAGACGAACGTATTCAAACTCATGACTAAACATAGATGTCTTCAACAGAATACATTTCCACTTTACGCCGAAGATGCCTATAACTATTTGGATAGAACCTAATGGCCCTATAATCTGACGAAGTACATACGTGCCATGGCGCCTCCATCCACCCGCATTTTAACCACCTCTAGCTAACTAAAAAAAGCAGAGAATCCTGAGAGATTCTCTGCTTCGACATTCAGATATCAAATAAAGAAACCAGCAATAGTCGCTGAAATAAAGGAAACGAGTGTTGCACCGAAGAGAAGCTTCAATCCGAAACGGGCAACCATGTCACCTTTCTCACTATTTAATGATTTAATCGCTCCTGAAATGATACCGATTGAGCTAAAGTTCGCAAAGGATACTAAGAAGACAGACACGATACCGCGTGCGTGCTCTGAAATACCTTTCACTTTACCTAAGTGCTCCATCGCTACGAACTCATTGGATAACAATTTCGTTGCCATTACTGATCCTGCATGAACTGCATCGTGCCAAGGCACCCCTGTAAGGAAAGCGAATGGGGCGAAGACGAAACCGATGAGTGTTTGGAAGTCCCAAGAAATATGACCACCTGAAAGGAAAGTAAAGATGGCACTAACAATTCCGTTAAGCAAAGCGATGATTGCGATATAACCGATTAACATTGCTCCAACGATGACTGCGACTTTAAATCCGTCGAGAATATATTCCCCTAATACCTCGAAGAATGATTGTTTCTTCACTTCACTTTCTTCAATAATCAGTTTGTCATCTTTTTCATCAATACGGTAAGGATTGATGATAGATGCAATGATAAAGCCACCGAACAAGTTAAGTACCACAGCTGTTACGACATAGCGTGGCTCGATCAGTGAGAAATAGGCACCGATGATTGAAGCTGAAACGGTAGACATTGCTGAAGCGGTCAAAGTGTAGAGGCGTTGTTTATTAATCAACGCAAGTTCGCGTTTTAAAGAAATAAAGACCTCAGATTGACCGAGAATGGCTGCAGCCACTGCGTTGTATGATTCTAAGCGTCCCATACCACTGATAAATGAAATCGCTAAACCTAAGTATTTAATCACGATAGGTAGAATGCGTGTGTACTGCAAGATACCAATAAGTGCAGAAATGAAGACAATCGGTAGCAATACGTTAAAGAAGAATGGTGGATTGTGAGGATCCACGTATTTGAAACCACCGAAGACGAAGTTGACACCTTCAGCTGCTTGCTTCAACAGGTAGTTAAAGCCATCCGAAATACCACCGATGACTGCGATACCGACTTTTGTTTTTAACAAGATAAAAGCAAAGATGAGTTGCAAGAGTAAGAGCAACCCTACATAACGCCACCGAATATTACGGCGGTCTGAGCTAAATATGTAAGCGAGTGCTAAGAAGACTAAGATCCCTATAATGCCGATAATGATATGCATCGTAATTATTCATCCCTTTTAAAATTTTTCATACTCTATCATACAATAAAACGCTCCGATTCAACATCCATATTCAAGAAAAATTTAAATCATATTGGTTGAAAAAGGTCAAAGTTGGTCATATAATATAGTCAAAGAAGGTCAAAAAGAGGTGATAATCATGCACAATATGTCCGACATCATAGAACAATACATTAAGCGCTTATTTGAAGACACCAATGAAGACGTTGTTGAAATTCAACGTGCAACGATAGCACAGCGTTTTGATTGTGTACCTTCGCAACTCAACTATGTAATCAAGACAAGATTTACTAACGAACATGGTTATGAAATAGAAAGTAAACGTGGTGGTGGCGGTTACATCCGCATCACTAAAGTAGAAACGAAAGATGCCACAGGCTATATCAACCACTTACTCACGTTGATTGGCCCATCTATTTCACAACAACAAGCATATTACATTATAGATGGCTTGTTGGAAAAAGGTCATATTACTGAACGAGAATCTAAGATGATACACGCCATAGTAGATAGAGAAACATTGCAAATGGACGTGATGTCTCGAGATATCGTTCGTGCGAATATACTCAAACGGCTATTGCCAGTCATCAACTACTAAAGTGAGGTGTTAAACAGTGCTCTGTGAGAATTGCTATTTAAACGAGGCTGAAGTCAAAGTCGCAGTAAAAGGGCATAATGGTACAGAAGAGAGATGGGTTTGCGTTACTTGCGCACAAGGTGGTAATCCATGGACGGAATCCCAACAAGTACATCAAGATGATATCGAAGGTGCTTTTGTAGTTAAACAAATCTTGCAACATTTAGCAGCAAAGCACGGTATAAACTTTGAAGAGCTGAAGCACAAAGAGGAGAAACACTGTCCAGGTTGTCACATGACTTTAAATGACATTGCGCATGTAGGTAAACTTGGGTGTCCTGAGTGCTATGCGACGTTTAAAGAGGACATCATCGATATCGTACGCCGAGTTCAAGGCGGTCAATTCGAGCATATCGGTAAGACACCTCATTCCTCATATAAAAAGCTTGCACTAAAAAAACAAATTGAAGAGAAGACGTCCTATCTCAACCAACTCGTTGAGGAACAAGCTTTTGAACAAGCAGCAGTAGTCAGAGATGAAATTAAAGCATTGAAAGAAGGCGTGGAGGTGGATGAACATGAGTGACGCAGAACACCGTCCATATTCTAATGACTGGATGGATAACGATGACTTAAGTCCTGTGGTCATGTCCTCAAGAATTCGCTTAGCTCGAAATTTAGAGAATTACGTCCATCCCCTGATGTTTCCATCTGAACATGAAGGACATCGAGTGATTAACGAAGTACAAGACGCTTTGCCTGATTTAGAGCTCAAGCGTTTAGATACGATGGATCAACAGAGTAAACATCAGCTTGTAGCAAAGCATTTAATCAGTCCTGACTTGATTAAGCGACCTGCTTCAGGCGTGATGTTGAATGATGACGAATCGTTAAGTATTATGTTGAACGAAGAAGACCACATTCGCATCCAAGCCATGGGCGCTGATTTAAAATTGAATGAACTGTTTGAACAAGCGTCCAAAGTGGATGATCAACTTGATGAAGCTCTAGATATTAGTTACGATGAACAACTTGGTTATTTAACGACGTGTCCAACCAATATAGGCACAGGCATGCGAGCAAGTGTGATGCTACACTTACCGGGCTTGTCTATAATGAAACGTATGAATCGTATTGCTCAAACGATTAACCGCTTTGGTTTTACGATTCGCGGTATCTACGGTGAAGGCTCTCAAGTCTTCGGACACATTTACCAAGTTTCAAATCAGCTCACATTAGGTAGAACAGAAGAGGACATCATCGAAAGTCTTACAGAAGTAGTTCAACAAATTATTAACGAAGAATTACAAATACGAGAACGCCTCGATCGACACAATCACGTTGAGACGAAAGACCGTGTATATCGTTCGTTAGGTATTCTCCAATATAGTAGATTGATTTCGATGGAGGAAGCCTCCTATCGATTGAGTGAAGTGAAATTAGGTATTGATTTAGGCTACATTGACATGCCAGAGTTTAATTTCAATACGTTAATGACAGAAATACAATCGCCTTTCTTAATTGATGAGAATGATGAGAAATCAATTAATGAAATGCGTGCAGATAGATTGAGAAAATATTTACAATAGGAGGTCAAGCTATGCTATTTGGTAGATTGACAGAACGTGCGCAGCGTGTACTCGCACATGCTCAAGAAGAAGCGATTCGCTTAAACCATTCTAATATCGGAACTGAGCACTTACTATTAGGACTCATGAGAGAGCCTGAAGGTATTGCAGCTAAAGTGCTCGAGTCATTCGGTATTACTGAAGATAAAGTGATTGAAGAAGTGGAGAAGTTAATTGGACATGGCCAAGAACAAATGGGTGCCTTACATTACACACCTAGAGCGAAGAAGGTCATCGAACTATCCATGGATGAAGCACGTAAATTACACCACAACTTCGTCGGTACAGAACACATTCTTCTCGGTTTAATCCGTGAGAACGAAGGTGTAGCCGCACGTGTCTTTGCCAACCTAGACCTTAATATTACGAAAGCGCGTGCCCAAGTGGTTAAAGCGCTTGGCAGTCCTGACACAGGTAATAAGAATACACAAGCAAATAAATCAAATAACACACCTACGCTCGACAGCTTAGCGCGTGACTTAACTGTCATTGCGAAAGATGGCACACTCGACCCTGTTATCGGTCGCAATCAAGAAATTACACGTGTTATTGAAGTGTTGAGTCGCCGTACTAAAAATAATCCAGTGCTCATCGGTGAACCTGGTGTAGGTAAGACTGCGATTGCAGAAGGTTTAGCTCAAGCTATCGTCAATAGTGAAGTGCCTGAAACGTTGAAGAATAAACGCGTCATGTCACTCGACATGGGTACAGTCGTAGCAGGTACGAAATATCGCGGTGAATTCGAAGAGCGCTTGAAGAAGGTCATGGAAGAGATTCACCATGCAGGTAACGTGATTCTCTTCATCGACGAGTTACACACGCTCGTAGGTGCAGGTGGCGCTGAAGGTGCTATCGATGCGTCTAACATTTTAAAACCAGCCCTCGCACGTGGTGAACTACAATGTATCGGTGCGACAACGCTAGACGAATATCGTAAAAATATTGAAAAAGACGCAGCACTTGAACGTCGTTTCCAACCAATTCAAGTCGATGAACCAACTGTAGACGATACGGTAGAAATCTTAAAAGGCTTACGCGACCGCTATGAAGCACATCACCGCATCAACATTTCTGACGAAGCGTTAGAAGCGGCAGTGAAACTCAGCAATCGCTACGTTTCAGATCGTTTCTTACCAGACAAAGCCATCGACTTAATCGACGAAGCAAGCTCTAAAGTAAGACTTAAAAGTCATACCACACCACCAGATTTAAAAGAAATCGAACAAAAAATTGAGCAAGTAAAAAATGAAAAAGACGCTGCTGTTCACGCACAAGAATTCGAAAATGCAGCAAACCTTCGCGATAAACAAACGAAATTAGAAAAACAATACGAAGAAGCTAACAATAAATGGAAAAATGCCCAAAATGGCGACAACACAGCACTTTCTGAAGAAGACATTGCTGAAGTGATCGCTGGTTGGACAGGCATTCCATTAACTAAGATTAACGAAACTGAATCTGAACGCTTACTCAACCTTGAAGATACGTTACACAAGCGTGTCATCGGTCAGAAAGAAGCGGTGGACTCTATCAGTAAAGCTGTACGTCGTGCACGTGCTGGCTTGAAAGATCCTAAACGTCCAATCGGCAGCTTTATCTTCTTAGGCCCTACAGGTGTCGGTAAGACTGAGCTCGCTCGCGCATTAGCTGAATCTATGTTTGGTGAAGAAGATGCGATGATTCGCGTCGACATGAGTGAGTTTATGGAGAAACATGCTGTGAGTCGTTTAGTCGGAGCGCCTCCAGGCTATGTAGGTCACGATGACGGTGGTCAGTTAACTGAGAAAGTAAGACGTAAACCTTACTCAGTTATTCTCTTTGACGAGGTTGAAAAAGCACATCCAGATGTCTTCAATATCTTATTACAAGTTCTTGATGATGGTCACTTAACAGATACGAAAGGCCGTACAGTCGACTTCCGTAATACAGTAATTATCATGACATCTAACGTTGGTGCACAAGAACTTCAAGATCAACGCTTTGCAGGATTCGGCGGAGCTTCTGAAAATAATGATTACGAAACAATCCGTAAGACAATGATGAAAGAGCTTAAAAATGCTTTCCGTCCAGAATTCTTAAACCGTGTCGATGACATTATCGTCTTCCACAAACTTTCTCAAGACGAATTGAAAGAAATTGTAACGATGATGGTTAACAAACTTACTGATCGTCTCGCTGAACAAGACATTGTTATTAAAGTAACAGATGCAGCAAAAGCGAAGATTGCTGAAGAAGGATATGATCCTGAGTACGGTGCTAGACCATTAATCCGTGCAATTCAGAAGACAGTGGAAGACAACTTAAGTGAACTTATTCTTGCAGGTAATCAACTTGAAGGTAAAGATGTCATCATTGACCACGATGGTAATGAGTTCCAATATAATATTGAAGAACGTCAAGAAGATGAACAAGATAAAACAGCAGCAGATGATGATAAAGAAACAACAGAATCATAGAAACGAGGTTTTTCCTGCGAAGTAAAGGAAGACCATGACATAACTAGAATTATGAGATAAACATCCTGTTTAAGTCAGTGACGGCAATTTCTACGAGCCAAGTAGAAGTTGCCGTTTTTCAATAGCGGAAAAGTATTTCTCAGAATATCGCTCCGCAGTAGCTGCCTGTACACTCGATGGCTTATGGGCTGTTGATCATAATCATGCTAGGCATCTATATAGGGGTGAGACTACGACATCCTCATCTCAATGAACTTTACTCACGCCATCGCGCTCTATTTGTCTTTGTGAGGTGATGGGGTTAGAATAGATTTGTTACTATTTGATGGAGGTGTGACCGTGGCGAAGAAGAAAGTAGTCTTTGAATGTATGGCATGTGGTTACCAATCAGCTAAATGGATGGGTAAATGCCCAAGTTGTGGTGCTTGGAACCAAATGGAAGAAGTCGTTGAACGCAAAGAGTCAAGTCCGAAACATGGCGTGCGACGTCGTGAATCTCATTCTAAAGTGCAGAAATTAAACGAGGTGCATCATGAAACGACGCCTAGAATTAAAAGTAAATCAGAAGAGTTCAATCGCGTACTTGGTGGTGGAATCGTAACGGGGTCACTCGTGCTTATTGGCGGGGATCCAGGTATAGGTAAATCGACGCTCTTACTTCAAATTTGTGCTGCGTTATCGCAGTCTTACAGCGTACTTTATATCACAGGTGAGGAATCACTCAACCAAACGAAGATTCGTGCAGATCGTCTCGATGAAGATTCCAGCAACTTGAACGTCTTTGCTGAAACAGATTTAGAAATTATTCACGATACTGTGGTTAAATTGAAGCCTGATTTACTCGTCGTTGACTCTATTCAAACTGTCTTTCATCCAGATATCAGTTCAGCGCCAGGTTCCGTTTCTCAAGTTCGCGAAAGTACCCAGAGCTTAATGAATATCGCGAAACAGAACAACATTGCTACATTCATCGTCGGTCACGTGACGAAAGAAGGTCAAATCGCAGGACCACGTTTACTTGAGCATATGGTGGATACAGTACTTTACTTTGAAGGTGACGAACACCATGCTTACCGTATCTTACGTGCAGTGAAGAACCGTTTCGGCTCAACGAACGAAATGGGTATCTTCGAGATGAAACAAAGTGGTCTGAAAGGGGTCAAGAACCCTTCAGAAATGTTTCTCGAAGAACGCTCAACCAACGTGCCAGGTTCAACTATTGTCTCCACTATGGAAGGTACGAGACCGTTGTTGATCGAAGTACAAGCACTCGTGACGCCAACGACTTTTAACAACCCAAGACGTATGGCTACGGGCATCGATCACAATCGCTTGAGCTTGCTCATGGCTGTGCTTGAGAAGAAAGAGAACTATCTTCTGCAACAACAAGATGCTTATATTAAAGTCGCAGGCGGGGTTAGATTGACAGAACCAGCCGTCGATTTAGGTGTGATTATTTCCACAGCTTCAAGCTTTAAAGACCAAGCTGTAGACGGGTTAGACTGTTTCGTTGGAGAGGTCGGTTTAACCGGAGAAGTTAGACGTGTATCACGTATCGAGCAACGTGTGGAGGAAGCGGCTAAACTTGGTTTCAAACGTATCATTATACCCGAGTCTAATATCGGAGGATGGACCTTCCCTGAATCGATTCAAGTTATCGGTGTGAAGAACGTGCATGAAGCCTTGAGCTTTGCTTTAGGCAGAGGTTAGACGCGTAGATCCAAGTATCATAATAGAGTTGTGATGCGGCCATGAGTTGTTATATATTTAAAGAGATTCGATTACTGAAATGATTGAGGTAGACATGGTTACCTATGAGTTTAGAAGGGAGAAGTTACGTTGAATGCTATCCGATTTGTCGTCATCTTATGCTATATCGTGTTAGGCGCAAGTGTCGGCGTCTATTTGTTGCCGACGATCATCGCTGACTTAGGCCTAGATCACATCAGCATACTACTCAACAAGTATATTGATGGTTTGCTCGGCATCCTATTATTCTTTGTCATCTTTGGTTGGTTTATCCGAGCATTATCACGTGCGTTGAAGCGTTGTGAACATATGATTATGCGTCATAACGCGATTGAGATTATCTTTGCAGCTTTAGGTTTAATCATCGGCTTGCTCATCTCGGTAATGGTCTCTTTCATCTTTGAAATTATAGGTAACTCCGTGCTCAATCACTTCGTTCCCGTCATCATCACCATCTTGCTCAGCTATTTAGGCTTTCAGTTTGGTTTGCGTAAAAGGGACGAAATGCTCGTCTTTCTTCCAGAAAGTATGGCACGTTCCGTATCAATGAATGCACGTCACGCGGTGCCAAAGATTATCGATACGAGTGCGATTATTGATGGCCGTATCTTAGATATTATTAAATGTGGTTTTATCGACGGTGAAATTCTCGTTCCTCAAGGTGTAGTGAACGAGTTACAAATCATTGCAGATGCGAATGATAGTGTGAAGCGCGAGAAAGGCAAGCGGGGTCTGGATATACTTAATGCGCTATATGATACGGATTATCCAACTCAAATCATCCATCCGACTCGTTCACATAGTGAAATTGATACGATGCTCATTAAATTAGCGAAGCATTATCATGCACAGGTGATCACGACTGATTTTAACCTTAACAAAGTGTGTCATGTCCACGATGTGCAGGTCTTAAACGTTAATGACTTATCTGAGGCCATCAAGCCGACTGTGCATCAAGGTGACCGTTTCAACCTTCTATTGACTAAAATGGGGAAAGAAGCGGGCCAAGCAGTAGGTTACCTTGAAGACGGCACGATGGTGGTCGTGGATCACGCGAAGAAATATGTGGGCTCACATGTGGATTTAGAAGTCATTAGTCTATTGCAGACATCATCTGGTCGGATTATCTTTGCGAAAATGATTAACTAAATAATAGTGTTGAAGAGGTTTCGTATGGACTTTGTTTCACATGAAACCTTAACTATTTGCGTATATCACGAGTTGATGGACGCGTGTTGGAGTGAGGGCGGAGCAAGTCGTAGGCATCGACACGTGGACTAAAATATTTGAAAAGAAATATCTGAGCCTAGGGGTTATCATTACAGCATATTAAGTGCTACAATAATTATCGAATGTCTACTTTGTCCACAAATTAGACGTATGCTTTCTCAAATCAATAATCAACGACAATGAAATATGGAAATAGAAATTGTGAATCTTAGTTAGAAAGCATTTAAATCTGGGATGAATTTATTTTTTCAATGCTATGCCTCTCGCTTGCTTGGGAGAAGTACAGAAATTTATGATTTCGTAGTACTTCCCCCGTAAAGCTGACTAGAGTTCGAGAAAGCGATAGCCATCTCGAATTCAGACAGCAACTGCGTAGGACCACACTCAACTAATTCCTCTCGCTCTACGAGCTCTAGGAATGGATTTTCGTTGTGGTCTAGTTCCATCAAGCGTCTCGAGCCCACATTGAAAATTCACTAATTATTTATTTTAATAATGATATTCTATGATACAATACGCTATTTTCTATGTATATCCCGGATTCAATTGAATGTTATTAAATATCTTTTACAGGAGTGAATGGAATGAGTAATCGCGTAAGAGTAAGATACGCACCAAGTCCAACAGGTTACTTGCATATCGGTAATGCGAGAACTGCATTATTCAACTATTTGTTTGCCCGCCACTATGATGGTGATTTCGTGATTCGTATTGAGGATACGGACAGCAAACGTAATTTAGAAGATGGTGAATCATCTCAATTCGACAATTTAAAATGGTTAGGTATCGATTGGGACGAATCTGTAGATAAAGACAAAGGCCATGGCCCTTATCGTCAATCTGAACGTGCCGAAATCTACAATCCACTCATCCAACAATTGTTAGATGAAGATAAAGCGTACAAATGTTACATGACTGAAGAAGAGTTAGAAGAAGAGCGTCAAGCGCAAATCGCACGTGGCGAAATGCCTCGTTACGGTGGTCAGCATGCACATTTAACTGAAGAGCAAAGACAACAGTTTGAAGCGGAAGGACGTCAACCTTCTATCCGTTTCCGTGTGCCAAAAGACCGTACTTTCAAATTTACAGATATGGTTAAAGGCGACATCGAATTTGATTCTAATAATATCGGTGACTGGGTTATCGTGAAGAAAGATGGCGTACCAACGTACAACTTTGCGGTAGCTATTGATGATCACTACATGGAAATTTCAGATGTCATTCGCGGTGACGACCACATTTCTAACACACCTAAACAATTGATGATTTATGATACTTTCGGTTGGGAACCACCGCGCTTCGGTCACATGTCACTTATCGTTAATGAAGAACGTAAGAAGTTAAGTAAACGTGACGGTCAAATCTTGCAATTTATCGAGCAATATCGTGATTTAGGTTACTTACCTGAAGCATTATTCAACTTCATCACATTATTAGGTTGGTCTCCTGAAGGTGAAGAAGAAATTTTCTCTAAAGATGAATTTATTAAAATCTTTGATGAAAAACGCTTATCTAAATCACCTGCATTTTTCGACAAACAGAAATTAGCATGGGTGAACAACCAATATATGAAACAGAAAGACACTGAAACAGTCTTTGAATTGGCATTGCCACACCTTATCAAAGCGAACCTACTACCAGAACAACCTTCAGAAGAAGATCTTGATTGGGGTCGCAAACTCGTAGCGCTTTACCAAAAAGAAATGAGTTACGCAGGCGAAATTGTGCCACTTTCTGAAATGTTCTTCCGTGACGAGCAAGAGTTAGGGGAAGAAGAACAAGAAGTAATCAATGGTGAACAAGTTCCTGAATTGATGAGTCATTTATATGGTAAATTAGAAGAACTTGAACCGTTTGAAGCAGCTGACATTAAGAAATCAATCAAAGCTGTTCATAAAGAAACAGGCATCAAAGGTAAACAACTCTTTATGCCAATTCGTGTTGCGGTAACTGGTCAAATGCATGGACCAGAATTACCAAATACGATGGAAGTACTAGGTAAAGATAAAGTATTGAATCGCTTAAAAGCTTATTTATAAGACTTTATGCTACAAGAGTGAGGTAACTCGCATAGATGACTAAAAAAGCTTCAAGAAGACCGATTATTCTTCTTGAAATTAAGTACTAAATTACCTATGATTGTACTAAAGCTAGCAAATGTTTATAGAGATAAGACGATGTAAGTATGCTCATCGAATTTGCTAGATGATTTAAGCAAGATTTCAGCATCATTGAGCGTTTTACGTGCAGAGGCTAAGTACGCAAGTTAAGCAGTATGATACGAGTGTCCAGAGAGTATGCGGTTGCTGTGAGCATATCACTCGAACTTGACGGAATGCACCTCTGTGAATGAAACTAAATACCATTGAAGAGAGAAATTGTGAGTGAGCCTGGAACATTAATAGAACTTGGCATTTGAGATAGCCGAAAGTCACGCTTGAAATGTCTTTTAGTTATATCCAGACTCGTCATAGCTCACATTTAAAAAGAGTGGAACCGTGCATAGCACCTCTAACACATTTGTTAGGGGTGCTTTTCTTACAAGGGGAGGAATTTGACGTGTTTAAAGTTATAAAGAGAATGAGAGACGACGTGAAAATGGTTTTCGAACAAGACCCGGCTGCACGAACAACTTTTGAAGTAGTGATGTCTTATCCAGGACTTCATGCAGTGTGGAGTCATCTGGTTGCGCATTGGTTTTACAAAAAAGAGAAGTATGTCACAGCGCGCTTAATTTCACAGATTTCACGCTTCTTTACAGGAATTGAAATCCATCCAGGCGCTCAAATAGGTCGACGCTTGTTTATTGACCATGGTATGGGTGTGATTATCGGTGAAACTTGCCGTATCGGTGACAACGTGACTATTTATCAAGGTGTTACGCTCGGTGGTACTGGTAAAGAGAAGGGGAAACGTCACCCTGATATCGGTGACAACGTACTTATTGCTGCAGGGGCTAAAGTATTAGGTAATATTAAAGTCGATTCTAATGTGAATATTGGTGCGAATTCTGTCGTACTTCGCCCTGTACCAAGTTACTCTACAGTGGTAGGTATTCCGGGTCATGTAGTGAAACAAGATGGCCGTCGTATCGGTAAGACATTTGATCATCGCAACTTGCCTGACCCTATCTACGAACAACTTAAGCAGTTAGAAAAGCAACTCGAGAAAACTAAAAATGGAGAGATACAAGATGATTACATTATATAATACGCTGACACGCCAGAAAGAGACATTTAAACCGATTGAACCAGGGAAAGTGAAGATGTACGTATGTGGTCCGACCGTTTACAATTACATTCATATCGGCAATGCACGTCCGGCAATTAACTATGATGTGGTTCGTCGTTATTTTGAATATCGTGGCTATGAAGTGGAGTACGTTTCAAACTTTACAGACGTAGACGATAAATTGATTAAACGTTCACACGAACTCAACGAACCTGTTCCGGTAATTGCAGATCGTTTCATCGATGCGTTTTACGAAGATATCGGTGCTTTAAATGTTAAAAAAGCAACTTCTAACCCACGTGTCATGAATCACATGGACGATATCATTGAATTTATCCAACAACTCGTCGATGAAGGCTATGCTTACGAAAGTAATGGAGATGTGTACTTTAGAACACGTCAATTTAAAGATTATGGTAAGTTAAGCCATCAATCTATCGATGACTTGAAGATCGGTGCGCGTATCGAGTCAGGTGAAGCGAAAGAAGACGCTTTAGACTTTACTTTATGGAAAGAAGCGAAACCAGGTGAAATCAGTTGGGATAGTCCATTCGGCAAAGGACGCCCAGGCTGGCACATTGAATGTTCTGTAATGGCGTATCATGAGCTAGGCGCAACGATCGACATTCACGCAGGTGGAACAGATTTACAATTCCCTCACCATGAGAACGAAATCGCTCAATCTGAAGCACATAACCATGCGCCATTCGCTAATTATTGGATGCATAATGGTTTCATTAATATCAACAACGAGAAGATGAGTAAGTCTTTAGGCAACTTCGTACTCGTACACGATATCATTAAAGAGATTGATCCAGATGTGCTCCGTTTCTTCATGATTAGCGTGCATTACCGTAGCCCTATTAACTATGATTTAGAGCTTGTAGATGCGGCGCGTAAAGGTTTAGAGCGTATTCGTAACAGTTACCAAGCACTTGAAGAACGTGCAGAATTGACGACGAACGTGGAAGATCAAGAACATTACTTAACTGAAATCGATGCCATTTTAAACAATTTCGAAACGGTCATGGATGACGACTTTAACACTGCCAACGCGATTACAGCTTGGTATGACTTGGCGAAATTAGCGAATAAATACCTACTTGAACAAACGACGTCTACACGTGTGATTGCACGTCTCATGGAGGTTAACGAAATATTTAGTGATGTGTTAGGTGTACCGTTAAAAGGTAAAGAGTCAGAAGCATTGCTCGATGCAGATATCGAAGCGTTGATCGAAGAACGTGAAGAAGCACGTAAAGCGAAAAACTTTGCGCGCGCAGACGAGATTCGCGATGAATTGAAAGCACAGAATATTATTCTTGAAGACACACCTCAAGGCGTACGCTATAAACGAGGTAAATAATGAAGGCTAAGTTACTCAATCCACTGACACTTGCGTATCTCGGTGATGCTGTACTCGATCAGCATGTGCGTACTTATATCGTACTGAAATTACAAAGTAAGCCACATCGTTTACACCAAGTAGCGAAGCGCTATGTTTCAGCTAAGAGCCAAGCGCAAACGTTAGATTATTTAATGGAAGAAGATTATCTTACTGAAGAAGAGCAAGATATTATGCGTAGAGGCCGTAATGCTAAAAGTCATACGAAAGCTAAGAATACAGATATTCAAACCTACCGTAAGAGTTCCGGGTTGGAAGCAGTGCTCGGCTACCTCTATTTAGAGCAAGAAGAAACACGACTCTCATCATTGCTTGACCACATTATAGACATCGTTAATGAAAGGAAGTGACGAGGTGGAAGAGATAGTCATTGTAGGTCGTCATGCCGTTAAAGAAGCAATCACTTCAGGCCATGCGATAAATAAAATATTGGTACAAGATAGTGCAAAGAAACAACAATTAAATGACATTTTAAAAAAAGCAAAATCTCATAAATTAGTAGTACAGCAAGTGCCTAAATCTAAATTAGACCAACTTGCAGATGCACCTCATCAAGGCGTCGCTGCCATTATGGCACCGTACGAGTATACAGCGCTTGATGATTTCTTAGCGCAACAAGCCTCGCAGGACGATTTGTCCACTGTGCTGATACTCGATGGCTTAGAGGATCCACATAACTTAGGGTCTATATTGAGAACAGCGGATGCAAGTGGCGTTGATGGTATCATCATCCCGAAACGACGCTCTGTCTCGTTGACGCAAACTGTAGCCAAAGCCTCTACAGGTGCGATACAACACGTACCCGTCATACGCGTGACGAACTTGGCCCAAACGAATGAAGTGTTGAAAGATCAAGGCTATTGGGTGGTTGGTACTGAAGCGGATAATGCTACCGATTACCGACAAATGGACGCCAACATGTCGCTTGCGATAGTGATTGGCAGTGAAGGACAAGGGATGAGCCGATTAGTGAAAGACAAGTGCGACTTCTATATCAAGATTCCGATGGTAGGCCATGTGAACAGCTTGAATGCGTCAGTAGCAGCAAGCTTAATGATGTACGAGGTCTATCGTAAACGTCACGATATCGGAGCAGACTCATGAAAGACCGCTACCTCATCATCGACGGCTACAACATGATCGGTTATTCGAAAGAGTTGAGTCGCTTAGCAAAAGAGAATCTTGAGGAAGCGCGTGAACAATTGTTGATTGCCATCGCGAATTACAATGCAGTCGTGGCGGATGAGATTGTCTGTGTGTTCGATGCTTACGAGCAGGCAGGTGTTGAGAACGAGCACATCTATCATGGCGTGAAGACCGTGTTTACTAAAGAGAAAGAGACGGCTGATAGCTTCATTGAACGTTATGTATATGACTTGTACGATAAACATACGCGCCATATTACAGTAGTGACGAGTGATATGAGTGAGCAACATGCGATATTTGGCGCAGGTGCCTATCGTATATCCTCGAGAGAGATGTGGCGCAATCTGAAAGAGAACGAGATAGAGGTGTCTAAATCGCTCAAAGGCTATAGTGAAGAGAAGCCACGTACGCGAATTCACCTCTCGAATGAAATTCTTGAAGAATTTGAGAAAATCAGACGTGGACACCATGGAAATGACTGATTTTGTGGGATTGATTTTTTAAAAGGGAATCGACTATCATAGCTTTACTTTAACGAAAGGACAGAGGCTATGACCCCAAGAAAGATTCCCCTTAAGACTTCCACAATTGACACGCCATTAACATTGAAAGAACGACAACAATTTGAATTCTATTACCCACGTCTTCATGAAATCGTCCATGCGCAATTGCGGTGCTATCGCATGCCTCAAGTGGACAAAGAGGATTTGTACCAAGAAACGATGCTCAAGTTATTGAGAGTGATTCCACACTTTGAATTTAAAGATCGGCAGCCTCTCGATCATTATGTGAGGAAGGTCGTGAAGTCGGTAAAGAACGATTATCTACGCTACGCCCTTAAATGTGAAATTAGACAAGAGAGTTTAATTAACGATCGTCGCACGGAATATCAAGAAGTGGCGACTCAAGATCCGGTTGTGACATTAATTACAGCCGAATCAGAGCGCGTAGTGCTTTCCCAACATATCGAAACCTTAAGTCGTATCGAACGCGCTGTAATTTATTTCATAATTCAAGGCTTTGAGATCAAAGAAATAGCGACATTACTCAATAAAGACCCTAAAGCGATTTACAACGCGATTCATCGCGCTAAGGTCAAGTTGAGAGAGGCACTTGTAACCATGAGAGATAAAGTTTGAAAGTGTACGTTTGCGGAAAGCTTCTGCTGCTTAGGAGAGATGTTTGAGGCTGGTAAAAGTAGTGATGTTAAGCTGTTATAATAGGGCTTAGAAAGTTTCACAAACCTTCTCTACAAGATGGATGAAGTTTGACAATTTCAATATTTCTTAGGTATAGTATACTGGTATTATAATGAGCAAGGTGAGATTATTGAATAAAGTTCCACTCAGTTGTGAAGTATGTGGTTCAAGAAACTACAATGTGCACAAGACGAGCGATCGACAAACGCGTTTGGAGTTAAAGAAATTCTGTCCTCGATGCAATGCACATACACTTCACAAAGAATCAAAGTGATGTTAAAGCGTGTTGTATACGAAAGATAAAGAGACGATATAGAACATGAGTGATGGAGATTCTAAAGATGCGGAAGTAATCTCCGAGATGTGAGTCAATGTAACTACGCGATAATATAGTGGATATGGAGGTTTCGTTATGACTAAAAAAGAGAATTTCTTCCAAGGCGTTAAGTCTGAAATGGAAAAAACGAGTTGGCCAACGAAAGAAGAATTGTTTAAATACACTGTCATCGTTGTTTCAACAGTAGTATTCTTCTTAGTGTTCTTCTTTGTATTAGATATTGGAATTAAACAAGTAATAGAGTTAATTAAATAGTTAGGAGTGACGACATGTCTGAAGAAGTTGGCGCAAAGCGTTGGTATGCAGTACATACTTATTCTGGTTATGAGAATAAAGTAAAGAAAAATTTAGAAAAACGTGTTGAATCGATGAATATGACAGAACAAATATTTAGAGTTGTCATACCTGAAGAAGAGGAAACACAAATCAAAGACGGTAAAGCGAAGACACAAACGAAGAAGACATTCCCGGGTTATGTGCTCGTTGAACTTATCATGACGGATCGCTCATGGTATGTTGTGAGAAATACACCTGGTGTAACTGGCTTCGTCGGTTCTGCTGGTGCAGGTTCTAAGCCTAATCCGTTGTTACCAGAAGAAGCGCGTTTCATCTTGAAACAAATGGGCATGAACGAGAAGACAATCGATGTTGAAGTTGAAGTCGGCGAACAAGTTCGCATCACTTCAGGTCCATTTGCGAACCAATTAGGTGAAGTTGAAGAGGTTGAAGCGGACAAGTTTAAACTGACTGTGCTTGTAGACATGTTCGGAAGAGAGACGCCAGTTGAAGTCGAATTTGATCAAATTGAAAAGTTATAATATTTAAAGAGAACACATCAACACTAAATGACTATTGATTTTTATTTAGTGTTGATGTTATAATACTGTGGTCGCGCTTTTAGAGCGCTACATTTCGTCACGAAATGTATAGAGTGGGAGGGCAAAACTCAGTCCTATGACCACATCACGATATCAAGGAGGTGCACATCGTGGCTAAAAAAGTAGAAAAAGTAGTTAAATTACAAATTCCTGCAGGTAAAGCAAACCCAGCACCACCAGTTGGTCCAGCATTAGGTCAAGCAGGTGTGAACATCATGGGATTCTGTAAGGAATTCAACGCACGTACGCAAGAGGACGCAGGATTAATTATTCCGGTAGAAATTACAGTGTATGAAGACCGTTCATTCACATTTGTAACTAAGACACCACCTGCGCCAGTACTACTTAAAAAAGCAGCTGGAATTGAAAAAGGTTCAGGCGAACCTAACAAAAACAAAGTTGCTACAGTAACTAAAGATCAAGTACGCGAAATTGCTAACACTAAAATGCAAGACTTAAACGCAGCTAGTGAAGAAGCAGCTATGCGTATCGTTGAAGGTACTGCCCGTAGTATGGGTATCGTAGTAGAATAATTATTGAAATGAAATTGATATGAAGATAGAAGCAGATGGCAGCTATCAGAAGAACACTATCCTGAGTTCAAAGGTATAGCGATCGACACTAACTCACTACAATCATGTAGGTTAGTGTATAAGAATATAGCTTGTCGTCTGCTCTCAGATGTTTAGGAAGAAACACTGAACATCATCCGTTAGGCATGACCTATATGCGAAAGTTGTTCTCCGAGTGAACAACAACGAGAAACACGTCATCCTAACTAGAATGTGACAATCAACGCATGATAGGTTGATTGCTCATTCTCAAATGTGGGAGGAAATTCCGCTAAAACCACTAAAGGAGGAAAACGAAATGGCTAAAAAAAGTAAAAAGTATCAAGAAGTAGCTGAAAAAGTAGATCGCCAAAAGCACTACAGTGTTGAAGAAGCGATTGAATTAGCTAAAGAAACGAACATTGCTAACTTCGATGCATCAGTAGAAGTAGCGTTCCGTTTAGGTATTGATACACGTAAGAACGACCAACAAATCCGTGGCGCTGTTGTGCTTCCAAACGGAACTGGTAAATCTCAACGTGTATTAGTATTCGCGAAAGGTGACAAAGCAACAGAAGCTGAAGAAGCAGGTGCAGATTTCGTAGGTGAATCTGAATACGTAAGCAAGATCCAACAAGGTTGGTTCGACTTTGACGTAGTTGTTGCTACACCTGACATGATGGGCGAAGTTGGTAAATTAGGTCGCGTATTAGGACCTAAAGGCTTAATGCCAAACCCTAAAACAGGCACAGTAACTATGGATGTTAAAAAAGCCGTAGAAGAAATCAAAGCAGGTAAAGTTGAATACCGTGCTGAAAAAGCTGGTATCGTACATGCTTCAATCGGTAAAGCATCATTCGATACTGATAAATTAGTTGAGAACTTTAGAACTTTACAAGATGTGTTAACTAAAGCGAAACCATCTTCTTCTAAAGGTACTTACTTCAAATCAGTAAACGTTACAACAACTATGGGTCCTGGTATCAAAGTTGATACTTCAAGCTTCAAACTATAATTATAAATTCTCACAACAGGCGAGTGCTTCCGTGCTTAGCCTGTTGTTTTTACGCTAAATACTTTTTATGAAAATAGTTATTGACAAACTATGTGCTAACCGTTATATTGGTTAGTGTGATTATTTTACCTAAGACAGTAGGAGTTAGAAATAACTTAAAATTTATCCTACCGAGGCTAAAATTGACTTGAACGTGATTAATGAAAGTTTCAAGCACTTTTTGCCGTGGGTAGAAAGTGCTTTTTTTATTGAGTTCACTACATAACTCAAGATAAAAAAGCACCAAAACTTTTAAAAATGGAGGTGTCTGAATGTCTGCAATTATTGAAGCTAAAAAACAACATGTAACTGAGATTGCTGAACAATTGGAAAACTCAGTTTCAACTGTCTTCATCAACTACCGTGGATTAACTGTTGCAGAAGTAACTGAATTACGTAAACAATTACGTGAAGCAGGTGTTGAGTACAAAGTTTACAAAAACACTATGTTACGTCGTGCAGCAGAACAAGCTGGTATTGATGGTTTAGACGAGTTCTTAGTAGGACCAACTGCTGTAGCTACATCAACTGAAGATGTTGTTGCACCAGCGAAAGTTATCGCAGGTTTCGCTAAAGAACACGACGCTATCGAAATTAAGACAGGTATCATGGATGGAAGCTTAATCTCAGCAGATGAAGTTAAAACTGTTGGTTCTTTACCATCTCACGACGGTCTTGTATCTATGCTTCTTTCAGTATTACAAGCACCAGTACGCAACTTCGCTTATGCAGTTAAAGCTGTGGGTGAATCTCGCGAAGAAGAAGGAGAAAGCGCTGAATAATAGCGTTTTGAGCATAAACGTTTCAATTTAATCTATGACGAAGAGACATATATCTTTTCGTGAAAAACTTTTAAAAATGGAGGAATAAAATAATGGCTAATCAAGAACAAATCATTGAAGCAATTAAAGAAATGTCAGTATTAGAATTAAACGATTTAGTTAAAGCAATTGAAGAAGAATTTGGTGTAACTGCAGCAGCTCCAGTAGCAGCTGGCGGTGCAGCAGGTGGCGGCGACGCTGCAGAAGAAAAAACAGAATTTGATGTTGAATTAACTTCTGCTGGTTCTTCTAAGATCAAAGTTGTTAAAGCTGTTAAAGAAGCAACTGGCTTAGGATTAAAAGACGCTAAAGAATTAGTAGACGGCGCTCCTAAAGTAATCAAAGAAGCTTTACCTAAAGAAGAAGCTGAAAAACTTAAAGAACAATTAGAAGAAGTAGGTGCTTCAGTAGAATTAAAATAATTCTGCTGCCCATACGTCTTCGAAATCTCCTAAGAGATTTTAAATACGACTTAACAGAATTCGCAGAGTGCAGGCAAGAGATGCTTGCAAGCTGAGTAGTTCTACTCAATCTGAAACAAGAACATTTCTAGTCTGACACTTTGAGAAATGAAAACCCCGTTATTGAGATAACGGGGTTTTGTATTATTAGTAAACACTTGAGAAAGTACTAAAAGAGGTGCAACCATGAGCCATTATTATGATGAACGTCCTGATGTGAAGAGCGACATCACCCATTTTACCTATACTTATAAACATCACAATCTTAAGCTAGCGACAGATTCCGGTGTCTTCTCGAAAGGGAAGATTGATTTCGGGTCTGATTTGCTCGTTCGTACGTTTCTGAAAGATCATACACCTGGTCCGACGAAGCGTATCGTGGATGTTGGTTGTGGCTATGGGCCTATCGGGTTGATGTTTGCGCAAGTCGCGCCACATGATTCAGTTACCCTCGTCGATGTTAATCAGCGTGCGCTCGAACTCGCGAAGAAGAATGCGCAGGCTAACCAACTTGACAACGTAACGGTGCATTATAGTGATGGGCTTGCTGATATTGCTGATGAGAGCCAAGACTATGTCGTTACGAATCCGCCTATCCGTGCAGGTAAGACGATTGTTCATCGCATTCTCGAGGATGCGTTTAGTACGTTAGTGACTGATGGGGCGTTGTTTGTCGTGATTCAGAAGAAACAAGGAATGGCATCCGCTAAGAAGAAGATGGAAGCTGTATTTGGCAACGTCGAAGTGCTTGACAAAAGCAAGGGTTATTATATATTAAAGAGCTCAAAAGGTTGATTTAGACGCCTTGTTCTGATATAGTTATAGAATGTTAAAATTTATGTTCAATAAGTGTGTACTTTTACGTATAAAATAACAAAGTAAATTGCTAATAGGTTCAACAGAAAATGGTGTCATCAGAAATGCTACCGTTTTCTTTTTGTCTAATCGTGTTAGCAAAGATATTGAACGTGGACACACAATTTTTGAGGGGTGAATCTGTTTGGCAGGTCAATTTGTCCAATATGGAAGACATCGTAAACGTAGAAACTACGCAAGAATATCAGAGGTACTCGAACTACCTAATTTAATCGAAATCCAAACGAAATCTTATGATTGGTTCTTACAAGAAGGGTTACTTGAAATGTTCCGCGACATTTCACCAATCGAAGACTTTACAGGTAATCTATCTCTCGAATTCGTAGATTATCGTCTTGGAGAACCTAAATACAATTTAGAAGAATCTAAGAACCGTGATGCAACATATGCCGCACCTCTTCGTGTTAAAGTGCGCTTGATTATCAAAGAAACAGGCGAAGTGAAAGAACAAGAAGTCTTCATGGGTGACTTCCCATTAATGACAGATACAGGTACGTTTATCATCAATGGTGCTGAACGTGTTATCGTATCTCAACTTGTTCGTTCACCTTCCGTTTACTTTAATGAGAAGATCGATAAGAACGGACGCACAAACTACGATGCGACAATCATTCCTAACCGTGGTGCTTGGTTAGAGTATGAAACAGACGCGAAAGATGTCGTATACGTGCGTATCGACAGAACGAGAAAGCTTCCATTGACAGTACTATTACGTGCTATTGGATTCTCATCAGACCAAGAAATTATCGATTTACTTGGCGATAGTGAATACTTACGTAACACTCTAGAGAAAGATGGTACTGAGAACACAGACCAAGCGCTACTTGAAATTTATGAACGTTTACGCCCAGGTGAACCACCTACAGTTGAAAATGCTAAGAGTCTTCTTTACTCACGTTTCTTCGATCCGAAACGTTATGACTTAGCAAGCGTAGGACGTTATAAAGCTAACAAGAAATTACACTTAAAACATCGTTTATTTAATCAAAAATTAGCAGAACCTATCGTAGACACTGAATCTGGCGAAATTGTAGCAGAAGAAGGCACTGTCGTAGATCGTCGTAAATTAGAAGAAATTATGGACGTATTAGAATCTAATGCGAACAGTGAAGTTTACGATTTGGAAGATAGTATCGTAGATGAGCCAGTTGAAATTCAATCTATCAAAGTCTACGTACCTAATGATGAAGAAGGTCGTACAACGACATTAATCGGTAATGCGTTCCCTGACTCAGAAGTGAAATGCATTACACCAGCTGACATCATTTCATCTATGTCATACTTCTTCAACTTATTGAATGGTATTGGTTTCACTGACGATATCGACCACTTAGGTAACCGTCGTCTACGTTCAGTAGGTGAATTACTACAGAACCAATTCCGTATCGGTTTATCAAGAATGGAACGTGTTGTACGTGAAAGAATGTCAATCCAAGATACAGATTCAATCACTCCACAACAACTCATCAACATCCGTCCAGTGATTGCATCTATCAAAGAATTCTTTGGTAGCTCTCAATTATCACAATTCATGGACCAAGCTAACCCATTAGCTGAGTTGACACATAAACGTCGTCTTTCTGCTTTAGGACCTGGTGGTTTAACTCGTGAACGTGCTCAAATGGAAGTACGTGACGTGCACTATTCTCACTACGGTCGTATGTGTCCAATCGAGACACCAGAGGGACCAAACATCGGTTTAATCAACTCATTATCTAGCTATGCACGTGTGAATGAGTTTGGTTTCATTGAAACACCATACCGTAAAGTAGATATTGAAAAGAATGCGATTACTGATCAAATCGACTATCTCACTGCTGATGAAGAAGATAGCTATGTAGTGGCTCAAGCGAACTCTCGTACTGACGAAGAAGGTCGCTTCTTAGACGATGAAGTTGTTTGTCGTTTCCGCGGTAACAACACTGTTATGGCGAAAGAAAAAATGGACTACATGGACGTATCTCCTAAACAAGTTGTTTCAGCAGCTACAGCATGTATCCCATTCTTAGAGAACGACGACTCTAACCGTGCGTTAATGGGTGCGAACATGCAACGTCAAGCGGTACCATTGATGAATCCTGAATCACCATTTGTTGGTACAGGTATGGAACACGTTGCTGCACGTGACTCTGGTGCTGCGGTTATCGCAAGACATAGAGGTCGCGTAGAACATGTTGAATCTAACCAAGTACTCGTTCGTCGCTTAATCGAAGAAGACGGTCAAGAGTACGAAGGCGAAGTAGACCGTTATCCATTAGCGAAGTTCAAACGTTCAAACTCAGGTACATGCTATAACCAACGCCCAATTATCTCTACGGGAGATATCGTAGACAAAGGTGAAATCTTAGCTGATGGTCCATCTATGGAACTCGGTGAGATGGCACTTGGACGTAACGTCGTTGTAGGTTTCATGACTTGGGATGGTTATAACTACGAGGATGCCGTAATCATGAGTGAACGTTTAGTTAAAGATGACGTTTACACTTCTATCCACATTGAAGAATATGAATCTGAAGCACGCGATACGAAACTCGGACCTGAAGAGATTACTCGTGACATTCCAAACGTTTCAGAGAATGCACTTAAGAATCTCGACGAACGCGGTATCGTTTACGTTGGTGCTGAAGTTAAAGACGGAGATATCTTAGTAGGTAAAGTAACGCCTAAAGGTGTGACTGAACTTACTGCCGAAGAGCGCTTATTACACGCTATCTTTGGTGAGAAAGCACGTGAAGTTCGTGATACTTCATTACGTGTACCACACGGTGCAGGCGGTATCGTGTTAGATGTTAAAGTCTTTAACCGCGAAGAAGGAGATGACACATTATCTCCAGGTGTTAACCAACTCGTACGTGTTTATATCGTTCAGAAACGTAAGATTCACGTAGGTGACAAGATGTGTGGTCGTCACGGTAACAAAGGTGTTATTTCTAAGATTGTTCCTGAAGAAGATATGCCTTACTTACCTGATGGTCGTCCTATTGACATCATGTTAAACCCACTCGGTGTACCATCACGTATGAATATCGGACAAGTATTAGAGCTACACTTAGGTATGGCTGCTAAGAACTTAGGTATCCACGTTGCTTCACCAGTATTTGATGGTGCGAACGACGATGACGTGTGGTCAACAATTGAAGAAGCAGGTATGGCACGTGACGGTAAGACAGTGCTTTACGACGGTCGTACAGGTGAACCGTTCGACAACCGTATCTCTGTCGGCGTTATGTACATGCTTAAACTTGCTCACATGGTAGACGACAAACTTCATGCTCGTTCTACTGGACCTTACTCACTCGTTACGCAACAACCACTCGGTGGTAAAGCTCAATTCGGTGGTCAACGCTTTGGTGAGATGGAGGTATGGGCACTTGAAGCATACGGTGCTGCTTATACACTTCAAGAAATCTTGACTTACAAATCAGATGACACAGTAGGCCGTGTTAAGACGTACGAGTCTATTGTAAAAGGTGAGAACATCACTAAACCAAGCGTTCCTGAATCATTCCGCGTATTGATGAAAGAATTACAAAGTTTAGGTCTTGATGTTAAGATTATGGATGAACAGAATAACGAAATCGACATGCATGACAACGAAGATGAAGAAGTTGCTGAACGCAAAGTCGATTTACAACAAAAATCTGCTCCAGAATCTCAAAAGCCTGATTAATTGTCACTTAAATAAGTTAAAGAATGCTTTATTGACTAACCACTTTGACGTTAGAGGTAGCAAGCTTGATGTAACGCCATCACTTGCTGCTCTAGCGCCTAAGGTTAGAAATGAATGCTCCGAGACAAATGAGGAATCAATCAATTTGCACAGCTAATCTATATTGAAGGAGGTAGGCTCCTTGATTGATGTAAATAATTTCCATTACATGAAAATAGGACTTGCTTCACCTGAAAAGATTCGTTCTTGGTCTTTCGGTGAAGTTAAAAAGCCAGAAACAATAAACTATCGTACTTTAAAACCAGAGAAAGACGGTCTATTCTGTGAGCGAATCTTTGGACCTACGAAAGACTGGGAATGTAGTTGTGGTAAGTACAAACGTGTACGCTACAAAGGTATGGTATGTGACCGCTGTGGTGTAGAAGTAACGAAATCTAAAGTTCGTCGTGAAAGAATGGGTCACATCGAACTTGCAGCACCTGTATCACATATTTGGTATTTCAAAGGTATTCCAAGTCGCATGGGTCTATTATTAGATATGTCTCCACGCGCACTTGAAGAAGTAATTTACTTTGCTTCATACGTTGTAGTAGATCCAGGTCCAACTGGTTTAGAGAAGAAATCATTACTCTCTGAGGCAGAGTACAGAGAATACTACGATAAATACCCAGGTCAATTCGTAGCGAAAATGGGTGCTGAAGGTATCCAAGATCTACTTGACGAAATTGATTTAGACGGTGAACTTAAATCATTACGTGACGAGTTAGAATCAGCTACAGGTCAACGTTTAACTCGTGCGATCAAACGTCTTGAAGTCGTTGAATCATTCAGAAACTCAGGTAATAATCCTGCATGGATGATCTTAGATGTGCTTCCAATCATCCCACCTGAAATTCGTCCAATGGTTCAATTAGATGGTGGTCGTTTCGCGACAAGTGACTTGAACGATTTATATCGTCGTGTCATCAACCGTAATAACCGTTTGAAACGTCTATTAGACTTAGGGGCACCTGGCATCATCGTTCAGAACGAGAAACGTATGTTACAAGAAGCTGTCGACGCACTTATCGACAACGGTCGTCGTGGCCGTCCAGTAACTGGTCCAGGTAACCGTCCATTGAAATCACTTTCTCATATGCTTAAAGGTAAGCAAGGACGTTTCCGTCAGAACTTGCTCGGTAAACGTGTAGACTACTCAGGTCGTTCTGTTATCGCAGTAGGACCAAGCCTTAAGATGTATCAATGTGGTCTGCCGAAAGAAATGGCGCTTGAACTCTTCAAACCATTCGTGATGAAAGAGCTTGTTCAGCGCGAAATCGCAACGAATATTAAAAATGCTAAAAGTAAGATTGAACGTATGGACGACGAAGTATGGGATGTCCTTGAAGATGTTATCAAAGAACACCCAGTACTCTTAAACCGTGCGCCAACATTACACAGACTTGGTATCCAAGCGTTCGAACCTACATTAGTTGAAGGTCGTGCGATCCGTCTTCACCCACTTGCAACTACAGCTTATAACGCTGACTTCGACGGTGACCAAATGGCGGTTCACGTTCCATTATCTAAAGAAGCACAAGCCGAAGCACGTATGCTCATGCTTGCTGCTCAGAACATCCTAAACCCTAAAGATGGTAAACCAGTTGTTACGCCATCTCAAGACATGGTATTAGGTAACTATTACATTACGCTAGAACGTAAAGAAGCAGTGAATACAGGTCAAATCTTTAATGATGCTAACGAAGTGCTTAAAGCATATGCTAACGGCTATGTACATCTACATTCACGTATCGGTGTACACGCTAGCTCATTCAACAACCCAACATTCACTGAAGAACAGAATAGAAAGATCTTAACTACAACAGTAGGTAAGATTATCTTTAACGAAATCATTCCAGATTCATTCGCTTACATTAACGAACCAAGTCAAGAGAACCTCGAAGTACGTACACCAGATAAATACTTCGTAGATCCAGCTCAACTTGGCGAAGGCGGATTGAAAGAATACTTCGATGATAAAGAACTCGTTGAACCATTCAACAAGAGCTTCTTAGGTAATATCATCGCTGAAGTCTTCAATCGTTTCAGCATCACTGATACATCTATGATGCTTGACCGAATGAAAGACCTCGGTTTCAAATTCTCTTCAAAAGCAGGTATTACTGTCGGTGTATCTGACATCGTGGTTCTTCCTGACAAACAAGAGATTCTAGACGAAAGTGAAGCATTAGTTGAACGTGTAACTAAACAATATAACCGTGGTTTAATCACTGAAGATGAACGTTACAACGCCGTAGTTGAAATTTGGACAAATGCCAAAGATAAGATCCAAGGCGAATTAATGCAATCACTTGAAAAGACTAACCCTATCTTCATGATGAGTGACTCTGGTGCCCGTGGTAACGCATCTAACTTCACTCAACTTGCAGGTATGCGTGGTCTGATGGCAGCACCATCTGGTAAGATCATCGAATTACCTATCACATCATCATTCCGTGAAGGTTTAACTGTATTAGAATACTTCATTTCTACACACGGTGCGCGTAAAGGTCTTGCCGATACAGCGCTTAAGACTGCCGACTCAGGTTACCTCACTCGTCGTCTCGTTGACGTTGCTCAAGACGTTATCGTGCGCGAAGAAGATTGTGGTACTGACCGTGGTCTCCTCGTTTCAGATATCAAAGAAGGTACTGAAATGATCGAACCATTCGTAGAACGTATTGAAGGACGTTATTCTAAAGAAACAGTTCGTCACCCAGAAACGGATGAAATCTTAGTTCACCCTGACGAACTCATCACTTCTGATTTAGCTAAGAAGATTGTTGATGCAGGTATTACTGAAATGTACATCCGCTCAGCATTCACTTGTAATACACGTCACGGCGTGTGTGAACGTTGTTATGGTAAGAACCTTGCAACAGGTGAAAAAGTTGAAGTCGGAGAAGCAGTCGGTACCATCGCCGCACAATCCATCGGTGAACCAGGTACACAGCTTACAATGCGTACATTCCACACTGGTGGGGTAGCAGGTAGTGACATCACTCAAGGTTTACCTCGTATCCAAGAGATCTTCGAAGCACGTAATCCTAAAGGTCAAGCTGTGATTACAGAAATCGAAGGTGTCGTTGAAGAAATTAAACTTGCGAAAGACCGTCAACAAGAAATCGTGATTAAAGGTGCTAACGAAACAAGAAGCTACCTCGCTTCAGGTACTTCAAGATTGAAAGTTGAAGAAGGTCAAGAAGTAGCACGTGGTGAAGTATTAACAGAAGGTTCTATTGAGCCTAAACACTACCTCTCTGTAGCAGGTCTTAACGCTACTGAAAGCTACTTACTTAAAGAGGTTCAAAAAGTTTATCGTATGCAAGGTGTTGAAATCGACGATAAACACGTTGAGGTCATGGTACGTCAAATGTTACGTAAAGTTCGTATTATCGAAGCAGGTGACACAGGCTTACTACCAGGTTCACTTGTCGACATTCACAACTTTACTGACGCAAACCGTGCAGCATTCCAAGAACGCAAACGTCCAGCAACTGCTAAACCAGTACTTCTCGGTATTACGAAAGCGTCTCTTGAAACTGAAAGCTTCTTATCAGCAGCTTCATTCCAAGAAACAACTCGTGTACTTACAGATGCGGCAATCAAAGGTAAACGTGATAACTTACTCGGCTTGAAAGAGAACGTTATCATCGGTAAATTGATTCCAGCTGGTACAGGTATGAGACGTTACAGCGACGTTCATTACGATAAGACTTTATCTGAAGCAGACATGACAAGTGAAGACGTTCAATTCACTGAATAAGATATAAGACAAAGCAGCAGCCCTTAGATGGGTTGCTGCTTTTTGTATTGTAGCGCGATTTGCGAACACATAGGTAAAGCGAAAGGCCTGCACTTCAAACCTTTCGCTTTCATCACTTTTAAGATTATTTAATTTCTGTCAGTAAATCGTTCACGTTATGGACGATAAACGTTGGGTTTTGACTCATCAATTCACGAGAAGAGTGCGAACCCCAAGTCACGGCACAAGAAGCAATATCTGCAGCTTTAGCCATTTGAATATCAAATATAGCATCGCCGATATAAATTGTTTCCATCTTATTCAACTGATGTACCCGCGCAATATAGTTTACGCCATCGGGAGCAGGTTTATATTTATCCACTTTATCTGAACCAACTACCTCTGTGAAATAGTCTTTAATACCTAGTATCGTCAAGTTTCGATCAATCACTTCACTGTGTTTACTAGATACCATAAACATATTGATGCCTTGATTGCGCAACTTAATTAAGATTTCTTCAATTCCAGGGAATAGCGTCAAATACTTATTTTCAACCTTTTTATATTCAGCTCTGAAATCTTCGATGAGTTGAGAGAGTGCTTCTTCACTTAATTGTTGTTCGCTCATTTCTGGAAAGCTTTTTTCGATCGGGATACCCATATAGTGTTGGATTGTCGTCTTACTAGGAATGTTGAGGTTATGCTTTTTAAAAGCATGTTGCGTAGCGATAACACCGCATTGACTTGAGTCAGCGATCGTTCCGTCGAAGTCAAAAATGTAGTTTTTATACATGATGATTAAATCTCCTTTTTCTGTTTGGATTAGTGTAACACAAACGCTTGTATTTGAGACCACTCATTTTATGATCAAAGAAAGGAATTTGACTAGTAGAAAATCGCTATAGGTGGTTTAATTTCGCAAACGTATCTGATAACATAAATGGAGTATAAGACAACGTAGCAATGAAGCCAATATAATTCACTAATTGTATTGACGGGGCATCTAACTCATGTTATTATTGTTAAGGTTGATGCAAGCAGAACTTTGGAGGATATGTAAATGTCTAATGAAAAAGTTGCACGCTTTAACAAACAACGCTATGTTGTTGGTCTGAAACAAACGCTTAAAGCTTTGGACAAAGACCAAGTTACATCATTGATTATTGCGAAAGACGTCGAAGTTTATTTGTTGACGGACGTGTTGAACAGAATCAATCATAAAGCGATACCTATTGACTATTTCGAAAGCAAACGCGCTTTAGGATCAGAGGTAGGTATCAACGTAGATGCCACAGTCGTGGCGCTACTGAAGTGAATTAGTAAGCTGAGCCTTACTAAATTTTCTTTAACTCAAAAATGAACCACCTGGATGTGTGGGATTATAAAACAAGAGAGGAGGACACATTCAATGCCAACTATTAACCAATTGGTGCGCAAACCAAGAAAAAGCAAATCTAAAGTATCAGATTCACCAGCATTGAATAAAGGTTTCAACAGTAAAAAGAAAAGATTTACTGACTTAAACTCACCACAAAAACGTGGCGTTTGTACTCGTGTTGGTACTATGACACCTAAAAAACCAAACTCCGCGTTACGTAAATATGCACGTGTGCGTTTATCTAACAATATCGAAGTTAACGCATACATCCCTGGTATCGGCCACAACTTACAAGAACACAGTGTTGTACTTGTACGTGGTGGACGTGTAAAAGACTTACCTGGTGTGCGTTACCATATCGTACGTGGTGCACTTGATACTTCAGGTGTTGATGGACGTAGACAAGGGCGTTCATTATACGGAACTAAGAAACCTAAAGACGAAAAGAAAAAATAAGTTTAAGATTGCGTAAATCGTGATTATAAAAATGAAATTACGACTATACTAGGAAGGGAGGATTCTCAATATGCCTCGTAAAGGTTCAGTACCAAAAAGAGACGTGTTACCAGATCCAATTCATAATTCTAAATTAGTTACTAAATTAATTAACAAAATTATGTTAGACGGTAAACGCGGTACAGCACAAAAAATCTTATACTCTGCATTCGAAACAGTACAAGAACGTACTGGTCGTGATGCAATGGAAGTATTCGAAGAAGCTATCGACAATATCATGCCTGTATTAGAAGTTAAAGCTCGCCGTGTAGGTGGCTCTAACTACCAAGTACCAGTAGAAGTTCGCCCTGAGCGTCGTACTACATTAGGTTTACGTTGGTTAGTCAACTACGCTCGTCTTCGTGGTGAAAAAACGATGGAAGAGCGTTTAGCTAACGAAATCTTAGATGCTGCTAACAACACAGGTGGCGCTGTTAAGAAACGTGAAGACGTTCATAAGATGGCTGAAGCCAACAAAGCATTTGCTCATTATCGTTGGTAAGATAGTTAAATTGACCCTGAGCGACAGTTGCGAATACCACGAGTATATTCCTTCTTGTGCTTAGGGCATCGCCATATGGATAGTATTTATTCACAGTAATACTGGAAGGAGAAAAATACATGGCTAGAGATTTTAGTTTAAAAAAGACTCGTAATATCGGTGTCATGGCCCACATCGATGCTGGTAAGACAACTGCGACTGAACGTATTCTTTACTATACTGGCCGTATCCACAAAATTGGTGAAACACACGAAGGTGCTTCACAAATGGACTGGATGGAACAAGAGCAAGACCGTGGTATTACAATCACATCAGCTGCCACTACTGCTCAATGGAATGACCACCGTGTAAACATCATCGACACACCAGGACACGTAGACTTCACAGTAGAAGTTGAACGTTCATTACGTGTGTTAGACGGTGCGGTTACAGTACTTGACGCTCAATCAGGTGTAGAACCTCAAACAGAAACAGTTTGGCGTCAGGCTACAACTTATAGCGTTCCTCGTATCGTGTTCGTAAACAAAATGGACAAATTAGGTGCAAACTTTGAATACTCAGTAAGCACTATCCATGATCGTTTACAAGCTAACGCTGCGCCAATTCAATTACCAATTGGTTCAGAAGACGATTTCGAAGCAATCATCGACTTAGTTAAGATGAAATGCTATAAATACAACAATGACTTAGGTACAGATGTTGAAGAAATCGACATCCCTGAAGATCATAAAGAAAGAGCTGAAGAAGCTCGTACTACATTAATCGAAGCTGTTGCAGAAGTCAGCGACGATTTAATGGAAAAATATCTTGGTGACGAAGAAATCTCAATCGACGAATTGAAAGATGCAATTCGTTACGCAACGAACGAAGTAGAATTCTACCCAGTTCTTTGTGGTTCAGCGTTCAAGAACAAAGGTGTTCAACTTATGCTTGACGCTGTTATCGATTACCTACCATCACCATTAGATGTTAAACCAATCGTTGGTCACCGTGCTGAAGAACCAGACGAAGAAGTGGTTTGTAAAGCAGATGACGATGCAGAATTCGCTGCATTAGCATTCAAAGTTATGAGTGACCCTTACGTTGGTAAATTAACATTCTTCCGTGTGTACTCAGGTACACTCGACGCTGGTTCTTACGTGAAGAACTCTAGTAAGAACAAACGTGAACGTGTTGGTCGTTTACTTCAAATGCATGCGAACCACCGTGAAGAGTTAAACACAGTTTACTCTGGTGACATCGCTGCAGCTGTAGGTCTTAAAGAAACTGGTACAGGTGACACTTTATGTGGCGAGAAGAATGACATTATCTTAGAATCAATGGAATTCCCAGAGCCAGTTATTCACTTATCAGTTGAACCTAAATCTAAAGCTGACCAAGACAAGATGACTCAAGCTTTAGTTAAATTACAAGAAGAAGACCCAACATTCCGTGCGCATACTGACGACGAAACTGGACAAGTTATCATCGGCGGTATGGGTGAGTTACACTTAGACATCTTAGTTGACCGTATGAAGAAAGAATTTAACGTTGAATGTAACGTAGGTGCACCAATGGTTTCATACCGTGAAACATTCAAGACACAAGCGTCAGTTCAAGGTAAATTCGCGCGTCAATCTGGTGGTCGTGGTCAATACGGTGACGTTCAAATCGAATTCACACCAAACGAAACTGGTGCAGGTTTCGAATTCGAAAACGCTATCGTTGGTGGTGTAGTTCCACGTGAATACATTCCATCAGTTGAACAAGGTCTTCAAGATGCTATGGAAAATGGTGTCTTAGCTGGATATCCATTAATCGACGTTAAAGCGAAATTATTTGATGGTTCATACCACGATGTCGACTCATCTGAAATGGCCTTCAAGATCGCTGCGTCATTAGCGCTTAAAGAAGCTGCGAAAAAATGTGATCCAGTAATCTTAGAACCAATGATGAAAGTTACAATCGAAATGCCAGAAGAATACATGGGCGACATCATGGGTGACGTTACAGCTCGTCGTGGCCGTGTAGATGGTATGGAACCACGCGGTAACGCACAAGTTGTTAACGCATTCGTACCACTTTCTGAAATGTTCGGTTATGCAACTTCATTACGTTCTAACACTCAAGGTCGCGGTACTTACACTATGTACTTCGATCACTATGCAGAAGTACCTAAATCAATCGCTGATGAAATCATCAAGAAAAACAGTGGTTCTGCAGAATAATAACTGAATACAACTGAATAAAGTTACGTTTATTCTGAATTGTATTCGTTAGGCAGAGCAAAGTTTTATGCATTGATTTTTTGGTTAAAATGCATTATAAATGAACTGTATAGGTTTGTTTAAACTATGTTAGAAACAACAGTGAACTAGGAAGACTATCGTATGGTAGTTTCTTCCTAGGGAGCTGATTCTCATGATGGTGAGAAACTGTCATGAGAGATAAATAATACAAACAATTTTCTATCGAAGAGGAGAGATTCTATAATGGCTAAAGAAAAATTCGATCGCTCAAAAGAACATGCCAATATCGGAACTATCGGTCACGTTGACCATGGTAAAACAACTTTAACAGCTGCAATCGCAACTGTATTAGCAAAAAATGGTGATACTGTAGCTCAATCTTACGACATGATTGACAACGCTCCAGAAGAAAAAGAACGTGGTATCACAATCAACACTGCTCACATCGAGTACCAAACTGACAAACGTCACTACGCTCACGTTGACTGCCCAGGACACGCTGACTACGTTAAAAACATGATCACTGGTGCAGCTCAAATGGACGGCGGTATCTTAGTTGTATCTGCTGCTGACGGTCCAATGCCACAAACTCGTGAACACATTCTTTTATCACGTAACGTTGGTGTACCAGCTCTTGTTGTATTCTTAAACAAAGTTGACCAAGTAGACGACGAAGAATTATTAGAATTAGTTGAAATGGAAGTTCGTGACTTATTAAGCGAATACGACTTCCCTGGTGACGATGTACCAGTAATCGCTGGATCTGCATTAAAAGCATTAGAAGGCGACGAAGAACAAGAAAACAAAATCTTAGAATTAATGCAAGCAGTTGACGACTTCATCCCAACTCCAGACCGTGACTCTGACAAACCATTCATGATGCCAGTTGAGGACGTATTCTCAATCACTGGTCGTGGTACTGTTGCTACAGGCCGTGTTGAACGTGGTCAAATCAAAGTTGGTGAAGAAGTTGAAATCATCGGTATGGCTGATGAATCACAAAAAACAACTGTTACTGGTGTAGAAATGTTCCGTAAATTATTAGACTACGCTGAAGCTGGTGACAACATCGGTGCGTTATTACGTGGTATTGCACGTGAAGACGTTCAACGTGGTCAAGTATTAGCTGCTCCTGGTTCAATCACACCACACACTAAATTCAAAGCTGAAGTTTACGTATTATCTAAAGACGAAGGTGGACGTCACACTCCATTCTTCTCTAACTACCGTCCACAATTCTATTTCCGTACTACTGACGTAACTGGTGTAGTTAACTTACCAGAAGGTACAGAAATGGTTATGCCTGGTGACAACGTTGAAATGGACGTTGAATTAATTTCACCAATCGCTATCGAAGACGGTACTCGTTTCTCTATCCGTGAAGGTGGACGTACTGTAGGTTCAGGCGTTGTAACTGAAATCAAAGAATAATAACGAGTATATCTTTTTAGAGCTCCCTTTATGGGGGCTCTTTTTTGACTAAAAATAACTAAAAAGACCCGGAACATGATGTTCCGGGCCTTTCTCTCCTACTATAAGAAAAGTGATGCTTATGAAAGTATTAAGTTCCTTCTTTAGAAGGAGAGACCACATAGTGGTTCCTATCGAAGAATTACTACATCTTATGATAGATTTAGGAATGTTAATTCTAGTCTTCATAGGATTAGTAGTATCGATAGTTAATATTAAAGAAAAGTAATATTAAATGACCATACAAGCTTTAGCTTGAATGGTAATCTAATCATCAAAAGCCACCGTATAAGAACGAGCTTATATTATTAAATTAGCATACTTTCGTATGAAATACTATAAATAATTGAAAGAGTAAAAAAAGAGTGGTATAGATAGGCTTTAATATATAAAGTTTAAATGAATCAAATCATGTAAATCAACACTTGTAAAAAACTGATATGTTGATCTTAAGCTATGTTACTAAAACTTCACACTTTTAATTTAGACTATCCGGGTGACAGATTCTTCACTGTAATATGTATATAAGCAAGTTGGAAGATGGTGGCAATCCTAAATAAAGGAGAGTGATGCTTATGATAGCATTTACTTTATTCTTTAGAAAGGAGACGCCACGTTGTGGTTTCAATTGTAGAATTACTACATCTTATGATAGATTTAGGAATGTTAATTCTAGTCTTCATAGGATTTGTTATCTCAATGATTACCATAAAAAAATAAAAATCATTCCAACTTTTGTTAGAATGATTTATAGAAATTATTCTAGCCACCGTCTAAAAACGGGCTTATAGGGTGTAAGTGTTCCAGCACTTGCACCTTCTTTAATTTAAAGATAGCACAGTTTGTCGATAAAGTCTATCTTTAAAATGATAAAGCATTTACTATTTAAATATTACAATAAGAAAATCACTCAGAAAAGTAAGTATCCACCGAGCGTCTACATTTGTTGGTATTTTATGACTGATGATTAAGACTAAATTGATTATAAAGCTCAACTACTGATGAAAGAATTTAAGCCCTATTGAATAAAAATCTCTCTATTCAAGTGAGATATTGAGTGAATAAAAAAGGAGTGAGATAACGCACATCACTAAGATCTTGTTATCCCACTTCTTTATTAATATAAATGTATAAATCTACGCTTTCTCATCTTCGAACACATTTTCCAGATCAAGAATCTTTAAGAAAGTACTTAAAGCATATTTCAAAGCTGCCTCATCGATATCGAAATAAGGACTGTGGTGCGGATGCATCGTATCTTTCTGCTCGTTGCCGCAACCAGTCAAGAAGAACCCACCTGGTTTCACCGTTTGATAGTAAGAGAAGTCCTCACCAATCATCATCAAATCACTATCATGATAAATCAAATTGAGATCTTGTGCTGCGTGTTTAATCGTTTCATAGCACTCGTGGTTGTTATCCACAGGGAGATAACCTCTAATGTATTCAAAGTCATACGTAATATCATTGGCCACTGCCAGTCCTTGCAATAGCTTCTCCATCTTATATTTAATATGCGCTTGGATGTCTGTATCAAATACACGAACCGTTCCACGACAATATGCAGAGTCTGGAATCACGTTATCTGCCGAACCAGCTTGAACCATGCCGAAACTAATCACCGCATGTTTCACAGGGTCAATCGTACGTGTCACGATCTTCTGTGCGCTGAGAATAAATTCCGCCATCACAACGACAGGGTCAATCGTTTCGTGAGGCTTAGCGCCATGCCCGCCACGACCGTGAATTGCGATGTTAAATTCATCAGGAGAAGCCATCATCGCACCAGAGCGAGAATAGATCGTACCTGTAGGATAGCCAGACCATAAATGATTTCCATAAATACGGTCTATGCCCTCAAGACAGCCGGCTTCGGTCATTTCTTGTGCACCACCTGGCATGAGTTCTTCGCCATGTTGGAAGATGAGCACGACATTACCGTTAAGTTGGTTTTTATGTGCCTCTAGAATCTCAGCTAATGAAAGCAGAATAGCCGTATGACCATCGTGACCACATGCATGACTCACACCACTGTTGCGAGACTGGTAATGAGATTCTCTTGCTTCTTCAATAGGTAACGCATCGAAATCAGCGCGCAAAGCAATCGTCGGACCATCGCCATGGCCTCTGAACGTCGCTACGATACCATTGCGACCCACCGGCTGCTGTACTTCACATGACAAATCATGCAGCTTACTCAAGATATACTCGTGTGTGTGATATTCTTCAAATGATAACTCTGGATATTGATGTAAGTAGCGTCGCGTTTGTATCATTGTCGTTTCGTAGTCGCGTGCAAGTTCGAACCAATCTGTCATGTTTATCCTTCTCCTTACTTAATTTCACCTCATTATAACACGATTTGCGCCTCTGCAGTAAGGTCTGACCCCGCCTTTTAACTGTGATAGTGTTACATGTAAAATAGACCGAGGCTATCATGATAAAAGCGCTTTCTGAAATGACCGTATTCGCTTTTCACTCAATATAAAATAGGGTATGATAAAGATGAGGTTAGATTTAATATCATGTATAACATACGAAAGGTCAGCGAGTTGAATCATCTCGCGCCTCGACTTTCATGGCTTGTTACACATAACAAAGGAGGACTATGAGTGGTACAATCACTACACGATTTCTTAGATGAAAATCTCAATTACTTGAAGGAGAACGGCTTATACAACGAGGTTGATACGATTGAAGGGGCAAACGGTCCTGAAATTCAAATCGACGGCAAGAAATATATCAACCTATCTTCAAATAACTACTTAGGCTTAGCTACAGACGAAGACTTGAAAGCTGCAGCTAAAGAAGCGATTGATACCCGCGGTGTTGGTGCTGGTGCGGTACGTTCAATCAACGGTACACTCGACATCCACGACGAACTTGAACAAACACTTGCTGAATTCAAAGGTACAGAAGCAGCAATCGCATACCAATCAGGTTTCAACTGTAATATGGCAGCAATTTCTGCAGTAATGAATAAAAACGATGCGATTCTATCAGATGAATTAAACCACGCTTCAATCATCGATGGTTGTCGCTTATCTAAAGCGAAGATTATCCGCGTGAACCACTCTGATATGGATGATTTAAGAAAGAAAGCGAAAGAAGCGGTTGAATCAGGCGAGTACAACAAAGTAATGTACATCACTGACGGCGTATTCAGCATGGACGGTGACGTTGCGAAGTTACCAGAAATCGTTGAAATCGCTGAAGAATACGGCTTACTCACTTACGTTGACGATGCGCACGGTTCAGGTGTTATGGGCAACGGCGCTGGTACAGTGAAGCACTTCGGCTTACAAGATAAGATCGACTTCCAAATCGGTACATTATCTAAAGCGATTGGTGTTGTCGGCGGTTATGTTGCAGGTAGCCAACAACTCATCGATTGGTTGAAAGCACAATCTCGTCCATTCTTATTCTCAACTTCACTTGCGCCTGGAGATACGAAAGCGGTTACTACTGCAGTTAAAAAGCTTATGGCATCAACAGAGCTTCACGACAAACTTTGGGATAATGCGAAATATCTTAAAGAAGGCTTACAAAAACTTGGTTTCGACACTGGTGAATCAGAAACACCAATCACACCAGTTATTATTGGTGATGAAAAAGATACACAAGAATTCAGTAAACGTCTTAAAGATGAAGGTATCTACGTGAAATCCATCGTCTTCCCAACAGTGCCACGCGGTACAGGACGTGTACGTAACATGCCTACTGCAGCACATACGAAAGAAATGTTAGACAAAGCATTAGCTGCTTATGAAAAAATCGGAAAAGACATCGGTATTATTAAATAATTATCAAATGTTAAAGACATGAATCATCCCCCGTTCGCTATCTGTAGCGAGCGGGGGATTTGTTGCGCTTTGATTTAGCGCTTCATTTTATCTCGTGCTTCTCTTAACGCTTTACTTTGCATAAATGGAATAACGACCCAAATAATGTGTAGTAATATCGTTAAGATAACGAGAAGGATAGGAATAAAGATTTCCATGATACTGATATCAATAATAAATGAAATAATGATAAATGCTGTGATAAACGGTAAGGCACAAACGACAACAAGTACCAGTAAGACGAATTGAAGTACTTGTGTCGCGAAAGAATTAATTAAGTCTAATCCTATAATTGCTAGGTAGGCTAAGGTAATAATAATTAGAAGCACTACCAGCCATCCTTCTGAAATACCATTTTGACTCTCAATATGTTTTTGATAAGGCGTTAATGTAGGTAGAATAAATAAAAACATCGTTGATAGCCATGCTAATATACCAAAGAATACAAACATGATTTTTGAATTATTGCTATTCATCGTAAACGACCTCCATTCTTTTCTGTCTTTTCTGGAGTTGAATCGTAAGGTGGACTATCTTTCTTGTATATTACATAGCAAATTAATTTGTTCTCATTAGTAAATATACCCTTTTTTCACAATATTAATTCATTATATAGTTTGCCTATAACGATATTTTTATTTGATCATTTTTTGCGATGGTTATGGAAAATGAAAGGATGCGCAGTATTACTTTTATCATCGTGAGGAATTTTATGCTCATCAAGTCAAATAAAGGGGTTGCATTTTACCTAAGAAAGTCTTAAGATGAGTTCGTTAGAATTAATGAGCTGTATGAAAATAAAAATTTCATAACGACTTAGCAGAAAGAGGGGTGTCAACATGGCTGAATTTAGAGAATTAACCATGGCGGATGAAGAACGTTATTGTGAATATATTAAAGAATGGATCGATAATGACGAACTCGTTGTCCCACGTGTAACGGACATCGTGAAATACGATGACTTCGAAGACCTTGTGAAGTCACTCGAAGCGAATAAGTCGCATGACGAAAGTATCGATAATACAACATACTTCCTCATCGTTGAAGGAACAATCATCGGTGCGGCAAATATTCGTCATGACTTAAACCACAAATTGAAGAAAGTGGGCGGTCATGTTGGCTATGGCGTGCGGCGCAGTTATCGCGGTCAAGGCTATGGAAGCAAGATCTTGAAAAAAGCGCTAGATTATCTATCACGTATCGATGTTAAAGAGGCGTTGGTGACTTGCGAGAAGTCGAATACGTCATCGGCTAAAGTCATCGAGAAGAATGGTGGCGAAGAAATCGAGCCGAGCGTGATGGAAGACGGTACTGAGGTGCGTCGCTTTATTATTGAAATTGCATAAGATGATGTGAAGTTGGAGAACCTAATGCGGGCTGAGGCTTGTCATTAGGTTCTTTTTCGGTGGCAGGACAAGAAGAAGTTGTTGTTTTCGCGGTGCTGCATCTACAACGTGGACTTTGTAATTCGGCTTTGTCCACTTTGTTCTCTTCACATTAATTAACTCGATGATCGTACATCAACTCCCGTAAAATAATTTAAGAAGCGCAGTAGAGAGTTGTCTTCATAAGGGTTTTTATATTTATGAATGCTAGGGGATAAAGACAACACAAGTATAAATGTCCGCCTTCCTCATTAAGAAAGCCCTTACATTAAATTAACTATTTACATCCTACCGTGACGGCGTTATGATAATTAGTGAACGAAACGTATCGTTTTATAATAGAAGGAAGAAGGATGTAAGATGTTTGGCATATCACTCGTTAGTTTAATCTTGAGATTTCTAATAGGTGGGCTTGCCGTAGCGGCCGCATCAGTGCTCGCGAAGAAAGTTGGAGGTAAGATCGGTGGCATTATTGCGACAATGCCGGCAGTTTATCTCGCAGCAGTGATTGCGCTTGCGATTGACCATCGAGGACAAACGCTCGTCAACATGTCGATTCACTTAAGTTCAGGAGCGATTCTAGGTATTGTTGCATGTATTGTTACGGTATTTGTGACGGCCTATTATATTAAGAATAAAGGCTTCCAACGCGGAACCGTGTTTGCAGTCTTATTTTGGCTCGTATTATCTTGTGCATTTTTCGGAATCAAACATTTAATGTAAGGAGAGCGAATGTCAGTGAAATCACTCGTCATTAAATTTGTACTCGGCGGCGCAGCAGTAGCCTTAAGTTACATTATATCTATGGTCATACCTTGGAGAGAGTTTGGAGGGATCTTCGCAACGTTCCCCGCAGTTTATCTCGTATCGATGTATCTCTCTGGATACGAATTCGGCGACAAAGTAGCGATGCACGTGAGTCGTGGCGCAGTCTTTGGTATGATAGGTGTACTAGCCAATATATTAGTGACATGGATCATGTTAACTTATACAGGAATGTGGTTATTAAGCATCATCGTTGGATTTATCGCATGGTTTGTCACTGCAATGATTGTGTTTGAGCTAGTCGAGTTGATAGCACATAGAAGAGGTGGCGCACATGGCAGGGAGACCCAAAGATCCCACGGTTAATCAGAAAGTATTTAACGCAATAGACGATATTTTAAGTAAACAACATTATCATGATATGACCGTTGATCAAATTGCGAATCAGTCCGGTGTATCGAAGACGACGATTTATCGACGTTGGTCTGACAAATCCTTTATCATCATCGATATGTTTCTCGAACAGACCGAGACCTACAAACCCCATCCTGTGAGTTTGTATGACGATTTGTATCAGTTTCTCATTCACGTCATGCACATCTATAAATCCAATTTAGGCATTGCAGTGATGGAAATCTTGATCAATCAGTATCATAAAGAGGCCAAGATGCGTTTCATGGAGGCATACTTTAGCGAGAAACGTAGCGTGTTGAAAGATATTATTGAGACATATACGACGATAGACGATGAAGATTTGTTTATAGATTTAATCTTCTCGCCGATCTATTTCAATTTGATTATTAAGCCTGAAGTATTAGATGAGGCTTATATTGATAAAATATTGCGATTAATATTGAGAATGTACGAACTTTATCATCAACAGTAGTTGCTCTATGTAAAAGTGTTGAGCGTTCTTTAAAAGTTGAGCGCACTTTATAATAGGAAGGCACGCGTTTAAAAAATGATTATGAGTATAATAGCGAGCTGGAGTGTGATTACAGTCATACTTCAGCTTAATTTATGTCAATTTGTTATCATAAAGATGAGTTAAATCACTTCTGTTTCAGGGTAGGATATCAGTAAGTGAAGTAGTGAATATATGGACTTTGTAGGTGCTTTAAAAGACGAAGTTCCAATGAACATTAATTTTACCTATACTAAGAGCTAAAAGTGCTCATACATAGAATTTAAGAAGAAAGGGAGCGAAAGCGATGAGATATATTAGTGCACAAGACCAACGTGACGTTATGGATATGAAAGAAGTCGTAAAGGTGACAGGACAAGCGTTACAAGCCTACTCAGAAGGAAAGACTGAGACGCCTCTTCGTTACACATTACCGTTTAACGACGATAACCGTTATTTAGTCATGCCAGCAATTTGTGATGAATTACAGGTAACAGGTGTGAAGATTGTCAGTTTCGTACCGGGCAATCCACAACGTGGTAAGCAAACAATTGAGGGTTCCGTAATGCTGACAGATCATGAAACTGGTGAAACCCTCGCTGTACTCGATGGGGCATTTTTAACTAAAATCAGAACTGGCGCGATCTCAGGTGTCGCAACGCAGTACATGGCGCGCGAAGATGCTGACACGTTGTGCGTCATTGGAACAGGTGAGCAAGCAGAAGGATTGATTGAAGCGGTGCTTGCAGTTCGCGATATCAAGCGCATTCAATTCTTCAACCGTACGTATGAGAAAGCAGTGCGTTTTGCGGATGAAATAAAAGCACGTTTCGACTATCTTGAAACAGAAGTGTTTGAAGATGTGAACGACGCGATGAAAGGCGCTGACGTCGTAGTCACAGCAACGAACTCGCCTAAGCCTGTATTTGAAGGGAAATTAGATGCCGGCGTTCACTTAAATGCGGTAGGTTCGTTCAAACCAGATATGCAAGAACTTCCAAGTGATGCCTTAGCTCACGCTGATAAAGTGGCTGTAGAGTCTAAAAACGCTGCGCTAGAAGAGACAGGCGACTTTATTGAAGCAATGAAAGCTGGAAAATTTGATGAAGCGGATCTTTACGGAGAACTTGGTCGTATTGTGAGTGGCGAACTTACAGGACGTGACAATGATGATGAAGTAACGGTCTTTAAATCAGTAGGACTTGCGATTGTGGATATTGTCGTGGCGCAGTATTTCTATGAAAAGTTGGCTGAAGAGAAATAAGGTTGAAATAGGAATGTAGAGAATGAACTGGTGTATGAAAGAAATACTAATTTCAACCTTCTTCAATACTTTAATAAAGGGATTTTGTGATTAATGAGAATTGTTTCGTTAATACTGTTAATTATTGCTATTTTGTTTAAGTTTGGAATTGTCCATTTATCTTTTATTAACGATGCGCAAATGAGATTTATCTTTTTATTTGCTATTGGGCTATTCGTCTACGCATTTGTAAAACCACATATAGACATCATTTTCTCGAATAAGAAAAAGGTGAGTAGTGAATTTATTCAAAGAACTGTGCCTGAATTAAAGGGTGAAGAAATCGATATTTTATCTGCAGATGTGCCATACAAAGCTAATTTATTCGCTTTAAAGAGAAGAAGATCTTCAATAATCATCGATAATCGTATTCTTGATCAACTTTCGGACGAAGAGTTGCGCTTTTTTATCATGCATGAGTATAGTCATATCAGAGATAATGACCCTTTAAAAATGCAGTTAGCTTCTTTGAGTGCTATTGCATTAGTGCCATTCATTGTTTCAATATTATTGGATATCTTCTCATTACCTAATAACGCTATAGCTATTACTGCTGTCTTTGTGCTATTCGTTATAATTTACCTTTCAGGTTTAGCAGGCTCTTTTAAGTATAAAAGACATATCGAGTTGAAATGTGATACTTACGGAGCTAAATACGTTGATAAAGAGGATATCGAGAATGCATTTCATCAATTAGTTAAATTAGGACCCATTAACAATAAAAAACGAGGCGCCTTATCTTCTCATCCTAGTGTAAATGAGCGTTTAAAGAATTTAGGTATTGCGATTGAAGATGAGGGAAAGAGTTAGAGGTATAGATTTCCGGTTAAAAAAGTATGAAATCGAAAGAAACTAGAGCATCAAATTTTTACTGAACATCCTCTAAAGTTGTGCTGAGGTTAAGTAGGTAATTTTAAAGGCTTGTTCCTAGATGATTAGGAAACAAGTCTTTTTTATTGCTTTTGAACTAATTATAAATCCCAGGGTGTATAAGTAGACTCGATTATGTTAAGACAGACTGTAATATTAAGTGCTACAAAAATAACGGTCAGCAATTTATAATCACTGACCGTTAGATATTTCTATTGATTTTGTATCGTTTCTTGATTACATTCCTTAACCTGCATTCATCATTCCTATTGCAATAAGAACTATCAATGCAACAATAGCCCAAATAACTGCTGATTTTTTAGAAAGTTTAGCAGTAAAGTAATAATATAAACCAATTACATAAGCAGATAAGAAATATTGTAAATTGATTGCCTCCAAGAAACCGTTACCTTTATCAAATATGTTGAGACTTGCTATATTATACTCGCCCAAATCAATTCCTGCAATTGCTTGAATTGCGAAAACTATAAGCACGAAAGTATAAACAATAATGTTATAAGAAAGTGATGCAGAAAAAATACTTAAAGCTGAGACATCAGATTTCATAATTTTAGAAATTACTAAAAAGATTAAGAAAGCAATTAATATAAGCAAAATAAAGTTACCTATCGCTCCACCAATGATCATAGGCCATTTGAATTGATTATAGGCATCTATGGCTTGTTGACCAGCATCATTTTTTTTAAGTAATTTAGTCTGATCGATAGCGATAAAGTGAAGCCAACTTACAAAAAATGAAATAATTAAGAAAGCGATTAACTTAACCAACCACTTCGGATGCTCTCTTAACTTAGCGAAATGATCGGCAAAGGGTAATTTCGAATTCTCCATGAACTAAGTCCTCCTCAATATGTAATCACTTTCACATTAACATTAAAAGCGATCCATTGGAATATAAT
>NZ_PPRN01000003.1 GCF_002902685.1 Staphylococcus pettenkoferi | reverse complement strand
AGATGTGTATAAGAGACAGGTATATAGGGGTTTATTTGCATTTCTTATTTTCCAGTTATTCATAAGAAAGAATGTACAGCGATGAATTAATGTTTCAATATCAGGAAAAAGTAGTAAACTATAATAGTAGAAACTAGTATATTCTCCCGAAAGAAGGTTTTAACATGTTTCCACAAATAGTAGATATTCATCATCATATTATCCCTCAAATATATAAACGCGCATTGAAGAAGATTGGCGTAACGACAGCAGGTGGTTATCCTATTAAAGATTGGGAGCCTAAAGATAGTTTACAAATGATGGACGAGTTAGGAATTGATGTCGGTGTGACTTCAATTTCAGAGCCGGCGACACTTCCTTTTAAGAAAAAGAAAGCTGCGAAAGTCGCACGTCAAGTCAACGAATATCAAGCTGAACTCAAGGCGAAGTATCCTGGACGTTTCAAAAGTTTCGCTTTACTCCCTATGCCTCATGTCAAAGAGTCTATCGCGGAAGTGAGATATGCGCTTGAAGAATTAAAGCTAGATGGCATTGGTTTATTGTCTAACTATGGCGATGCGTATTTAGGCGATGATCAGTTCGACCCAGTGATGGCTGAGATTAACCGTCATCAAGGTATCGTCTTTGTACATCCAAGTTCAACGTCAGATAAAGTGGCGAAACCGCAATATGTCTTTGCAGATTTCCTCGAAGAATTTACCTTCAATACGACACGAGCAGCAACGAACCTTGTACTCAGTGGCACGATGGAGCGTTATGAGCAGTTGAAGTTTATTCTCGCACATGCAGGTGGAACGTTACCGTATCTGAAATGGCGTATTCATGAGGCGTTAGAGACGCAACGCTATATTATGGAAGATCCGAAATCGCGTTTGCAGCCGATGATGGGGAGTAAGAAGAAAGATTTAGTGAAGACGGTTATCAAACACCCTGTGAAATATGCGAAGATGTTTAAGCAGTATAAATATGGTCTTGATGGCTGGAACACGTTAAACTTAACCGTTTCGGAATACTTTAGTCGGTTCTATTACGATACAGCGCTTTCTACAGGCGATGCGACCTTTGCGAGCTTAAAAGAAACGACGGATGTGTCACATGTGCTCTTCGGCTCAGATGCGCATTATGCGCCAGATTCTTGGATAGATAAAATGCAACAAGATATAAGTCGTACAAACTACTTCACTCAAGAAGAAAAAGAAGGTATATTTAACCGAAATATCAAACAACTATTCTCATAAAAAAAAGAAGCTGGATTCCGTTGGCGTTCCCCATATTAAACGACGTATATTTATACTTAAATCTAACGATAGGGGTAAACGAAATCCAGCTTTTCCCTTAATTATTCAGGATATTTGTCTGATTTACTAATGTTTCCATTCTCATCAAGTAGAGGAGTAAGGCCGCCACCTGTTGAAATCCAACTTGCTAAATACTGATTTCCAGTCACTTTGTCGGTTAGTATATAAGTTCTAACATTCTTATCACTCGAAGCTTTCTCCGTTACGAAACGGTCTTCATCTTTATCCTTACCAAAAATAGTATTACCTCACTTTCTAAATGATTATTCATACTTTCAATATTGCTTTTCGTCATTCTTTTTATAATCAAAGTACGTAATATTATTAATACCAGACTAAAGCATGTTAGTAAATGGTGATGGCCAACTAGAGCTACTATAAATATAAGAATCGCTATAATTGTTATAAGTGATAAAACGCTGCACCGCGACCCGCAAATTCGCCCAACACCCGTATACATACAGAAAAACTGCGCCCTTATTACAGCGCAGTTTTTAATAATTACAAATCCTTATTCAATATGGTCTCTATCATCCTCGTGCGTAAAGTTCTTCTTATAATTAACGTATACTTTAAACAGTTGTAGAAGAATCAAGATTAACGCGAAGAAGGCTAAGACGGAATGATGACCGACTAAAGCCATGATGAGCATGATAATTGCCACAATCAACGTAACAATTGTCGCTAAAGGTGATAGCATACTGTTATCCATTACCTTCAACTCCTTTCGTTAGCGTTCTTAATCTTCTCTGGATCTTTGGCGATATTGAACATAATAGTAGATATTCATGATTAGTCCCACAATACCGACACTCATAACAACGTAGTGGTGATTGATGAAACCACTCACAATTAACGTGATCCCAAGAATCCAGCCTATGATGATCAGTAATAACATCGTGATGTTTGAACGCAAGGATCTTCACTCCATTCTGGGTAGTTGTAGCGTAACATATTTCGAAGTGCCTTAATAACAAAGTCTTTCTCTTTATATTCATTATATACGCTGGGTACAATTAAAGCTAAAATAATTGCGCTACAGCATCCACTAAGCTATAACCGCCGAGAAAAGTAATGACTGCAACGACGAGTCCACCAATCACATTCCATTTCCAGTTATTCACATAGTCACCGAGTAAGCGACGGCGATTGATAATAATAAAGATCACAATCGCAACAATCGGCAAGATCATTCCATTTAATGCTTGTGCGACAAGTACCACCTGAAGCGGTTCGAATCCTAAAGCAGAAGAAATAATGCCGACGATGATGATGCATGCAAAGACGGTCTTATATTTCTTGCTCGACATGCCACCTTTCCAACCAAGTAAACTACTAATCGTAGCAGCTGCACCGGTTGGAGAAGCGAGAGCAGAAGAAAGACCTGCGGCAAACAAGCCGATACTCATCGCATAGGGTGCTGCTTGACCTAGAATAGGTTCTAAAGGTCGAGCGAGCTGGATCACACTCGATACTTCTTCACCTCGAATCAACGTAGCAGCTGAAATTAAGATCGCTGCTGAAATAATTCCACCAATCGTAATTGAAAGAACGGTATCCCAACGCGCAAAGCGCAGTGCTTTGATACTGTGAAAGCGTTCGTGAACTGCAGTAGAGTGAATAAAGAAATTATAAGGAACTACAGTGGTTCCGATCAAAGCGATAACCGTCAACATAGATCCGTTTGGTACAGTAGGAACCAACGCACCTTTAAACACAGCACCTACATCAGGCTGCACAAGAATCATCGTTGTAATAAAGATGAGTCCCATGATTACCATCAGTACAATCATGACTTTTTCTAAAAAATCATAATTCCCTAGCACACCAATTAACAAAATAATAATCCCAATAATCGGAGCGACGACATGTTTCGGTAAGTGTAACAAGTAGGCTGCTCCAAGTGACGTCCCAATTAAATCACCGCTAATATAGGCAGCACAACCGAGCGTTACGACGATTAAGATAAACCACACGAGAATGAATTTGCCCACTTTATGTTGAAGTAACGACTGAATGGCTTCCCCAAGTCCTTCGCGTGTTACTAAAGATAGGCGAATAATCATTTCTTGAACGACAATAGTCGCAATTACAGAGAAGACGACTGCCCAAAGTAAACTGTAACCAAAGTCAGCCCCGCTTTGTGTCATCGTAGTGACGGTACCAGGTCCGATAAAGGAAGCGGTGATAATCATACCTGGCCCCAATGCTTTCAAGATTTGAATCCTTTAGATAACATACTCCCAACCCCTTGTGCGCATATGAGTTATAGTTGAATGCGCGATGTTTAATTATTATTCAAATAAGCGACGTGACCAGCGAGGACGTACAATACAGCTGTAGAGACGAAGTGTGAAGAGTTCTGATTGGCGTCATTCATTGGATAGACTTCCACATAATCCATTCCGCATAAACCGAGTTTGCCAAATTCGTGGATGAGCGTGAGTAATTCGAAAGATGATAGGCCATTGCCGTCTACTGGGCCTCCAGGATTAAAGGCGAAATCCAAGACATCACTACAAATAGTTAAGTAAACCACATCGACATCTTGTTGTGCTTGGTCATAAATATCTCTAGCGAAAGCCTTTAAATCTTTAGCGGCACGAATATCATTGATCGTCAGTGTTTGTGCTCCAGCTTCTTCCGCATAGCGACCCGTCTCAGGTTGATTGCGTGGCCCGTGAATACCAGTATGAATAATACTTTCATTACGCACACCTTCAGTCTTATAGAGGTGCATAAAAGGTGTGTTACGCGCGAATTTTTCACCTTCGTAATCCGGCATATTATCGTAATGCGCATCAAGATGAATAATGCCGACTTTCTTACCTGTATTCGTCAAAGCTTTCAATATGGGATAGGTTACTCCATGTTCACCGCCGAAGCCGACGAGAAACTTACCGCTTTCCCACAAGCTTTGGGTAAAAGTCTCGATGTTGTGATAACTTTCTTCATTATTATGTGCCACGAACGGAACATCTCCAGCATCTCCCAGTGAAAGGTGTTCGCTCACATCAATATGATTGAGTTCTGGTAAATAACAACTATAACGCGCAGAGCTTAAACGAATTTGTTTCGGACCGAGTTCAACGCCTGTATAATCTCCCCAAGTACTTTCACCTTCGAAAGGTGCACCATAGAAGATGACGTCAGTATCTAAAGTTCCAGATTGAACCAAGTTCTTACTATTTAAAAAGCACGGTGTATTACCGTAAATATTATTTTTCATAAACTACCCACTCCTTTATTGTTAGTTATTATATAGTTATCTCTTTGCCTTTTCAAATAAATCTGAAAACTATATAGTGGAATGGTTAGTTAATAATTAAGATATTAAGCACTGTGTGAATTAAAGTAAGCGGAAGTGGAGGATTCAGAAAGAAATCTTTGTCGCAGAGGATAGAGGACAGTTATGATAGAGATAACGCAAGAAAGGGAGTGTACGGATGACGGAAATTTGCCTCGTGAGACATGGTGAAACGGAATGGAATCAACTTGGGAAGCTCCAAGGACGTACGGATACAGAACTCGATGATAACGGCATTCAGCAAGCGAAAGAATGTGCAAAGGCTCTGAGTGGTCAACAATGGTCAGCGATCGTAACCAGCCCTTTACGTCGCGCATATCGTACGGCTGAGCTCATCCAAGAACAATTGCAGATTCCTCTATTGGAGATGGAGGACTTTATTGAGCGCAGTTTTGGTACTGCAGAGGGGATGACCGTGGAAGAGAGACTAACAGCTTACCCTGATCGAATTTATCCTCAACAGGAAACAGAAGCACATTTGGAGCAGCGTTTACGAGCCGCATTGAATAAGCTTCAAGCGGAATATCCTCAAGGCCAGGTAATTGTCGTTTCACATGGAGCGGTGATTAACTATCTATTGAGAACGATGTGCATGCACGATATGGAAATTCCACGCCACAGTTTAGTGAATGGAAGTATGAGTACGATAACTCTTCGCGATGGGGCTTGGCATGTTCAAGATTTTAATATGACGCATCATCTTTCTCATTATAAAGAGATAGGTAAAATGTAAGTCTAGTTCGAGTACATTATATATATGAAGATACAAGTTCGGTTCGTAGATGTTTTAGTATCATCTGCGGACTTTTTGCTGGTAGGAGAGAAAGTGATGGTGTCTGAAGTGGATAAGTGTAACCGGCTTTCTTAATTAGTAAAAGCGTGAGAACATTCTTAAGCGTGAGACGCAATTTCGAATTTCACCGTCACACTTTAAGGCACGTGCATTTAATCCAAGAGGATCATCAAAAGTATACAAATTCAACGGAAGCAATGGCGTGATAGATATAAATATTACGAAACGAATGCCCGTAATAAGTAGCACGAATTAAACTATAACCCAGTTGTAGCAAAAAAGTTTAAAAAATTTTGCTTAATTAAGAAGTGCGCTAACTATTTTAAGAGTAAAAATACATCTTTGAAGTAAATGACTACTCATAAATCAACGGATTGGAATAGTAAGCGTGTAATTTATGACCAAAATGTTACACTTAGGTACTCTTTAGGTACATCTAGGCACTCATTTACCACAGTTACGTTCTATCCCTTACACTATAGTTAACAGTTCAGAAGACAACAGAAAGGGGTGAAAATCATGGAAGGTATCGTAAGTTCTATCTCAGACGCAGTAAAAGCAGGTCTTGATAAAGACTGGGCTACAATGGGAACAAGCATCGCTGAAGCAGTAGCTAAAGGCGTTGACTTCATCGCTGGTTTCTTCGGTTAATTCCGAAAGCGTGAAGGAGTTCCAACCATGCTAAGATGGTTGGGTTGGACACTTAAGCAGTCATATCCACCATCTAAGCATTTTTGATTAGTACAATAATAACTTGATTATAAATAAATTAATTTGAAAGGATGAATTATTCATGGAAGGTATCGTAAGTGCAATTTCAGATGCAGTAAAAGCAGGATTAGACAAAGACTGGGCTACAATGGGTACAAGCATTGCAGAAGCTGCAGCTAAAGGTGTAGACTTCATCGCTGGCTTCTTTGGCTAATTTCAAGCTTTTCAATATAATGATTCGATAACTATAATGAAGCGGTGGGACGTAATGTTCCATCGCTTTTTTACATAGGATGCGTAGTGATAGTCTTGAGGGTAGAAACTCAGCTTCAACGCGTTCCAACACTTTTACATATTATAAAAGCCCCGCCTTAGTTCAATGACCAAGGTGGGGCAAAGTAGTGTATAAGAATATGAAGTTAATAGCTACGTTGTTGTGTAGCCTTTTTACCATGAAGGGCAAAGTAAAGAACTGTCGCAAAGACGACGAGTATAGCCATAATGACGTAAAGAGAACGGTAACCAGTCAGTGGAATGATTAAGCCAAGCAATACTGGACCGATCCCCGCACCGAAGTCTGTGAACATGTAGAATGTAGAAGTGGCTAAACCAATCTTCTTCTTCGGTGATTGTTGAATCGCAATCGCTTGAGCACTAGGAATAATTGTACCGTAGCCTAAGCCGATAAAGATGGCTGAAATGAGTAGCAATACGGCACCATGTGACATTGAAAGTATCAAGAATCCGAGTGCGAAACTGATTAGCACAGGATACATAATCTTATTCTCACCATAAGCGTCATAAATTTTACCTGTCACTGGACGTGTCACGAAAGTAGTAATCGCGTAAACCACGAAGAATAAACCAGAGAATGACGCTAAATCAATGAGTTTGGTATAGATACTAAAATAAGAAAGTACACTTGAATAGGCGATACCGATAAAGACGATAACTGTCGCAATCGGTAAGGCTTCTTTCTGAATAAACTTAGCTAAACCACTCGCAGGAGCAGCTTCTTCTGCCACTTCGTCCTCTTCTTTAGGCACTTTGTTGACTGTAAGCGCAAAGAGTAGAGACACAACGATAACGATGAGACAAACTAAGAAGTTAGATTGGAAACCTAAGTTACCGCTGATTTCAAGTCCGACGAAAGGTCCCACTGCAGCAGCAATCGTCGTACTCAAGGCATAGTAACCAATGCCTTCACCTTTACGCTCTTCTGGAACGATGGTTGAAGATATCGCACCTGTAGCTGTAGATGAAAAGCCAAATGCGACACCGTGAAGTAAACGCACAATCATAATGATGAGTAAACTATTGATTGTGAAATACAACGCGACGGTAATGATTGAAAAGATAATACCGCCCAAAAGGAAGTACTTCGGTTGAAATAGATCGATAAATCGACCTGCGACTAAACGCCCGAATAACATACCGATAATAAAAATACCTGCCGCTAAACCGCCCATAGATTCAGAAGCATGGTATTGATGAATAGTGAAATCGGTAATGGTAACGATGAGTGTATAGTGAATCATATACATTAAAAAATTGACGAAAGTAATAAAGATAAAGTCCTTCGTCCACAATTTATCATACATAATGATACCGCCCTTTTTCCTTTGAAGTTTCAATATATCTATTATAACTTTAGTTTTACTTATTGTATAATTAGAATTAATGATTTTAATATAAGCAACGCTAATGTAAATAGGAGGCGAAATGAGACGATGAACTTTGAACAAATGCAGTATGTTAAGACGATTTATGAAACAGAATCCATGATTCGCTCAGCAGAATTACTACATATTAGTCAATCGGCTTTAAGTCAATCTTTGGCAAATTTGGAACATGAACTGGGTTATAAAATATTTAAGCGTTCACGTAAAGGAACATATCCTACTGATATGGGGAACACACTACTTCCATATATTCTGGATATTTATGAAGCACAACAGAAGTTAGAGACGAAAGTGCGAGCGCTAGATTCTAAATTAACTGGAACGCTCAAGATTGCGACGATTCCTACATTATTTCATCAAATCGTTCCACGTGCACTTTCTGAGTTTAAGAAAGATTATCCGCACATCGAAGTTCAAGTAGAGGAGGATGATCGAGATCATATTCTACAGCGTGTAGAAAACCAAGAAGTAGATATTGGGTTAGTGGCTAAAAGGGAGAGTGAGACCTTTAAATCCACTATTGTTGATAATGACTTGAATTTAGCTACTGATTTCAAACTCATCGTCCCATTGAAATCGAAATTGTCATTTCAAAGTTCCGTTTCCTTACAACAAATTCAAAATTATCCGTTCGTCTTATTTGATCGCAATCTTTATCAACACAGTATTAAGCAGTTTGAAGCGCAACATGGACGTCTTCAAATTGTCTTTCGCACGAACAACCCTGGTGTGTTAATACGGACGGTTTCCGAAGGATTAGGTCTGAGTATTATTTCCAGTCTTATGTTAGAGAACGATCCCTTTGTTGAACAAGATTTAATTGATGTAGTCCCGATGGGCGAACCTTTCAACTATCACGTATTTTTTACAGCGTTAACACATGCCAATCAGCCTAACGACGCAATTGTAAAGACCTTTATTCAGTATTTAAGGCAGTGAGAGTAGGAAGGGCGTAGTTTGAGGCGTGTTTATTATTTTATAGAAAGAAGGAGGCATCATGCCCCGTAATGTCTTAAAGCAATATCTAGATAAAGAAAGTGACACGCACCCCGACTATCTGCTTCACGAGGCGCCCGCCACCCTCAAATTATTGAATCTTATGCAAGAAATTCTGGAAATGCACTAAGCTATCCAACTGGCGATTACATTTTAGACTATCATGACAGATGTAGTCGCCTTTCTTCGTATAACGACCATCGCTAGCCTGATTCGTCTTACGCATAAAGAGCGACACGTTCGATTCCTTATTACAAATTGAACAGAAACCTTTAACCACTTGTGGTGAAATATCCCCATAGAATCCTTGCAATTTACCTTTTTTATCATAATAGATTATATATTTACGTTGCGAAGCAATATCCGTCCAACCAATATACGTGCTATCGTACAGCACCTCGTCGCTGATCTTCGGCGTCTTCAATTTCTTCACTTTGCGAAAGACCTTTTTAACCTGTTGAGGACTAGGATGAGTAAAAGGTTTCACGTAAGGCTTCATTTCTGCAAGCAACTTCTCGGCCTTGTAAGTGGAGAGGTCGAGCGTCATGAGTTGGTCAACCCACTTCTCAAGTTCTAACGTTTTCTTTGGAAATAATGACAGAATATGATCTTGCGTCTCACTTTGAATGAGACTAATCGTACGTGTATCATTGACCGATTTATAAACGTTGATCAGACGAGCCACACGATGTTCGATGTCGTGAAATTGATGAGGATAAAGTAAAGACATACGTTTCACCCTTTCTGTTAAAAGTATAGAGATAAATATATGCGCATAAATATTTATAATCATAAGTTATTGTTAATCGAAATCGAGTATTATCACATAAATTTTAGTGTAACATATCAAGGCTTATCGGGGATATAGACACATTTTAGTATCACAGAACAGGTCATGTATGTACGCTCTATGTATACAAGAAAGCGTTTTTATATTATAATGAAGTTGTTAATAAAAGTTTTGTTCACACCGAGAATACACTACGACGATTGTAATACACACAAGGGGAGAGATATTGATGAAGAAGATTATTATCACAGGTGCCTTAGGACAAATTGGTACTGAGCTCGTAGTTAAATGTAGAGAACTTTACGGAACAGATAACGTATTAGCAACAGACATCAACGAGCCTGAAGAAGGTTCTGAAGTAGCGAAAGGACCTTTCCAAATCCTTGATGTTACAGATAGAGAGAAAATGTTTAAGACAGTTGAAGAATTTGGTGCCGACACAATGATGCACATGGCTGCGTTATTGTCTGCAGTTGCAGAGAAACGTCCAATGTTCGCTTGGGACTTAAACATGGGTGGTTTAATGAACGCTTTAGAAACAGCGCGTGAATATGACTTACAATTCTTCACACCAAGCTCTATCGGTTCATTCGGTAACTCCACACCTAAAGTGAACACACCACAAGTAACAATTCAAAGACCTTCAACAATGTACGGTGTCAACAAAGTTGCAGGTGAATTGTTATGCCAATACTACTTTGAAAAATTCGGTGTTGATACACGTAGCGTAAGATTCCCAGGACTTATTTCTTACGTTAAAGAACCAGGTGGCGGTACTACAGACTATGCCGTTGAAATTTACTTCCAAGCTGTGCGCGAAGGTAAATATGCAAGCTTCATCGACAAAGGCACATACATGGACATGATGTTCATGGACGATGCTATCAATGCGATTATTAAACTAATGGAAGCTGACGGTGGCAAACTTATTCACCGTAATGCTTATAACTTAAGCGGTATGAGTATTGAACCAGAAATGGTTAAAGAAGCGATTCAAGAATATTATCCTGATTTCGAATTGACTTATGATGTAGACCCAGACCGTCAAGGCATCGCAGACACTTGGCCAGACAACTTAGATGTGAGCTGCGCACGTGCAGAATGGGGCTTCAATCCTGAGTTTGACTTAGATCGCATGACTAAGACTATGTTAGACGCGATTGAAAAACAAGAAGGCAAACAAAAATAACACTATATAATAGAAGAAACTGAGCACATCAACGGGATGATTGGAGACGAATACGTACGTCATAATCATCTCGACGTGCTCAGTTTTTTTAATAATAGTCACTATAGTCAAATTTATTTGAAATTTTTAGAAAATTATTGAACGGCTTAATGCCGATTGATATAATATGAGATAAAGATGATTAAATTAATAGGGGGAACGCATCATGTCAAATAAAATTGAATTTGTGAAACGTGAACATCTTAAAGAAAAGCCAGATCCAAAGAACTTAGGTTTCGGACAGCACTTCACAGACTATATGCTAAGCTATGATTATGATAAAGATAAAGGTTGGCATGATCTGAAGATTGTACCTTACGGACCAATCGAGATTTCTCCGGCAGCTCAAGGTATACACTACGGTCAATCTGTATTTGAAGGACTAAAAGCTTATAAACACGGCGACGATATCGTATTATTCCGTCCAGACCAGAACTTCAAACGTATCAACAACTCATTAGAACGTATTAACATGCCTAAGATTGACGAAGAAGAATTATTAGAAGGGTTGAAACAACTCGTTGATGTTGAACGTGATTGGGTACCAGAAGGCGAAGGACAATCACTTTATATTCGTCCAGTTGTGTTTGCGACAGAAGGTACTTTAGGCGTTCACGCATCTCATAACTATAAATTACTCATTATCTTATCACCATCTGGTTCATATTATGGTGGAGGTTCACTCAGCCCAACTAAGATTTACGTAGAAGACGAATATGTACGTGCAGTACGAGGCGGAACAGGTTTCGCGAAGACTGCAGGTAACTATGCAGCAAGTTTACTCGCTCAAACACAAGCGAACAAAGAAGGCTGGGATCAAGTCCTTTGGTTAGATGGTGTTGAACGTAAATATGTTGAAGAAGTAGGTAGTATGAACATCTTCTTCGTTATCAATGGTAAACTCGTTACACCGAAATTAGACGGTAGTATCTTACCTGGTATCACACGTAAATCTATCATCGAATTAGCTAAGAAGTTAGGCTACGAAGTTGAAGAACGTCACGTAGCGATTGACGAACTCATCGAACTTCACGACAAAGGTGAATTAGAAGAAGTCTTCGGTGCAGGTACAGCTGCTGTTATTTCACCAGTAGGTAAATTAAAATACGAAGATCGTGAAATCACTATTAACAACTTCGAAACAGGCGAAATGACTCAAAAACTTTATGACCACTACGTAGGTATTCAAAGTGGTAAGATTGAAGATCCAAACGGTTGGAGAGTCGTTGTACCTAAATACTAAGTTCATTTAGGTAAAATTGTTAAAAATAGAATGATGGTATAAAGGATGCCCCTCACTTTTCAGTATTTGTTGGAGAGTGAGGGGTGTTTGAATACTTCATACAATACAAAGATTAAACTTCTTCTACTATCATTTTACAAGGCACGTAATTTGCACTAAGCTAAAGTTGATATAGTACAAACTACACTTCTAGGGAGAGAAAAAGATGACTAGAAATGTAATTGAATGGATTATAGCCATCGTGGTGGGTGTCGTTATCGCAATCTTACTCAGTAAGTTTGTGGTGACGAAATATAATGTGCATGGTTCATCGATGTATCCGACGTTTAAAGATGGAGATAAACTCATCATCAATCGGATGTCGAAGAACTTGAATACAGTGAAACGCGGTGACGTGGTAATCTTCCACGCGACGCAACAACGCGATTATATTAAGCGACTCATTGGTAAGCCTGGAGATTCTGTCCGCTATAAGAAAGATCAACTTTATATCAATGGTCATAAAGTGAAAGAGCCTTACTTGAAGTCGAATAAAGAAGCGACGACACAACGTTACCTGACTGAAGATACGGATGTGTCGAAGATGAAACATTCTGGCGGTAAGAAACGAGTACCTAAAGGCAAGTATCTCGTGCTCGGTGACAACCGCGAAGTCAGTATCGATAGTCGTCGAGAACTTGGTCTAGTCAATAAAGATCGAATGGTCGGTAAGGTCATGATGCGTTGGGCACCATTGAGTGAAATGCGCTTTAAGTTCTACCCTCATAGCTTTGATGAGGTCAATTAATCATAATAGCGTCTCGGCGTTAATTTACTACAAGAATTAAGTGTCAGGGTGGCGTTAATTAATTTTTGCAACGAAGTTAGTTAATCGCTAGGCTGACATTAATCGCTTATGAGGATGAGGTGAGTTAGTGACTTTCGCGAGTACTGGTAATTGTTTTGACTAGGATAGTTAGTTGCTAGAACAAAACTCGTCCAATTTAATAATGAAGAACCGAAGCTCTAAGATGTGTAAGTAGTGTATGGGGAAGGCGACGTAACCTAGTTAGTGCACGGTTTAGCACATTTACATAATCTTAGAGCTTTTTTACTATTTAAATTAAATAATATTGATATAATAAGAGTAAGTAAGATTCAATTTGGAGTGCATAGTGATGATACAATGGATATTGTTTGATAAAGATGGTACGCTCATCTACTTTGACCAAAGCTGGACGCGCATCGGTATTCAACTCGTAGATGATTTTATAGAACGTTATCGTGAGTCGATTGCAGATGTCGAGCAAGCTTACAAAGATTTAGGTGTGGTTGATAGAGACATCCTACCTGGGACGGTCATGGCTTCAGGCTCATTAGAAGAGATGATTACTCATTTTAACCAAATCGCTAACCGCGATGTCTCAGATTGGGTGAAAGAACGCAGCCAGACACTGATTGATCAACGTGAGCCGGACAATGAGTGGGTTGACGGCGTTTACGAAATGCTTGAAACACTGCAGCAAAGTGGGTATAAGCTCGCGATCGTGACGAGTGACACACGTAAAGGTACGGAGCAATTCCTAGAAGCGACGGATTCCGAACATCTCTTCGACGTGATTATTTCTACAGAGGCGCATGCAGTAGAGAAACCCAATCCTGAAGTCTTGAAGCCGTTGTTTGAGCAATATGAGGTCCAACCGGAAGAAATCATGATGGTCGGCGACACGCCAAACGATATTCAAACAGCAGTGAACGCGCAACTAGGCTATAGTGTAGCTGTGTTAACAGGTGTTGGAGAGAAAGAGAGTTTCACCCAAGCAGACCGTATTGTAGACGATGCCACTGCAGTTCTTGATATATTAAATGAGATATAATTTGAGGTGATGACGATGATCATTGATGGCCTTTACGCTGAGTATCACGGATTAACGTTCAAAGTAGTGAAACCTATGGGCAACGAACTCTTGCTTGTTACTGAAGAAGATTATGCTGAGGATTTAGGATTTACAGCAGATATATCGGATGCGTCTCCTCACACGCTTTATTTTAAAACGGTAGCGAAGGATGATGTCGATCGTCTCTACGACTTGACGCATGAAGCGAGATACGAAGGTTCAATCTTTGATTTGTTTCAAGATGACGAAGGTTACAACTATATTGGTACCGAGAATCAAGATAAAGCGTTGTCCTTTGGTTTGGAGCCGGTCAAGGATTTGCCTGTTGATGGATATTATAGTAAAAGGGTTACAGACGACGAAATTGAGAAGATCGTTTATCGTAAAGATGTAGAGTAAGATGACGAAGCGGTATGAAAACGTGTATTGTGTTAGTAATGTGATGATGCGTTGGTCAGATGATGAGGTTTGTTTCTTATGCTAGATGTAAGAGGCAAACCTCTTTATTGTTTTTGAGCGATAGAGAAGGCTTACGAGACGCTTACATATGAGACATTTTTGGGCGATAACAGTGACAGTTTCTAATAATAACGAAGCGATGTAAATGCAGTATAAGTTAGCCCTTTTGAGTCATTGGTCAAATATGCTACCTAGAGTATGAGACACTATTTTCTATAATTAATAATGTATAGAATACCGTGAATTAAAGATTGTATTTAGCTACTTTATCTAGTATAATTGATAACGATTATCAATGGAGGGTTTGTATTGAAGTACGTATTAATTACAATTGGGGTGTTGTTCACGATAATTGGCTTTATAGGAGCCGTAGTGCCTTTACTACCGACGACGCCTTTCTTGTTGGTAGCTGTGATTTGCTTTTCAAACAGCTCAGATAGATTTAAGAATTGGTTAGTGAATACTAAGATTTATATTAACTTTGTGGAAAGTTTCAAGAATGAGAGAGGCTATACGTTGAAGAATAAATTCAAGCTATTAGCGAGTTTCTACATCGTGGTAGGATTCTCAATTTATATGATTGATCATACTTGGATTAGAGCAGGTTTAGTCGTTATGGTGCTCATTCAAACGATTGTGCTATTCACTTTTGTAAAAACACTTCCACAAGAAGCGAAGGAGAGATAACATCATGTTTATGGCTGAGAATTGTTTAACTTTAGAAAAAGGTAGCGCGAATGAAACAGTTAAGCGTTTCTATAATCGACAAGGTATCGAGAATATTCAAGGATTCCAAGATATGTTCGTCACGACCACGAATAATTTGGAAGACTTTGATGAAGTCAAGATCTTAACGATATGGGAGTCTGAACAGTCATTTAAAGATTGGCTGCAATCAGATGAGTTTAAGGAAGCGCATAAAAATGTGAGACAACATAAAGAAGATAATGCGAGTCCGATATTGAAAAACAGTGTTTCTACTTATTCTATCGCCTATCACTATGGTAAGAATGCATAAGTTGAATATAAAGTGATTAAAAGGCTTGTTTCCTAATATTTGAGGAGATAAGCTTTTTTTAGCGTGGTGGGATTAGAGTAAATAACTTTTACAAATAGAAAGCCGCTAAGCTAGAATCTTTGTCTAACTTAGCGACCTTATTAGCAGTGCGTAAAGTATATTCGATAGAATGTAGCGATTTATACCTTGGAATTGTTATTATTTTTCAGTGTTACGTCTTCTGAATAATAAACCTAGTCCAGCTACTAGCATAGCTGTTGAAGTAGCAAGTGGTACAGTCATGTCAGAACCACCAGATTCAGGTAATTCACTTGCTTCATTATCTTCTTTAGATTGAGTACCTTGGTCTTCGCCTTGTTCAGAAGTACCTTGTGATTCTTCGCCTGCTGCCATACCATTGTCAGTCATACCATTTGTGCCTTGAGCGTCCATAGCGCCTTCTTCGCCCATAGCACCTTCATTAGTCATAGCATTTGCAGTGCTTTGTTGAACAACATTACCTTGAGCATCAGTAACAGTCGTATTACCTTGAGCGTCAGTATACGTAGTGTTACCTTCTACGTCAGTATAAGTAGTATTACCTTCCACATCAGTAACAGTAGTGTTGCCTTCAGCGTCAGTAACAGTAGTGTTGCCTTCTACATCAGTAACAGTAGTGTTACCTTGAGCATCAGTTACAATAGTATTGCCTTCAGCGTCAGTTTCAACAGTGTTACCTTCAGCGTCAGTAGTTGCATCGTTTGAACCGTTAGATGCATCAGTACCTTGGTTATCTTCTGTAGCTGGTTCGTCAGCTAAAGGATCTTGGCTTTGGTCGCCAGGAGTAGGGTCTACTTCTTCGCTACCGTCAGCTAAAGGATCTTGGCTTTGGTCGCCAGGAGTAGGGTCTACTTCTTCGCTACCGTCAGCTAAAGGATCTTGACTTTGGTCACCAGGAGTAGGATCTACTTCTTCGCTACCGTCAGCTAAAGGATCTTGACTTTGGTCACCAGGAGTAGGATCTACTTCTTCGCTACCGTCAGCTAAAGGATCTTGGCTTTGGTCGCCAGGAGTAGGATCCATTTCATTACTGCCGTCATATTCTAGAGGATCTTGACCTTGGTCCCCTGCAATAGGAGTAGATTCGTTACTAGTATCATATAATGGACTTATGTTTTGGTTGCCAGGAGTAGGGTCCATTTCATTACTGCCGTCATACTCTAAAGGACTAGTACCTTGATCACCAGCTGTTGGATTAGATTCATTGCTAGTGTCATATAATGGACTCATGTTTTGATTACCTGGAGTAGGTTCCATTTCGTTCTTACCATCATAAGTGTTAGTGATTGTGTTTGGATCGTTATTGTCGATTGCTGCATTATGTTCACTTGTTGGTGCGTAAGGATCTACACCATCTGATGCAGTATTTCCATTATTTGCAGGTGTAGTTGCAGCTGGAAGAGAACCATCAGCGCCTGGGTTATCTTGATCGACTACGAGGTCAGTATCTTCTGTGTCAGTTTCTGCTGCATCTGCAGAGTGGCTAACGCCTAAGAATAATAGAGATGTTAAAAGGGCTGAGCCCACACCTACTGAGAACTTTCTAATTCCAAATTTGTCTTTCTTAGTGAATTGATTATTGTTCATCATTTCATCCCCTTTATAAATAAGAAGTATTTAATTAACAATCCCAAATAGTAAATAAACCTTAAACTATTATCTATTTGTAATTCCCATCATAGCACTAGATATAATTATATTTATATGCTTTATATACTTAATTATTTACGCATATTTTCTAGTAGCGTTTAAAATGCAAGTCAACTATATGAAAAATCACTGATTATTTACAATATCTCCATATATTTCCAATACAGTGAAAAAGTGCTCAAAAAGTTGACTTTCTATTATATATATGTCGTTTTAATAGAAAAATATTTATTTGGTAAATAACACTTTATATCTGTACAAATAGTAAAAACAAGATAAAATTTTGTAAGGTTAGTTACAAAATTATAAGGTATCTACACTAAGATGAAAATAATTGAAACAGTGGAACACAACACTTTTAAGGGAGTCGTTGTATTAAGGGAATATGTGGAGGGGATGACGTGTTTCCGTCAATTTACTACTTACCGGAAGCAATGCAACAACCTCAGCGATGCTACGATGGTATGATGATTATCACAGCTATCAAAGGGAGTTTAAATATTCAGGTTGAGGGAGAAACGCTGAATAATTTAGCTATCCATGTCGTCAACGAGGGAGAGTTATTTAAAGTGAACAGTAGTGGAATTATTATATTCTATATACCGAGTCACTATTGGAGTATAAGAGAACAATCGGTCTTTAATGCTCATTACACTATTGAATCCCAGCACCAAGAGGGATTAATTACAGATTTAAATACTTTATTCAATCATTTACGTGATCAAGCGAAAGCGTTAGACATAGATGCGTTGGTAGGTCAGATTATGAAACGACTGACATTAATTGAAACACCTACATATCAACATTCGAATGATTTAATTACCCGTATATTGAATTATGTGAAAGAGAATTTGCATCATAAGATTACGTTAGATGAATTGGGGCAACAACTTTACGTTTCACCGTCTTATGTCTCCAATTTGTTTAAAAGACATTTAGATATCAAATTTAATGAGTATGTCAGTTCATTACGTGTAGCTAAGACGATAGAAGATCTTGTCGTTGAACACTATAGCGTCGAACAAATAGCGAATCGCTGGGGTTATTCGAGCGCGACGAAATACATTACGCATTTTAAGACCTATATGCATACGACACCTAAAAAGTACACTATGAAAGAATCGACAGCGCATCAGTTTAAGATTCCGCATGCGATTGAAGATTTGCGAATCATTAACAATCTGAAGTTTCGAAGAGCGAAGCAGACACATCAACAAAGTATTGTGATAGATGATGATTGTATCGATGACGACCATTTATCTTACTTTAACTTGATTAATATTGGTGGCTTTGACGACTTGGATGGCATATTGGATGAACAGATTTATACGTATAAGAATTATACTGCGCATCGATTATCTGCTTTCGTCTACATTAGTCAAACAGCGCCTAACGCGCAACGTATGATACAAGGGATTAAGCGTTTGTTGAAGAGTAAAGTACCTTTCGCTCTGCATATTGAGAGCGTAGAGGAGTACCGTATCGTGGAGGAGACGATTAGAGACTTTAGAATTCTAGAGCTTGAGACGACTTCAGGAGATAGTTTGAAGTCACTCAAAGTGTTGCTGTTGCTAGATTGGAAGTTGAAATATTTAGATTCCATCGAGCAATTTAATTCAGAAATATTCGGTATTCAAATATTGACTGCCATTGATTTAACGGATGTCTATCTTTTTGGCCATCAACAACAATTAAAACAACTTTCTTGCTTGAAGACAGATTACTACACGTTGGATTTAAAACGCCTAAATAAGAAACAAATCATTACTGAAACGGAATCTTTAGCATTTTTAAACCACCTCAAACAATTCCTCAGTTCGATTGAGCTTCCTAAAAGTATTATCTTTCTGAATCAAGAAGCGATTAAGCACGAGAAAGTGAATGCGATTGCAAATTATATAAAAAAGGTCGTCGCATTAAGACAGCATCTTGCAGGGGTGAGTGTCTATTTCTCTTATCGACAAGAGAATCAAAGCGATCTGGCCATATTTAACGATTACGAGACGAAGACGGTGTATACATTTATGAGTTATATGCTCGCTAACTTCAGAGAAACAGCGAGTTACTATGGAGATCATTATATCCTAACGAAGAAGAACTATGCTTATAACATTCTGTTGTATAATCCTTCTCCGGTATCTACGTCTACTTCTAGTTATGATGAAACGTTATACGCTTTGCATATGAGTGACGCAGCTCAACAGCAGGGCTATATCGTGTCTACGGAGACGATTACGGATGTAGAAAAAGGCTGCTTAAACTCCATTATTTCGGATAATATCTCGTCAGGTCAGCAACTTCCGACGCATTTGAAGTATAAATTGAACAAATACAATAGACCGAAACTGACGGTGGACTATCATGACTTTCAACATGAACCTTATTTGGTTAAAGCGAAGGCCAATGCAGTGACCTTAGTCACTATTTATTTGTAGTTTGTTTGATAGGGATAATGAGCAGGTGAGTGAGCGTATTGAAAGCACGTTGTTATGAGAATGGAAAAGAGATGAATATCGAAAAATATTCACTTTTTCGGTGAGACTTATAGTATGATGTAAAGTGTAGTACTATACTAGACATCAAACACCAGAAAGAAGGTAACTTACATGAAGAGAATTACTCTATTAATATTAGGTTTAATTACATTGAGTTCAGCTTGGTCTACACTGAAGATGATCGCAGCTTTATTTATTACGAAACGAGCGATAACGGTAAGTTATTCACCTCTACCATTTTCATTGGATAATCCACATAAGTTGATTATCTTTGTGTCGATTATCATTTATATTATTTTAACGTTAATTTTAGCTGCAGTAACAGCACATTATGCGAAAAGTAGACGTTAAGTGTGTAGGAAAATAATAAATTATGGTAGTATTTTTTAATCAATTTATTACCGCATTAATACAAACAAGCCCATTTCTATTCAAAGGTGATAGAAATGGGCTTGTTGATGTTGAACTTTCCTTTTACCTAACCTAAAAGTCATAGATTAACGAGGATCAACTTGGCGATGGGTATCAATCACGTGTTTAATCTTCTTAATGACAGGGTCTAATGAAGCGGGATCTTCAAATAAATCATACTCATTAATATTCACGCGAACAACTGGGCATGCCTTGAAGTTATCAATCCATGCTTCGTAACGGTCGTAAAGTTTCTTCCAATACTCAGGGTCTGTGTTGATTTCCATATCGCGACCGCGACGACGAATGCGTTCAATCACCTCATCGTAATCACACTCGAGGAAGATGAGGACATCAGGTTGTGGGAAGTACGGCGTCATCACCATCGCATCAAAGAGTTCGGAATAAGTGTTGTAGTCCGCTTGGCTCATCGTACCTTGCTCCTCATGCATCTTCGCGAAGATGTCGACGTCCTCGTAAATTGAGCGGTCTTGAACGAAGCCACCGCCATATTCAAACATGCGTTTCTGCTCTTTGAAACGTTCTGCTAGGAAATAAATTTGCAGGTGAAAGCTCCAACGTTCGAAGTCCTTGTAGAAATCATCGAGATAGGGATTGTGCTCGACATTCTCGAAAGAAGTGCGGAAATTCAAACGGTCAGCTAGGCCTTGTGTAAGTGTGGACTTCCCTACACCCACCGTTCCCGCTATCGTAATAACTGCATCTTGAGGAATACCGTAGTCATTCATCAATGTGTGCCTCCAATCATCGGTTCAAGTAAGTTTAAAATGTGAGAATAATCTTCTTCATTATTCACGAAATCGAGATGTGTTGTATCTATATAAATGACATTGACGCCATTTTGCTCTAAAGAAGTATAGAATCTGCGATAATCACTTTTCAACTGAGTGAGATAATCATCTTCTATTTGGGTTTCGAAACTACGATTACGATGTCTAATACGCGCTTTGAGTACTGAAAGATCTGCATCTAGAAAGATAACAGTATCTGGCATGATTAAATCTTCTGTGAGTATATCGTAGATTCTGGAGAATTTATCAAATTCGGTTGCCGTTAACGTATTATGCGCAAAGATTTTATTTTTATAAATGTGATAATCGCTCACAACGTTGTGCTCGCTCTTGGCGAGGTCTTGAAATTGTTTGTAGCGATTACAAAGAAAGAACATTTCAGTTTGAAAGCTCCACTTAGAGATATCATCGTAGAAATCTGAGAGGAAAGGATTGTCGTCAACGATTTCTTGTTCTTCTTGATAACCAAGAGTTTGGCTCAGTTTGTGTGCTAAAGAGGATTTCCCTACACCAATGGGTCCTTCGATAGCTATAAAAGTCTTTTTCATCTTTATCGCTCCAATGCTAAAATAGACAGTAGTTATTTTATCACATCAGAGGTGAATCAGACAGATGACGTTAGATGAATATTATATGACGCTTGCGATTGAAGAGGCGAAAAAGGCAGAACGTATTGGAGAGGTCCCAATAGGTGCGGTCATCGTCTATCAAGATACAGTCATCGCACGTGCGCATAATTTGCGTGAATCAAGTCAAGACCCTACTGCGCATGCCGAACATCTTGCTATTACACGGGCTGCGGAGGTCATGGGAAGTTGGCGCCTAGAGGATTGTCAGTTATATATCACTTTGGAACCGTGTGTGATGTGTTCAGGTGCTATCGTGATGAGTCGTATTCCGACTGTGGTCTATGGCGCTACCGATCCGAAAGGCGGATGTGCTGGAAGTCTGATGAATTTAGTTCAGGAACCGCGTTTTAACCACCGTGTAGAACTACGTACAGGTGTACTAGAAAGTCAATGCGGTGAGTTGTTGCGTCAGTTCTTTCGTCAGATGAGACAGCGTAAAAAGTCAGCGAAAATCATACGAACAGACGAGCATACATAACGACGTTTAAATGGTAGAATGAGAATATGCTGCTTAAATGTGACAACTATTTAACATCTTGATCATATAAACGGCGTAATCTGAAAGAGAGAGGAACGAAGAGATAGAATGATTAAGCTTATAGCATCAGATATGGATGGTACTTTGTTAAATGCATCACATGAAATATCGGAGAAGAATGCCGAAGCAATTCGCTATGCACAGTCTTTGGGCATCACTGTCATTATTGCGACTGGTCGTGCTTTCTATGAAGCGAGCACACCTGTAGAGCATAGCGGTTTAAAGGTCCCTTACATTTGTTTGAACGGGGCAGAAGTACGCGATGAATCCTTTAACATCATCAGCACTTCTAATCTCAATCATGAGTTAGTGCAACGTATTACAACTGAACTCGATAATGAAGATGTGTATTATCAAATTTACACAAATAGAGGGATTTATACGGAGAATCCTGATCGAGATTTAGAGATTTACGTAGATATTGCTGAACGCGCGGGTCAACAAGCCGATGTTGAGAAGATTAAGCATGCGATTCAAGATCGTATTGACAACGGTTCGCTGAAAGTCGTAGAAGATTACAGTAAGATTGAGTCTGTGCCAGGCGAATTGATCATGAAGGTACTCGCGTTTGATAGTGATTTAGAAAAGATTGATCGTGTAAGTAAGCGTTTATCTGAATCGAATCATTTGGCTATTTCGTCCTCATCTCGAGGTAATATTGAGATTACGCATAGTGACGCTCAGAAAGGAATTGCACTAGAAAGCATTGCTGAGAAACTGGGCGTGGATATGGATGAAGTCATGGCAATCGGTGATAACTTGAATGACGTTTCAATGCTATCACGCGTAGGTTATCCTGTGGCGATGGAGAATGCGACAGATGAAGTGAAAGCTGTGGCGAACTATATCACAGAATCGAACGAACAAGATGGCGTAGGTAACGCGATTATCAAATATTTAGATGAACACAATTACGAGTAATATGAGGTGATTATAGATGAAAGGATTAATTATCGTAGGAAGTGCAAAAGTCGGTTCACATACCGCTGCTTTAGCTAAATACTTAAAAGGACAATTTGAAGATCATGAATTTGATGTGGAAATCTTTGATTTAGCAGATCGTCCAATCCATCAACTTGATGTTTCTGGGGCTTCAGAACCATCAGAAACATATAAAGCAAACATGAAAGATTTACAGACGAAAGCACGTGAAGCGGACTTCTTTGTACTTGGAAGTCCAAACTATCATGGTTCTTACTCTGGTATATTGAAAAACGCGTTAGACCACTTAACGATGGATGACTTCAAGATGAAACCTGTAGGCCTTGTAGGTAATAGTGGAGGTATAGTGAGTGCAGAACCACTTTCTCATTTAAGATTGATTGTGCGAACATTATTAGGTATTGCAGTGCCAACACAAATTGCGACACATGATTCTGATTATAACAAGCTTGATGATGGTACGTATTATCTTGCGAATGAAGAATTCCAACTTCGTGCGCGTTTATTTGTCGATCAAATCGTGTCCTTTGCGAAGAATAGTCCTTATGAACACTTGAAATAAAGTGAGATGTGTAAGTAGGAGTTTGTAGTTTCTAACTCAGTTCAAGTAAATATTTAATAATAGAAACCGATCCACAGGGAATGCGAGGGTGGATCGGTTTCTATTCATGTAGTGTTTATGATTAGTGTTGAATTTAAGTGATGACGCTCGTCACCTTAGGTTGGAGGCTCATTCATCGTTAGTTTTAGATTTCTGTATCTACGATAAGTGAAACGATGTTGTGATATTCTGCAAGTGCCTCTGCTACTTTAGTTAAATTGATATCGTACAAGAAGATGCGGCGTTCATCTTTCGTATCTCTTTGTTTTTTGAAATATCCCTTTTTAATCAAGTCATTGAGTTGTGCTGAAATTGGTGCATTGCCGTTATGCAAATGCTTTTTTAGCTCGATAACATCTAATTTTTCAGAGTTGAGCTCATGAATTTTTTGTAATAAGATGACCTCAGTGAGCGACAACTTTAAAATATTTTTGATTTCCTTTTTAATGGTATTACGTTTTTCCTCGTAAACGATCATGTCCATTTCATTCACCTCAAATAGTATTTAAAATGTTAAACAATTCCCCAATTTGTATAGCCTATGCGTGTGATAGGCGTATGTAGTAGCGATTAATTATTCATATATTGTCATTAATCATTTTGACCATAAAATCATTGTGAGACTAAAATTATTTTAATAAGTAAGAATTTTCTAAAGAATTAACTGCTAAAATGATCCCCAAAATCACTTTGTGCATATGAGTGAAAAGTCTGTAATTTAATGAAAGCTGAATTCAGTATTGAGTTGTCGGATAGTTAAGCACTTATAAGAATGATAGATATGACTGCGGAGTATTTCTTTATCAAGCAGTTGGATATTCTGTAGTAAGGCTAAGTATATTTAGAAGCGGAGAGATAATAGGAAATAAGTATTTAAGTAGTCCTGGATATTTCTAAAAATAGCACTATCAAGCATTCAGTTTCTGAGTTATATCACAGTCGATGTGATATATAATTTAGTCTAGTTAAAATTTATAATGACAGTATATTTGTTATTGTACTATGAATAAAATAAATCCGATACGCGATATTTTCACATTGTGTCACATAAAATTTATTATCATCGCGGATAAAGAAGAAATATCGGTTAAAATTTTACTGATCTAATTAAAAATTAACAAGATAATGCGATTTCTATTCAAACTACACCTTTAAAGTAAAAAGAGATTTAATAAATATTAATTTAAGAAGTGTCCATAGTATAAAAAAGAGGGAGTGAGAGAGAAATCGATTTGATTTCACCGTCCCACTTCCCTCGACATAACTGATTTCGTAAACAGTTATTGAGAAAGCAATAGTACATCTCTATATTCACTTTAAAATTAACAACAATTATGAATGAAAATCACTTTAACGTATTGTTATCGTACATTTTTGAATTAAATCTCAGAATTTCATAGTTAAAATTTGTCATCTTCGTTCTAGAAATCCTTTGTTAACGCCGAAACTGCTTCAAAAAATCTATTTGCGATGTTTCAATTTCGCAAATGCATCGTGTTGATGGATAGATTCTTCGTTACGACACTCGATGTCGAAGCCTTCGAGCCAATCGAGTTCGACTAAATCTGCCGCGATTAAGCGAATTAAATCTTCGACGAAACGAGGATTTTCATAAGCGCGTTCTGTCACACGTTTCTCGTCTGGACGTTTCAAGATAGGATACAAGACAGAACTTGCATTCGCTTCCATTGCGTCTAGGATAACAGATTTGTAATCATCGCTTAATTCTGCTTCTTTATCAATATATGCTTTCACAGTGACGATACCGCGTTGGTTGTGCGCGGAGTATTCACTGATTTCTTTAGAACAAGGGCAAAGTGTGGTTACTGCAGCTTCAATCGTGAGTTCTTTACGTGTCACGTTGTCATCTTTAATCGCAAGTCCGTAAGTGACATCAGCGTGTCCCACAGCTTTGATGTCAGTTTGAGGGCTGTAACGATCGTAGAACCATTTGCCTGAGACATCGACACCTGCTGATGATTGATTCATACTTTCTTGTAAGCTACGTAATACTTGATATAAAGCATCAAAGTCGAGTTCAATACCGTGATTGTAGTGTTTTTCAACACTTTCGAGTATACGGCTCATGTTGATGCCTTTCTCATCTTGATTCAAACTTGTTGAGAAACTAAAGTTGCCTGCTGTTTGAAAACGATCAATATTGACTGGATAAATTAAATTTTTAATCCCTACTTCTTCAATTTCGAAGAGAAAGTCTTTATTTGTGCTCTGTAAGTCAGTCATCTTCTCTTTAGACGTTGGTTTATTACCTTTAATAGGATCGACAGAACCAAAGTGTTTCCAGCGACCCTCTCTCGTAGATAAATCAAATTCACTCATGCTATAGCCTCCACTTTAAGATTCAAAGTTATAAATCCAATAAGGTTCGACTTCGAGAAAGCCTTGAACTTCTCCGCCAACTTCAGGGCTAGCAAGGTCTTCTAAGAAAGGCCCCATTTGAGAAGCGTGGGCTTTGAATGCGCGAAGTTTAACCTCTTTATAATCACTGATCTCATTGAGAATGTCAGGGTCACCTAACTTCTCAGGTGCATCATTACTAAAAGCAACAAGTTGTAAGCGTGGTCTTTCGTTTGCCGGCATGCGACCTACTGTGCGAACGACGGCTTCTGCTGTCGCTTCGTGGTCTGGATGCACAGCAAATTGTGGGTAGAATGAAATGATGACAGATGGTTGGCATTCATCGATGAGTGATTGAACCATCGCGTCCATCTCGTCGTGTGGTTCAAATTCAACTGTCTTGTCACGCAGTCCCATTTTACGCAAATCAGTAATCCCTATGGCTTCTGCAGCTGCTTCAAGTTCACGTTCACGTATCGTAGAGAGTGACTCGCGTGTCGCAAAAGGCGGATTACCCAAATTTCGTGCCATCTGACCTGTGGTTAAGCAGGCATAAGTGACAGGTACGCCTTGGTCAATGTAACGTGCGAGCGTACCAGCTGATGAAAAGGTTTCGTCATCAGGATGTGGAAAGATGACGAGCACATGTGTCTCCTCTGGCATAGTATTCCTCCTTAAGCTTTAAATGGATGTTTGCTGATTTCTAAAGTCGCTGCGAGCTGCCCCTCGTAGTTAAACCCAGCGATTAAGAATTCGCCATCCTCATTGATTTCGTAATGTGTTAGTCCCTGTACATAGACCCAACCGTTCTCTTTGAGTTTGAGACCGACACGGAAAGGATCTTTGTGGCCACCTTTGAGTTGTGCATGTTCGAATGAGAGTTGAATATTTCTTAAGAAAGCCCCGGCATTAAATACGCGTTGATCGAAATGGTTAGCGTATGCCCCATTCGTTGTTTCAACATGCAAATAAACTGGCGTATTCGCATAGGATGAGAGTATTGATTGTACGTGTTCTGCATCAATCGGTTCCAACGATTCTTCCTCCAATCGGTCTATATCCACTTCCGTAGCCGTGCTCCACATTTCCGTCTTAGGTGAGCACCACGCTACAGTTAAAATGATATTGGCAATATTAACGGGTTGAGTTTCATTGAAGTGTTTCACTGAATTAACTTTCTCAACCACGTATTAGACTCATTATCTTTCTATTTTACTAGAAAAAGACTCAGAAATGTATATCTATGCTCAAGAAAGTGATGATTTACCCGAGTTAGCGTGACACAGTGATTGAGATTCAGAATATATTGATAAAAATGCTCGATCATTTATGTTAAGGTGTGAGTAAGTGTTCCTTGTCCCTTCGTTTTAAAATGAGAGGACGAGGGTAGTAACATAATGCAAGATAATCTCGAAATAAGAAGATGCTAAGTAATAAAAAGGAACACGCATTTTATGAAAAGCAGATAAAGAAAGGATGTTCTCATTGGAATTACAATTAGCAATTGATTTATTAAATAAAGAACAAGCAGCAGAATTAGCAAATAAAGTGAAAGACTACGTAGATATCGTAGAAATTGGTACACCTATCGTCATCAATGAAGGTTTACCATCAGTTCAACACATGGACGAAAACATCGACGGCGTTAAAGTATTAGCTGACTTGAAAATCATGGACGCAGCAGACTACGAAGTGAGCCAAGCTGTGAAATTTGGCGCTGACGTCGTAACTATCTTAGGTGTGGCTGAAGATGCATCTATCAAAGCGGCTGTCGAAGAAGCACACAAACATGGCAAAGAATTACTCGTTGACATGATTGCAGTACAAGACTTAGAACAACGTGCGAAAGAATTAGACGAAATGGGTGCGGACTACATCGCAGTACACACTGGTTATGACTTACAAGCACAAGGTGTATCACCACTCGACAGCTTACGCAAAGTGAAAGGCGTAATCAAGAACTCTAAGATTGCTATCGCTGGCGGTATTAAACCAGAGACAATCGAAGAAGTTGCTGCTGAATCACCAGACCTAGTTATCGTAGGTGGCGGTATCGCAAACGCTGACGACCCAGTTGAAGCAGCTAAACAATGTAAAGCAGCGATTGAAGGTAAATAAGATGGCTGAGTTAACGAACTATCGTCTCGTGCTTGACGAATTAGATAGCACACTTGCGCATGTGGAAGTGGAGCAAGCACAAGCATTCGTGCAAGAGGTGCTCAATGCGGAACATGTCTTTGTAGCAGGCAAGGGTCGTTCAGGATTTGTAGCGAATAGCTTTGCGATGCGTTTAAACCAACTTGGTAAAAATGCGCACGTGATTGGTGAATCAACGACACCTTCTATTCACGAAGGCGATTTATTCATCGTGATTTCTGGTTCAGGTTCAACTGAGCATCTACGTTTACTTGCAGATAAAGCGAAATCTGTAGGTGCCCAAGTTGTCTTACTCAGTACGAAACCGGAATCTCCAATCGGTGAATTAGCGAATACAGTGATTGAGTTGCCAGCAGGTACGAAACATGATGCAGAAGGTTCAGCGCAACCTTTAGGCAGCTTATTCGAACAGGCATCTCAAATTCTGTTAGATAGTCTCGTTCTTGACTTGATGAAAGAACTTGATGTAAGTGAAGAAACGATGCAACAGAATCACGCTAATTTAGAATAATAATATAAATGATGATTTGAAAGTGCCAACGCGGTAAGTAATGAGCTTATGCGTTGGTACTTTTTTGTGATTTTGAGGAATGGCTGAGGTGAAATGGGGGTGAGCTTGCGTTTTACATTTTGTAGTGAAAATGGGCTGCATCACCACTTTTTCAAAAATATAGGGTGAGTGTGGAACATTCGTTACACGTTAACTCAAATTCGACTGCAAAATTGGGAAGCAGTGCCCCTGTGCTACCACTTGCGATGTGAAATAACGGATAACTCAACGTTTAAAATGAGTAAAATAAACATGACATAGTGCAAAAATATTCGAGTATAGTGCAGGAATGTTAATATAATAAGGTGATAAGTTAACGATAAGAGGTGCGAATATGGAAATTCTGAAGAAGATTCAAGTATATAGCGAGCGATTTCCGAAACGTCTAGCGTTACAATTTGAGGATCAATGCTACACATACGGGGAACTACAAGATCTCATTGAAAGCTATGCGGAACAGCTTTCAATTACGCCTCAAACTAAGGTGGCAGTAGGGTTTCACGATCAAGATCAAACACTCATTTACTATTTGGCGCTCCTTCAGTGTGAGGCAGTTCCATGTGTGATTGATCCCAAATGGTCTGAAACGCAACTTCAACAAATACGCCAACGCTATGAGATTGAGGCGATTATACAGAGTGACCGTGAGGTACAGCCCACAAGTTTATCAGCATACAGCGAGGGCGATGAACATCATAGGATAGAAAGTTTACTACATATTGGCTTTACTTCAGGTACTACAGGATTACCTAAAGCTTATTATCGTAATGAAGCTTCATGGCTCGCATCTTATCGAGAGAATGAGCGACTGTTATCTCCTGAAGTTCAAGCCATTGTGGCACCTGGACCGTTATCCCATTCACTATCCCTTTATGCTTGTATTTACGCACTTTATAGTGGTCGTACGTTTATCGGTATGAATCACTTCGAACCTACTAAGATGATGCAGAGTATTGCAGAAGTAAAAGCACCCGCGGCATTGTTCTTAGTGCCGACGATGTTGCGCTATAGTTTGCATGCTGACTTTATCGCGGATGATTGCGTAGATATTTTTACCACAGGAGATAAGTTGCCAGCAGAAATCTTTGAACAAATTAAAGCGCGCTTTCAAGGTGCTAATATTATTGAATTCTTCGGTACGTCAGAAGCGAGTTTCATTAGCTACAACTACAATCAACAAGCGCCAGTGCGTTCTGTAGGGCGGTGTTTCCCGAATGTTCAAGTGGAATTGAGAGTGCAGGACGAAGCGGGAATTGGTCAACTCTTCGTGCGGAGCGATATGACCTTTAGTGGCTATGTGGGTCATCCGATAGCGGCGCAGTCAACATGGATACCCATTGGGGATTACGCCTCGCTTGATGAGGTACATCATCTCTATCTTCATGGACGCCAAGCGGACCGACTAATAATTGGTGGACGCAACGTCTATCCTTCTGAAATTGAGGCGCAAGCGCTGACACATCCTGATATTTCTGAAGTGTTAGTGATAGGCGAATCACATGCGCAATTCGGTCAAATTGCTGTGATGTTGTATGTCGGAGAGCGAACGTTGACTTATCGCGAGTTTCGACATTTTATGAAAGAAAGATGTGCACGTTATCAAATTCCGTCTAAACTGTTGAGAGTGGCTGAGATGAAGTATACGGCCAGTGGTAAAATTGCTCGCAAACGGATGGCGCAAGCTTATGAGGAAGGACGGTTAAAGAGATGAATACACCAGTAATTGTAGCGGCCAAGCGTACGCCGTTTGGAAAGTATGGCGGTGCGCTTCGGTCTTTAGAACCTGAGATGTTATTAAAACCTTTGTTACTACATTTGAGTGAACAATGTCCAGAATTAAAATATCGCACTGATGATGTGATACTCGGTAACGTCGTCGGCAATGGAGGAAATATTGCGCGTAAATCGTTGCTTGAAGCAGGATTGTCGGAAACAATTCCTGGGCTTACTTTAGATCGTCAATGTGGTTCAGGATTGGAATCTATCATGTATGCTTGTCGAATGATTCAAGCGGGCGCAGGTCAAATTTATCTTGCTGGAGGTGTTGAAAGTACGAGTAGAGCACCGTGGAAGATTAAACGCCCGCAATCGGTTTATGATACAGCGATGCCAGACATTTATGAACGCGCGTCATTTGCGCCTGAAGGTCAAGATCCGTCGATGATTGAAGCGGCCGAGAATGTAGCTCAGCGTTATGACATTTCACGGGAAGCCCAAGATGATTTTGCTTATCAGAGCCATCAACGCACATTACGAGCGATTGAGCGAGGACACTTAGCGAACGAAATGTTACCTTTAACGGTCAAAGGTCAGCGTGTAGAAAGAGATGAAAGCGTGAAACCGAGACTGCGTAAGAAGTTGTTATCACGCATGAAACCACTCATTTCGAGCGGAACGGTCACTGCAGGTAACTGCTGCATGAAAAATGACGGGGCTGTAGTGTTGCTTGTGATGGAAGCACGTACTGCACGAGCATTAGGTTACAATCACGGACTACAATTTGTGGATGGTTTAACGCAAGGTGTTGATCCAACCTTATTAGGTATTGGACCTATTCCGGCAGTGGAAACGTTACTTGAGCGGAATCGAACACGCATGGGTGATATCGAAACAGTTGAATTGAATGAAGCCTTTGCTTCTCAAGTGCTTGCCTGTCAAAGAGAACTCGGAATTTCTGCAACGCAACTCAATCGTTGGGGCGGTGCGATTGCGACAGGACACCCTTATGGTGCAAGTGGTGCGGCGCTTGTGACGCGATTGTTCAGTATGAAATGCGACGGTCTAACTTTAGCGACTATGGGCGTAGGAGGAGGTATGGGCAATGCCATCTTATTCCGACCTTGGATCTGAAGATGTAGAGCAGCAGTGGGTGCATTTTGATGAAGAAGAAGTTGAGCGTTACCGAATGTTAATAGGCGATGTCGATGACGGGTCGTGCAGTGTGCCCGTCCTTTATTGTGCGCGACTTTGGCCAGAATTTGATTTATTTCAAGCTATTAATGGCCAAGAACTGAAGCTTCGAGAGACGAATGTGGAACAGAATTTGACTTTGGAGGTTCAGCGCCGCTATTTGGCTGAACTGCGCGTATTAAATGTACGTCAAATTCGTCATTTTACGAAATATCAGTTGCAGTTGGTGCTTTACGAGGATGGTCAACTAGCTGTAACGATTCAGCAGACATTTGTAAAAGAGGTGAGAGAATGATGCAATTTTCTCGTGGTGAAGTTGAACGTTACTTGAGCATGGTTGGAGACGAGAACCCGCTTCATTCGAGCATCGTGCCAGGGCAATTCATCGTCGAGCGCTGTATGGCGACGCTCGGGGTGACGTGGTCGAATTTTACAATTAACTATTGTAAAAGTGTCATGATAGGTGAAACGTTGACAATCCAAAATACTGACGCTCAGACCATTCACATTTTGAATCAATCACAAGAAGTGACAATTCAAATTTGCAAGAATTAACAATTAGTGAAAATGAAAAAACGAAAACCTTGCAGTAGGTTAAAAATTGTTACATAGATTGTTTTGAATCGCTATTTTTGAATAAAAATTTAAGATGATGATTCAATATACCACTTTTCGATTTAAGTTTTACAAAATATTTTACTCCGCTATAATAGTTAAGCATAACAAAGGGGGAGAAATTGAAAAGATGGAATTTGATTCAAAACAAATTAATTATGTTAATGCAAAGAAAGCGAAGAAAGCAGTATTTGCGACCGGCATCGGTAATGCCATGGAATGGTTTGACTTTGGACTGTTCGCGTATTTAGCAGGAGTGATTGGGCATAACTTCTATACGCAACTTCCGTCACAAATGCAATTGATTTACACCTATGCCACAATGGCCATCGCATTTCTATTACGTCCTGTAGGTGGCATCGTCTTTGGAATATTAGGTGATAAGTTTGGACGTAAAGTCGTGCTGACGTCCACGATTATACATATGGCGTTCTCAACATTACTGATTGGCCTATTACCTACCTATGACCAAATCGGTGTATGGGCGCCAATTTTATTACTTATTGGACGTACGATTCAAGGTTTCTCAACTGGCGGTGAATATGCAGGTGCAATGTCCTATATTGCTGAAACTGCTCCAGACAAGAAACGTAACCGCTTAGGTTGTGGTTTGGAAATTGGTACATTGGCTGGTTATATCGCAGCTTCCATATTAATCGCAGTCCTTACAGCGTCATTAACTACTGAGCAGATGAATACTTGGGGCTGGAGAATCCCGTTCTTCTGTGGTTTACTACTTGGTTTGTTCGGTCTATATTTACGTCGTCGTTTAGAGGAATCACCTGTTTACGAGAATCAATTGGCGACAAAACCGAAAGAAGAGAAGATTCATTTTTTCAAGATTATTCGTTATTATTGGAAGAATATCTTAGTTTGTCTCGTGGCAGTTATGTTCTTTAACGTAACGAACTACATGATCACAGCTTACTTACCAACATATTTAGAAGAGATCATTAAGATTAACCCAACTACAGTTTCTTCTATTTCAGTAGCTGTCATGGCCTTCATGATTGTCTTAGCACTCATGTTTGGTCGCTTAACTGACAAGATTGGTGAGAAGAAAGTCTTTCTCATCGGATTAATCGGAACAGCGATCTTTAGTGTTATCGCATTTACGCTATTCCAAACACGCTCAATCCCATTGATTGTTCTTGGCGTGTTTATGCTCGGCTTCTTCCTATCGACTTACGAAGCAACGATGCCGGCATCATTACCGTCAATGTTCTACACTAATGTGCGTTACCGTACGTTAGCAGTTACCTTCAACGTATCTGTGTCTCTATTTGGCGGTACTACGCCTTTAGTAGCCTCAGCATTAGTTGCGAAGACAGGTAATGTGTTTATGCCAGCCTACTACTTAGTTGCGATCAGCGTGATTGGTATCGTAGTGATCACTTTCTTACATGTAAGTACGGCAGGAAAATCTCTCAAAGGTTCATATCCAAACGTGGACAATAAGAGAGATCATGATTATTACGTGAAATATCCAGAGAAAGCCTTATGGTGGAAGAAAGAACAACGTATTTAATTATTTAAGATGATGTTATGAGAGAAGAATGATGACATTCACGTGTTGTCGTTCTTCTCTTTTTACTTATGTAGTAAAAGTACTGACGTGATTGAGAAAAAATTTTAAGAAAAAAGAAGTAATTCCGGCGGGAACGACGTGTATATAAGTGAGAGGGTAAAAAAATAGCACTTATATTAGAAGTGTTTCGAGTTGCTCTCCAAACAGTCGAAGTGGGACAAACTTCGTCTAATATAAGTGCTAAAGGGTTATAGGGATGGATGTATCAACAGGGGTCACTCATTGAAGGGGGCAATGAGATGACATGTCGATACGAAAAATCATACTTCTGTTTACAAAAAGGGAGTAATTCAATGTTCTTTGTGTCAAAAATTGTGTATCTTACGTAAATTATTTTTTCGGTTTTGAGGTGAAAATGACTAGGAACAGTGATTTGCCATTTGATCTACGTCATTTTCTAGTAGAGAGAGTAATTTGTATATATCATTGGAAGTTAAGGTTTCATCACATTTAACTGAAATTGTATTAAAGGTTTTGGTTATGATTTCGTAGATTGGCTTGCCATTTTCAACTATCTTATTGTAGATTATCATGTTGTTTCATGACCTCCTTTCTCTCTCTACACTTAACACTATAAAGGATATGTCTATGTAACACATGAGTCTGTAGTATCAACTTTAACTACGCCTTTCGTACGAGAGTAAAAATCCCTTATATATCAAGTGATGGAGGGGGGTTTAAGTAACGAAAAAGAAGACAAGACTAGAAACTTATCTCATTTCGTAGCCTTATCTCCTGTGCATTTAACTTATATCAAAGTGTTTTGTAAGATAGCTTACACTTCTTGCACATCTACATCGATGTGTTCAATACGGTTGTATGCACCGTGGTCTACTGGACCAACGAAGTCGTTCATCTTCCAACCATTTTTAATCGCAGAAGCAACGAAAGCTTTCGCAGCAATTACAGCATCTTTAGGATTTTTACCATTTGCGAGATATGCTGTTGTCGCTGCCGCAAATGTGCATCCTGCGCCGTGGTTATAGCTTTGTTGGAACATGTCTGTCGTTAATTGATAGAATTTGTCGCCATCATAATAAAGGTCGTATGACTTATCTTGGTCTAACGCTTTACCACCTTTAATGATGACATGTTGCGCGCCTTTGTCATGGATAATTTCAGCAGCACGTTTCATATCTTCAATTGATTTCAACGTGCCAAGACCAGCTAATTGACCCGCTTCAAACAAGTTAGGTGTAGTAATTGTTGCTTTCGGTAAGAGATGTTCAATCATCGCATCTGTATTGCCTGGGTTAAGCACCTCGTTCTCCCCTTTACAAACCATTACTGGGTCTACTACAAAGTAATCTGCACCAGATTCTTCAAACGCTTCGCCAGCACGCTTGATGACTTCTTGCGTACCTAACATACCGGTCTTCACTGCATCTGGTCCGATAGAGATCGCTGTTTCTAATTGTTTCTCGAAGACGTCGAATGGAATAGGTGTCACATCATGAGACCATGTTTCTTTGTCCATCGTAACGATAGAAGTTAATGCGACCATGCCATACGTATCGAGTTCTTGGAATGTTTTTAAGTCCGCTTGCATTCCTGCGCCAGCACTCGTATCAGAGCCAGCGATTGTTAATGTTTTCTTAAGTGCCATTATCTTCACTCCCTAAATGTCTTTACTTTTATTTTACCACGTTTCCAAACAGCTCAACATCGACGTGCTTTCTAGAGCTTTTATCCTTAATAGTAAAAATATAAGCATGCATCACAATTTCTAAGTAACGCTAGACAGGTGGATGTGTTACGATAAACGGTGAGGTGATAAGAAGAATGGAATGGGCAGATATCTTTCACGACATCACATCGCGACATGATTTCAAAGCGATGCATGATTTCTTAGAAAAAGAATATACGACGCAAATTGTTTATCCAGATAGAGAGAATATCTATCAAGCCTTTGATTTAACACCCTTTAATAAGGTTAAAGTAGTAATACTGGGACAAGATCCATATCACGGTCCGAATCAAGCGCATGGTTTAGCGTTCTCTGTGCAGCCTAACGCTAAGTTTCCGCCGTCATTACGCAATATGTATAAAGAATTGCAGGATGATATTGGTTGTGTCAGACGTTCTCCACACCTACAGGACTGGGCAAGAGAAGGTGTATTGTTATTGAACACCGTGTTGACTGTACGAAAAGGTGAAGCACATTCACATCGCGATATCGGTTGGGAAACGTTTACGGATGAAGTCATTCAAGCCGTGTCTGACAATTTAGAGCATGTCGTGTTTATTCTGTGGGGCAAACCTGCTCAGCAGAAGATCAAGTTAATCGATACGTCAAAACACCATATTATTAAGTCGGTACACCCAAGTCCATTGTCTGCGTATCGCGGTTTCTTTGGTTCTAAGCCGTATTCCCAAGCGAATGCGTATTTAGAAGAACACGGTATTGAACCTGTAAATTGGTGTGAAGGTGAGTGATTTAAGAATGAATAAAGACAAACTCATTCAATTGATAGAAAGTGAGTTAGTGCAAGCGGATGAAGCAACGAGTGATGCAGCATTTGAAAAGCATTTGTACGCCATACATACACTCACTTCGTTGTATGTCGAACAGCAAGGCACACAGAACGCATCTACTTCACGTCAACACTATCCAGAAGTGAATCAGACACAATATAGCGTTTCTAGCTATCCTTCTCAATCTACGAAGTCATCTTGCTCTTCACAACAAGATGTAACGGTAGATGAGATTAAAGCGATGGGTGGAAAGGTGCCTGCGTCGATGCAACAAAGTCAAAGCAGTGATTTGCCATCGAATAAGATGGTTACCGATGATGAAATCGGCAATGGTGATTCAATATTTGATTTTTAAACTTATAGAGGTGAAATAGTTATGATGAAAGTATTTATTATTCTAGGTGCTTTAAACGCATTAATGGCAGTAGCAACAGGTGCGTTTGGTGCACACGGGCTTGAAGGGAAACTGTCAGAGAAGTACATGTCTGTCTGGGAGAAAGCGACGATGTACCAAATGTATCACGGTTTAGGACTACTCGCGATCGGTATTATTAGTGGTACAACAAATATTAACGTGAACTGGGCAGGATGGCTCATGTTTATTGGAATCATCTTATTTAGTGGTTCGCTTTATATCTTAGCGTTAACACAAGTTCGCGTGTTAGGCGCAATTACGCCTATCGGTGGTGTCTTGTTTATTGCAAGTTGGCTAATGTTAGTTATAGCAACTTTTAAATTATAAATTAATAGTGATTTGTGTTATAAAAACTCACCTTTTGGGTATAGTACATCTCATGGGGTGAGTTTAATTTATGAGCGAAAATAATAAAAAAGTCGATAGAGGGAATTTAAAGCAAAACCTATCTGAGAAATTCGTTTGGGCCATTGCCTATGGTTCTTGTATAGGTTGGGGTGCCTTTATCCTACCAGGTGACTGGATTAAACAATCAGGAGCCATCCCAGCATCAATCGGTATCTTTATCGGCGCGTTATTACTTATTCTCATAGGGGTAAGTTATGGTGCATTAGTATCGCGTTTCCCTGTTTCTGGTGGCGCGTTTGCATTTAGTTTCTTAGGATTTGGAAGATATGTGAGTTTCTTCTCATCTTGGTTCTTAACATTTGGCTATATTTGCGTAGCAGCTCTCAACGCAACTGCATTCAGTTTACTGATTAAGTTCTTATTCCCAAGTGCATTGCAGACTGGGAAGTTATATACCATCGCTGGATGGGATGTATACATAACGGAAATTATTATTGCTTCCGTTCTACTTATTGTATTTATGATTATTGCGATCGTGGGCGCTAGCGTGTCAGGTTCTTTACAGTATTATTTCTGTATTGCGCTCGTCGTTACAGTGCTCTTACTCTTCTTTGGTTCGTTCTTCGGTAACAACTTCTCTTTAGAGAAGTTGAAACCTTTAGCGAACGAACATAAAGGCTGGTTCTGGTCTATCGTGTCGATCGTGGCGATATCCCCTTGGGCATACGTTGGTTTCGACAATATTCCACAGACAGCCGAAGAGTTTAACTTTTCACCTAATAAATCATTCAAACTTATTTCATTCAGCTTAATCGCAGCTGCTTTAACATACGTTGTGATGCTCTTCTTCACAGGTTGGCTCACAACATCAAATAACGGTGTGAATGGTCAGCTATGGGTGACAGGTGCTGAAACTCAAGAAGCCTTTGGTTATGTCGGTTTAGCGATTCTATCTATCGCGATTATTATGGGTATTTTTACCGGCTTAAACGGTTTCTTAATGAGCTCAAGTCGTCTCTTATTCTCAATGGGACGTTCAGGTATTATGCCTACGGTCTTCAGTAAACTTCATCCGAAGTACAAGACGCCATATGTAGCTGTCATCTTCTTAGTTGCGATGACGCTCATTGCGCCATGGCTCGGTCGTACCGCATTACAATGGATTGTTGATATGTCATCTACTGGCGTATCTATCGCCTACTTTGTCACTTGTCTATCAGCAGTTCGTCTGTTCAGTTACGACCAAACAAGTAAGACATACGCACCGGTTTACAAGACATTTGCGATTATCGGTTCAGTGATTTCATTTATCTTCTTGTGCCTGTTATTAATTCCAGGCTCACCAGCGTCACTCTCTGTACCTTCTTACATCGCATTAGCGGCTTGGTTAGTGTTAGGTCTCATCTTCTTCTTTATCCGCTTACCGAAGTTGAGACGTATTGATAATGATGAGTTAAGTCGTTTAATTTTGAATAGAAGTGAAGATGACATTGCTGATTTAGTAGATGAAAATAGTACCAATCGTACAAATAAGTAGACAACTAAGCAATTGAAGCGTCAACCTCCAACGAATGAGGTTGGCGTTTTTCTTATACATTCTAAAAATTGATATAGGTAATGAAAGAGGTATGAAAAATCTGAAGACCTAATAAGGAACAAGCATGTATAAGTGATCAATTTAATGTTGGGTATTATACATAAGAAAATGCCACTCCATCATTTAAGCTGATGAAGCGGCCACTTTTAATATCTCTATTCGCAGTGGTTGTCTGCATTTGAAAGAGCTACCGTTTTCTCAAATGCTAGTCAACTGTGCGGGGGGTGAGACAACGAAATCAAAGATTTCTGTCTCACTCCCCCTAAATCTTTTTACGTGTACGAACGAAACCTGAAACGACTAACTTGGAAATTTGATCTGCGAACAGTAAGCCGAGTGCAATAGCGCCTGCGATAAGCGTCACTTCTAACATCGTGTTGATCGCCTTACTAAAGTTGAGCAGAATCAAGTTCTTCGTCGCATCATATGCCAAACCACCTGGTACGAGTGGAATGATTCCAGGCACCATGAAGATAATGACAGGTTCTTTCTTGTAACGTGCCATCACATGACTTAACAGACCGAGCACGAGACTACCAAAGAAGCTCGCATAAATCGTGTGGAGTTCGAAACCATGGTAGAACAAGGCATAAATCATCCAACCACAAGCGCCAACGAACCCAGCAGTATAATACAAACGTTTCGGTGCATCGAATATGACACAGAAAAATAATGAAGCTAAATAACTAAAAATAAAGTTTAATATCCAGAACATATTAGATACTCCTCAAAATTAGAAAATAATCAAAATCGAACCGACGCCAGCGCCGATACCAAAGGCAGTGACGAGGGCTTCTAAAGATTTCGTCGTGAAAGTCAACATGTGGCCACCAAAGAGATCTTGAATCGCATTGGTAATCAAGACTCCAGGTACTATCGGCATCACGGCTGCGATGATGATTTCTGGTATGGAACCACCTGGAATCAAATAGTGGCCAAAGACAGCAAGCAGACCAATGACCAGAGAACCGATGAACTCTGGAATGAATTTCGCATGGAGTTTACGGTCTAGAATTTCAACGACAATATAGCCAATGGAACCTGCGATGAGTGCGGTAAAGATATCCACCAAATGGCCTCCTTGTAGATAGAGGAAGCTGATAGAAATGATGGCCGCCGCGATAAATTTAAAGATCAAATCGTGACGAATACTTTGTTCGTTGTAAATATATTTCAGTTCTTCGTAAGCTTCATCGAGAGATAATATGCCCTTTGTAATTTGCCGTGAGACTTCGTTCGTGCGTGAGATACGGAACAGGTTCGTATCACGAGTCTTAATTCGGAAAATACGAGGATTAGTTTCATTATGTAACATAAAGTTGATTACTGTATTCGTGACGAAACTATTGCTTTCAGCATAGCCAGCGCTCGCTGCGATACGACTCATCGTATCTTCGACGCGTGTCCCTTCAGCGCCAGATTCCAACAAGATGCGGCCTGCTAAAACTGCGACGTCCTTTACACGGCGTTCGTCTACATTAGTATGAATAGGTTGTTGATGTGTCATTCTTATCACCAGTGTTAGTATTGATTGATTAAAATATTAGAGCTAAAATCTTGATCAATTAAGCGCAATGCCATTACCAGATTTGCAAATAATTTTTAGATTGCATTAATGAAGAGTTAGCTAAATATAAAATAGTTAAGACTATTGTGAATCCTTACATTTACTTAAATAAGTATAACTGCTTAATTTCAACAAAATTAATTAAAAATAAGCCTTCAAATTATGAGTGAATAACATAGCTTATACTCGTTTTTAAAGATAACTCAATGTATTTAAGAATTTCTTATACTTTAACTCACAATAAATAAAGTTAAAGTATAGTGTCTTCTTTGATTGGTAATTTAGTTGTTTTTGTAGGAGAAAGTTTTAAATAGACCCTTTACTCCTATCAGACGCTTAATTAAGCAGAGTTATTTAAAGTACACTTATTGTAACACGTTTTAGTCAAATGTCATTAAGTTGTAGAACAACTTTATTATAGATGTGAATACGATTAATATAAAGGTATTATTACACTAATATTTAGATTAAAAATGTTTTGAAAATTTTAGAATGGTTATTATAGTACTAGTTAACTGTTCCAGCATATTGGGTAGCGACAATATAAGGCAGTTAATCTATGAATTAGTAGTGGATAAAGTTCTCCCAAACACTACGAAGTGGCGTATTTCGATTAAGAAGTACGCCACTTTTTCGACTATTATGATAGGAATTTCCGGAAATCCTCTTATATATCAATTTCTTCATGTTCATAACTCTCTCATTATATCCATGTACGAAAGACTCGAATTAAAGCCTTATAACCCAGAAAAAAGCCCAAGGCCATAAATCACCTTGAGCTTCCGCTATAAAATCTCTCATTCAACTTTAAATAGATAAGAAGTCTTGTAAATCTTCTTTCTCAACGATATGGCCTACGAAGAAACTGCCGAAGTCACCATAGCGTGCAGTTGTTTCGTCGAAGCGCATATCGTAAACAATCTTCTTGAATTGAAGTGGGTCGTCTGCGAAGAGTGTTACGCCCCATTCGTGATCGTCGAAACCGATAGAGCCTGTGATAAATTGTTTAATCTTACCAGCATAGCTACGGCCAATCTTACCGTGTGCATACATTAACTCTGAACGTTTCTCCATTGGCAACATGTACCAGTTGTAAGTTTCGTTACGACGTTTATCCATTGGATAGAAGCAGATGTATTCTGCATGTGGTAATTCAGGATAAAGACGTGGTTTGATGTGTGGGTTCTCATATGGATCTTCATCAGGGTTAGTGTGTAAGTAGTTACCTAATTCGATGACAGATACATAAGAGTACGTAGGAATGAGATAGTCCGTAATCTTCAATTTGTTGAATTCATTCTCTACTGTGTTGAGATCTTTCATTTCTGGACGTAGTACCCATAGTAAGATGTCAGCTTTTTGACCTGTGATATTGTAAAATGCGTGATCTCCCGCATTATTTTCTCTTGCAGATTCATGTTTCGCTAAGAATGAACGTAATTCGTCAATTAACTCGTTACGATCTTCTTCAGATAAGAGACGGAAAGTCGTCCAATCTACCGCGTAGAATAAGTGTAAGCTATACCAACCATCTAATGTTTCTGGTGCTTGTGGCATAGATGATCACTCCTTTAATCAAGTTATCGTTTCACTTACAAATTTTATCACATATTATGGCGCTTTCATAAACAATAGTTCGGCTTAATTCTGACGATTATATGAACTTCAAAGGATAATAGCATTTTAAAAATATCTTGCGTATAATAGAAACTAAAGATAAATATGTGAAGATTCACTAAGGGGGACATACCATGACTTTATTAAATGTGTTACAAGATAAGCTATCAGGAAAGAATATCAAGATTGTCTTACCTGAAGGGGAAGACGAACGTGTACTTACAGCCGCAACACAGTTACACAAGACAGACTATGTATCACCAATCCTATTAGGAAATAAAGAGAAAGTACAAGCGCTAGCAGACGATAAAGGTTTGGATATTTCAGATATCGAACTGATTGACCCAGAGAACAGTGAATTGAAAGATGAGCTCGTGTCTGCATTTGTTGAACGTCGTAAAGGTAAAGCGACTGAAGAAGACGCGAAAGAACAATTGAAAGATGTGAACTACTTCGGCACAATGCTCGTGTATACAGGCAAAGCGGAAGGCCTCGTAAGTGGTGCTGCGCATTCAACAGGCGATACAGTAAGACCAGCATTACAAATCATCAAGACGAAAGAAGGCGTGTCTAAGACGTCTGGTATCTTCTTCATGATTAAAGATGATAAACAATACATCTTCGGTGATTGTGCTATCAACCCAACTTTAGAAGCCCCAGATTTAGCTGAAATCGCAGTTGAAAGTGCGAAATCTGCGAAATCATTCGGTATGGAACCACGTATCGCTATGTTGAGCTTCTCTACGAAAGGTTCAGCGAAGTCTGACGATGTAGAGAAAGTATCTACAGCCGTTCAAATGGCTCAAGAGAAGATCGCATCAGAACAAATGGACGACGTTGTGATTGATGGAGAGTTCCAATTTGACGCAGCGATCATGCCGGAAGTGGCTAAGAAGAAAGCGCCAGATGCGAAGTTACAAGGAGATGCGAACGTCTTCGTATTCCCAAGTTTAGAAGCAGGTAACATTGGCTACAAGATTGCACAACGTCTTGGTGGCTATGATGCAGTTGGACCAGTACTTCAAGGTCTCAACTCACCTGTGAATGACTTATCACGTGGTTGCTCTACAGAAGACGTTTACAACTTATCCATCATTACTGCAGCGCAAGCGTTACAATAATGGATTTAACGAGTAAATATTTCAGTGGGATTGAATGGCGCTACGTCGATCACTCTACAGGTTTAGCGCCCATGCAGTCCTTTGCGTTTGATGACACTTTATCAGAAAGTGTCGGTAAGGACCTATCTTGCAACGTGGTTCGTACTTGGGTCCATCAACATACTGTCATCTTAGGTATCCATGATTCGCGTTTGCCGTTTCTGAATGACGGGATTCGTTACTTGACGGACGAGCAAGGTTTCAACGCGATAGTGCGCAATTCAGGCGGTTTAGGCGTGGTGCTTGATCAAGGCGTGTTAAACATTTCACTCATCTTCAAAGGAAAGACCGAAACGACAATTGATGAAGCCTTTACAGTAATGTATTTATTGGTCAGTAAAATGTTTGAAGATGAAGACGTTGAAATTGAAACACGTGAGATCACCCATTCTTACTGTCCTGGCAAATTTGATCTCAGTATCAATGGACAGAAATTCGCAGGTATCTCTCAACGTCGTGTGCGTGGAGGTATTGCCGTTCAAGTTTATTTATGTGTGGAAGGTTCAGGTAGTGAGCGTGCAGCGATGATGCGTGAGTTCTATAATCGAGCATTGCAAGGAGCTACAACAAAGTTTACCTATCCTGATGTGTGGCCGAGTTGCATGGCGTCACTCGAAGAACTCTTCCAACATGAGATGACCGTTCAAGATGTCATGTTCAAATTGCTTTATGCGTTGAAAGATTTAGGCAGTACATTAAACATGGATCCTATCACGGAAGATGAGTGGCAACGTTATGATGGTTATTTTGATAAAATGCTTCAACGCAATGAGAAGATTAATCGGCGTGTTTAAGTTATTAGACCCTTCAAAGTGAGTCGCTTTGGAGGGTCTTTTACCGCGAGGATAACGCGAGTGAGAGAGGAGAAGCGCGATTTCGAATTCAGATATCTATCACGCAAATGACAAACGCCCAGATGTTAAGGTGAGCGGTCGCTTTGAAAGCGTTCTTCGTGATAAGATAACTACGGATATTGAGAAGTGGGATATCAATTTTACTTCTTTTTAATTTTACGCTTTGATTATATACGCCTCGCGTTTTATAATAAGAACGTAATCTATATAATTAGTAGCTGGTCTCAAATTTATTTGAGAAAATATGAGTAAAAGTGTGTCGAAGGCGGGTAATTAAGTCTTAAGACTGATATAATTATCACGAATTTGTGAAATACTTAAGTTTCATTTGAGAAATTTTTTTGCTCGCTTCATCGACATGTTTGTACGACAGATAACGTCACAGGTGTGGGTATAACGAGAGTGACGTTAATCTTGCATGCCGATTGAAGATGGAGCATCCACATAACTCATCGATTCAATCGTGACAGATTGACTTTGAACATCGAGATTGAACGCTCACTTTTAACGAGAGTCCGGGCAGAGAGACAGGCTTGAATCGCTGTATTAATCGTGAGCATTGTGCAGATAGAATGCGTATTTAACTGTTAAAATTAAAGGTGATAAATTATGACTCAACATGGAATTGGGGAAGCGAATGGAAAGGTAATACTCATAGGTGAACACGCGGTGACATTTGGTCAGCCGGCCATAGCGATACCTTTCACTACTGGGCGAGTGAAAGCATCGATCACTGCTTTAGATGAAGATCACGCTTCAAGTATTACGAGCGATGTTTACGAGGGCGATTTAGACTATGCTCCGGAACACATTAAAGCTGTAGTAACACGTTTCATTGAGAAATATCATATCGACAATCCGATACATGTCGTCTTTGAGACAAACTTGCCACCATCACGCGGGTTAGGATCTAGCGCAGCAATGGCGGTTGCTTTCGTGCGGGCAAGTTATGATTATTTGGAGCGTCCATTATCGGATGAGCAGTTGATTGAAGAAGCGAACTGGGCTGAGCGTATTGCGCATGGTAAACCGAGTGGTATTGATACACAAACGATCGTTTCAAATCAACCTGTCTGGTTTAAACAGGGTAAGGTTGAGAAATTGAAGCCGTTAGATATCCATGCCTATATGGTAGTGATCGATACAGGTATTCAAGGTTCAACGAAGCAAGCGGTTGAAGATGTTCACCGTTTGTGTGAGTCAGACGCACATTACATGGCTTGTGTTGAACGTTTAGGCGAACTTACATATCAAGCATCTGAAGCGATCGAACAACATGATTTCCATAAACTAGCAAATGTCTTTAATGAAGGTCAGAAGCATTTGCGCGAATTAACAGTCAGTCATGACAAGATTGAAATGCTCTTAGAAGCGAGTCATCAACATGGTGCTACAGCTGGTAAATTAACAGGTGGCGGCCGTGGTGGCAGTATGATTGTCTTAGCTGAGGATAAAGAAACTGCGGACAAGATTGCTGAGAGTGCAGAACATTTAGGCGCGCATCACACATGGATTGAGTACTTAGGAGGTTAGAACGTGGCTACAAGCGGGAAAGCACGAGCTCATACAAATATTGCGTTAATTAAATACTGGGGTAAAGCGAACGAAGAAGAGATTATCCCGATGAATAATAGTCTGTCTGTTGCGTTAGATCGTTTCTACACAGAGACGAAAGTGACGTTCAGTGAGACGTACGATCGAGATGGGTTAATACTAAACGGCGAAGAAGTGAGCGACAAGGAAAGTGCTAAGATTCGACGTTTTATGGATATTGTACGTGAGAAAGGTCAAACATCTGACTATGCGCTCATCGAGAGTGAGAACTTCGTGCCGACCGCAGCTGGACTCGCATCTTCTGCGAGTGCTTACGCAGCATTAGCAGCCGCTTGTGATGAGGCGTTACACCTTCAACTATCACCGAAAGACTTATCACGGCTTGCGCGTCGTGGCTCAGGATCAGCTTCCCGTAGCATCTTTGGTGGTTTCGTTGAGTGGGAAAAGGGCACAGACGACCAGACTTCTTACAGCCACCCTGTAGAAACGGATCGTTGGGAAGATGACTTAGCGATGATTTTCGTGGTAATTAACGATCAATCGAAGAGCGTTTCAAGTCGTGCAGGTATGTCATTGACACGACAGACTTCCCGCTTTTATCAGTATTGGCTTGATCACGTTGATGAGGACATTGCTGAAGTGAAACAAGCGATTACTAACAAAGACTTCAAACATTTAGGTGAAGTGATTGAAGCTAATGGTTTGCGTATGCATGCGACGAATCTCGGTGCAGAACCGCCGTTTACGTATTTAGTTCCGGAAAGTTATCAAGCGATGCAAGTGGTACATGAATGTCGTGAACAAGGTCATTTGTGTTACTTCACGATGGATGCAGGTCCGAACGTTAAGATTTTAGTGGAAAAGAATAATGTGGACGCCGTAGTCGACGCGTTACATCAACATTTCGATAAAGAGAAGATTATTACGAGCGATATTACACGTTCAGGTGTGGAAATTATTGAGTAAGGAAGAGATATCATGATTGAAACGAAAGCGCCAGGTAAATTGTATATTGCAGGAGAATACGCAGTCACTGAACCTGGATACAAGTCTATATTGATAGCTGTAGACCGCTTTGTCACTGCAACAATTGAGGATTCTGAAGTGGCACAAGGGTCTATCCACTCCAAAGCGTTACATCACGAACCGGTGAACTTTAAAAGAAATGAAGATCAAATTGTCGTCTCGGACTTGCATGCGGCTAAACAGTTAAAGTACGTGATTACCGCCATCGAGGTCTTTGAACAATATGCGCGCAGTAAAGGCATGGAATTAAAGCACTTCCACTTAACTATCGACAGCAATCTCGACGATGCTTCAGGACATAAGTATGGTCTCGGTTCGAGCGCGGCTGTACTTGTTTCTGTAGTCAAAGCGTTGAATGAATTCTATCAACTAAATCTATCTAACTTGTTTATTTATAAATTAGCAGTAATCGCGAACATGAAACTCCAAAGTTTAAGTTCATGTGGTGATATTGCGGTGAGTGTCTATACAGGTTGGCTCGCCTACAGTACGTTTGATCACGAATGGGTGAAACAACAAATCGAAGAAACGTCAGTGAACGAAGTGTTGAAGAAGAACTGGCCAGGTTTACACATCGAACCTTTACAGGCACCGGAGAACATGGAAATTCTCATTGGTTGGACAGGGTCACCAGCTTCGTCCCCGCATTTAGTAAGTGAAGTGAAACGCTTGAAATCTGACCCTTCTTTCTATGGTCGTTTCCTTGAACAGTCTCATGCGTGTGTGGAGAAATTGATTCACGCGTTTAAGACGAACCACTTGAAAGGTGTACAACAAATGGTGCGTTTGAACCGTACGATTATCCAGCAGATGGATGCTGAAGCGACAGTAGATATTGAAACACCAACCTTGAAGACGCTTTGTGAAATTGGTGAAAAACATGGTGGTGCTTCGAAAACGTCTGGTGCTGGTGGCGGTGACTGTGGGATTACGATTATCAATAATGAGTGCGATAAACAAGCGATTTACGACGAATGGCTTCAAAATGGTGTGAAACCGTTAGAATTTAATATTTATCATGGTCAATAAGATGAGTTATTTTAATATGATTACAATCAAATGATATAGCTTCAAACCGCGTTATGGTTGGAGGTATATGATTTGATTCCTTATCCAGCGTGCGTTAGTGCCTTAGCATCAAGGTGTTACGTTAACGACCTGGATTTTAATTTTGTAGTCTGTATTTTTGTAAAAGGTGAAAGAGCGGTATATACATGGGCGCATTTTACTAGAAGTATGAGCTGCCATACTAGCGTAACTACACAATTGGTATTATGATGGACATGCATATAACGGCGATGAGTTTGAATGGGAATGAGGTGAGACGTTTGCAAAATAAATTTATGATCTGTGATGATTGTCAGGCTGTGAATTGTAAGTCACTTGAACGTAAACTGAAAAAGCTAGATCCAGAAGCGGAAATTGACATCGGCTGTCAATCTTATTGTGGACCGGGACGCAGAAAGACCTTTGCGTTTGTGAATAACCGGCCGCTTGCTGCACACTCTGAGGATGAACTCATGGAGAAAGTTGAAAAGCAATTACAGAAACCTCGTGACCCAGAAGAGGAAGAGCGTTTGCGTCAACGACATGAACAACGTAAACGTTGTAAAGAAGAACAAGACCGTAAGTTAAAGGAAAAATTAGCACAACGTAAAAAGTCAAAAGCATAACTTAATGTAGCGTGAAGACGGATTAGCATTCTATGGAATGATGCGTCTCACGCTTTTTTGTGCAGTGTTAGCTATCTGTTCAGCAAAAGAGATATAGTGAGAACTACTTCAAATTTGGTCTATACTAAGACATCTATATACCCCACATGCTTTCCTATGATTAAATAGAGGAGAATAAGGTAATACAAAGATTAAAGGAGATGACAAGATGATGGATAAAGTAAGATTAGGACACTCAGACGTTTACGTACACCCCATCGCATTAGGAACGAATGCTGTAGGTGGACACAATTTATATAACAATTTAGATGAAGAACAAGGTAAAGAAGTCGTGCGTACGGCAATCCGTAACGGCTTGAATTTACTGGATACCGCCTTTATTTATGGACCAAGACGTTCAGAAGAACTCGTAGGCGAGACAGTGAAAGAATTCCCTCGCGAAGATTATGCGATAGCGACGAAAGGTGCGCACTATTTCGATGACGAGGGCAATGAGCATTATTCAAATGACCCAGAATTCTTGAAACAACAAGTTGAAGAAAGTCTTGAACGTCTACAAGAAGATTACATTGATTTATATTATATTCATTTCCCAGACGAAGAGACCCCTAAAGACGAAGCGGTAGCTGCTTTAAAAGAACTGAAAGATCAAGGCAAGATTAAAGCGATTGGTGTCTCTAACTTCAGTCTTGAACAATTGAAAGAAGCGAATAAAAATGGCGACGTAGATGTTGTGCAATTAGAATATAACTTGCTCAATCGTCAGAATGAAGCTTACTTCGATTACACGACTGAACATAATATTACGTTTATCCCTTATTTCCCATTGGCTTCAGGTTTACTCGCTGGTAAATACAATGAGAATAGTACATTCGATGATTTACGTGCGAAAAATCCTGATTTCCAAGGTGAGCGTTTTAAAGAGAATTTACGAAAGGTCGACCAGTTACGGGAGATTGCCGACAATCATGATGTGGATGTGGCACACATTGTACTTGCGTTCTACCTCACTCGCCCATCTATTGACGTTATTATTCCTGGAGCGAAACAATCGACTCAAGTGGTAGATAACTTGAAGACGTTAGAAGTTGAATTAACAGACGAAGAAATTCGCTATATTGATGAGCTCTTCCCAGTAAAATAACTTGCGTGAACTAGCACGATGATGAGAAGAACGTGTGTATTTCTTTTTAACTCATGAGTAAGAATATGATAAAGCATGACCGTGGAATGATGTTACGCATGTTAACGATAGAAGCTAAGAAGAACGGCAGATCATGCAGAAAGGGGGATGTGTAGTGATTACTGTACTATTTGGAGGAAGTCGTCCAGAAGGCAATACGGCTACGTTGACGAAACAAGCGCTGGAAGGCGTCGAACATACGTGGGTCGATTTAACGGATTATCGATTCAATCCTGTGAGAGATGTGAGACATGAGGATAGCGAGATTCGTGACTATCAAGATGATTATAAAGAGGTCATCGATCAGATGCTAGCGAGTGATATCGTCATCTTTGCGTCCCCAATCTATTGGTATAGTGTTTCTGCCTCGTTGAAAGCCTTTATTGATCACTGGTCAGAGACGCTTGAAGATCCAGATTACGCGCACTTTAAAGAACGATTAGCTGAGATTGATTTCCGACTCGTCATCGTGGGTGGCGATTGTCCGCAAGTCAAAGGAAAGCCATGCTTGAAACAGATTGAGTATAGCTTGGAGTTCTTAGGTGCACGACTTTCAGACTCCATCATCGGCGCTGCAGAGAGACCTGGTGATATTTATAACGACCGCTATGCCCTAGATCACGCTGCACGTTGGAATGGTGATTTGAAAGGGCAATAGAAGACGAGCTGGCTGGTTAAGTGTAAGATATGCAGGATGTAAATAAAAGTAATGCAGCTAACATGGAAAGTGGATGTATGTTACCCAGAATAGCAGGGTGCTCATTTAAAACAGCACTTCAAGGATGAGATGGTATCAGTTCATTATGAACGTGACACGCTCATCCTCGCGGGGGCAGGACGACGAAATCATAGATTTCTGTCCTGCTCCCTTTTTATATCTCAAAGTGGAGGTCATATAGTAGAACGTTAATTTGTGATATAATGTGTCTATTCATAAATTTATCAACCAAGGGGTGTGCGACGATATGACTAACGTGAGAGAAGCCACTCAAGCTGATGTTCAAGGAATCAGAGATGTAGCAACGAAAGCTTGGTATAATACATACCTTAATATTTATGCAGCCACTACGGTTAATGCATTCTTAGAGGCATCTTACAACGAACATAACTTACTTCAACGTCTCGAAGATCAACTCTTCTTAGTGATTGAAGAAGATGACCAAATCATTGCGTTTGCAAATTTCATTCATGGTAAAGAGTTGTACTTATCTGCGCATTATGTCCGTCCTGCATACCAACATCATGGACACGGAGGCGCGTTATTGCAAGCGGGTCTCGATACTTATCGTCAGCGCTATGATACGTTATACGTAGAAGTAGATTGCAGAAATAAAGATGCCGTGAACTTTTACCTCAACCAAGGCTTTGAGCAAGTGCGTGTCTATCAACATACGATGTACGGAGAACTCATGGAGCTCGCACTGTTACGTAAGACTTTAACGCATTGATAAAAGGAGGACCAATTTGACACAATCGACTTATGCTTTCAAACAGTTGCCGGAAGAGAAAGTGTTTAAAGATCCAATCCATCGCTATATTCATGTGAAAGACCAATTAATATGGGACTTGATTAAGACGAAAGAGTTTCAACGTTTACGCCGAATTAAACAGCTAGGTACATTGTACTTGTCTTTCCACACTGCCGAGCACAGCCGTTTCGGTCACTCGCTCGGTGTCTATGAAATCGTGCGTCGAATGATAGACGAGTCATTCTTCGGCAGAGAGGCTTGGGACAACGCAGATCGCCCTTTAGCGTTATGTGCTGCTCTGTTACATGACTTGGGCCATGGTCCGTTCTCTCACAGCTTTGAGAAAATATTTGGAACAGATCATGAAGCATTTACGCAAGCGATTATCACGGGTGATACAGAGGTGAATGAGGTGCTGAGCCGTGTCGATGCTGACTTCCCACAAGAAGTAGCAGATGTCATCAACAAGACACATGACAATAAACTGGTCATCTCAATGATTTCTTCTCAGATTGACGCGGATCGCATGGACTATTTACAACGTGATGCTTATTTCACTGGTGTGTCGTATGGCCAGTTCGATATGGAGCGTATTCTGCGTCTGATGCGACCTTCTAAAGATGAGGTCTTGATCAAAGAGAGCGGTATGCATGCTGTTGAAAGTTTCATCATGAGTCGTTACCAAATGTATTGGCAGATTTATTTCCATCCGGTGAGTCGTGGTGGAGAAGTATTGTTGAACAATTGCTTGCGACGGGCGAAACAATTGTATGACGAAGGTTATCAATTTACAATGACACCAACGGATTTTATCCCATTTTTTAAAAATGAAATGACGATTCAGGAATATGTGGATTTAGATGAAGCGGTCGTCGTGTATTACTTGAAAAAATGGATTCACGAAGATGACCCGATTCTCAGTGATTTGTCACGTCGATTTATCAATCGTGATCTCTTCAAGTATATGCCATTTGATGGCTCTATCATCACAATTACAGAACTAACAGATTTATTTGTCCAAGGTGGTATCGATCCAAATTATTACTTCGTGAGTGAATCATTCTCTGATTTACCGTATGACTATGACCGGCCGGGATCTAATCGTCAGCCGATCCACTTGCTACGACGCAATGGCAAGATTAGAGAGATTAGTAGTCAGTCGCTCGTGATCTCAAGTATTACAGGAATTAACCGGGAAGATTATAAACTGTATTACCCTAAAGAACTCATTGCGAATATTGAAGATGATGAAGTTCGAAATGCCATTATTGGTTTGTTAAATGAGTTAAATTAAACTATTGAATCCAAGCGCTCAGATGTTTTAATATAGTAACGTTGTGACCTCAACGTATACACAGCGAAATACAGTGATTATGAAAGTATAAGTCATTAGTGATATAGATTAAAAAATTGATGCGGAGGTGGAAGAAGATGGCAAACAAGAAAGGGTTCAAGTTCAATATTATTAAAAATGATCCGTTAGACGGTCATAAAGGAACAAATATCGGTTCTATTAGTCTAGATAACGTCGCACCTGTCTTTATCGATGTGTTGAATAAAGAAGCGTTTATCGACATTGGTGGTATGCATGCCCGTGCCGAAGTTGAAAAAGGTGTGAAATGGATTAATGATAAAGAAACGGTTGAAGGCGACGAAGCGAAACCGTATTGGTTGTGCTGGGTAACGACAGAACGCAGCGAACAAGGTCCTTATTACGCAGGTCTAACAGCATGTTATCTCTTAGTGAATAAGAGTATCCGTCGTGGATATAAGAGTATGCCTGAGCATGTGAATATGATGGATAAATCGATGAAACATCACATTGTGATTGATCAAATTGGTGAAGAGAACAAAGCGATTCTCAAAGCATTTTTACAAGAACATAACCCAGAAATGTGGGCAAACTCTAAAGATGAGTTGCATCAAGCCTTTGACTAAGCAGACAGTAAAGGCGACGATATTATAAGAGTGAGGGTGAACGTGGATGGAGAATAACGTTGACATCCAAACGAAACAAGTCGTGAAACAGTTCGGTCAGAAGCAACATTTCAATGCGCAAACGGAAGGTACGTGGCTACAGAAAGGTGCAGAGTACATTCGCTACGAAGAAGATGTAGAAGATGCGCATGTGAATGTCACGCTCAAGATTGAAGAAGCGGGCGTCAAGATTATCCGTAAAGGTGACATCAATATGAAACTCCATTTCATCGAAGGTCAAGAGACTACGACGCTCTATGAGATGAGTGCAGGGCGCATACCTCTGACTGTCAAAACACAATCGATTAAACATTATGTGACCGATCAAGGTGGCAAACTCAAAGTACAATATCAACTCTTTCAAGCAGATGAGAAGATGGGTACGTATCAATACGAAATTCAGTATAAGGAGAAAGAATAGATGAATATTATTGATCAAGTCAAAACGGCGTTGATTGAAGAAATTTCAGCGAGTATCCGTAAAGCAGAACTCGTAGATGACATTCCAGAAATCAAAGTCGAAATTCCTAAAGATGATAAGAATGGTGACTATTCCACAAATATTGCGATGGTTTTAACGAAACTTGCACGTCGTAATCCACGCGAGATCGCTCAAGCAATCGTGGACAACTTCGATACGACACAAGCACACGTTAAAGAAATCGATATCGCTGGACCAGGTTTCATTAATTTCTACTTAGATAACACATATTTAACTGAAGTGATTCCTGAAGCGCTACAGAAAGACGAAGCTTTCGGTCGTGTTGAAACTTCGAAGGACGAAAGCATTTTACTAGAATATGTTTCTGCAAATCCTACAGGCGACTTACATATCGGTCATGCGCGTAACGCCGCTGTGGGTGATACTTTAGCTAACATTCTCGATGCGGCAGGCTATGACGTGACACGAGAATACTACATTAACGATGCCGGCAACCAAATTACGAATCTCGCACGCTCAATCGAAGCGCGTTATTTCGAAGCCCTAGGGGATACGAGTCGTGACATGCCTGAAGACGGTTATCACGGTAAGGATATCATTGAGATTGGTCAAGATTTAGCGGAGAAACGCCCTGAGTTGAAGTCACTTGACGATGCTGAACGCTTGAAGACGTTTAGACAACTAGGTGTCGATTATGAGATGGAGAAATTACGCCAAGACCTCGCTGACTTTAACATTCACTTCGATAACTGGTTTAGCGAGACGACGTTATATGAGAAAGGCGACATCCAAGCTGTGTTAGATAAAATGTCTGACCTCGGCTACACATACGAAGCAGACGGCGCAACGTGGTTACGTACGTCTGATTTCAAAGACGATAAAGACCGTGTATTGATTAAAAAAGACGGTAACTATACGTACTTCTTACCAGATATTGCTTATCACTATGACAAGATCGAACGTGGCAATGATGTCTTAATCGACCTCTTTGGTGCAGACCATCACGGTTATATCAATCGTCTCAAAGCTTCTATGGAAACATTTGGTGTCGACAGTGACCGTTTAGAAATTCAAATTATGCAAATGGTACGTTTAATGCAGAACGGTGAAGAAGTGAAGATGAGTAAACGTACAGGTAATGCTATTACATTGCGCGATATCATGGACGAAGTAGGTATTGACGCAGCACGTTACTTCTTGACGATGCGTAGTCCTGACACACACTTCGACTTTGATATGGAACTCGCGAAACAACAATCTCAAGATAATCCAGTCTACTATGCGCAATATGCTCATGCGCGTATTTGTTCCATTCTGCAACAAGCAGAAGAACGTGGTATCTCTACTTCAGGTGAGTTAGATTTATCACAAATTACGAATGACAAAGCGATTGATTTATTGAAAAAAGTAGCAGAGTTTGAACCGACAATTGAAAGTGCGGCAGAACATCGTGCGCCACATCGCATGACGAACTATATTCAAGACTTAGCTGCACACTTCCATAAATTCTATAATGCGCAAAAAGTACTCACAGACGATGAAGCACAAACGACAGCACTCGTCGCATTATGTGAAACAGTGAAGATTACGTTACGCAATGCGCTACATCTTGTAGGTGTCACAGCACCTGAAAATATGTAAGCGAGTGAGGTTAGTTGAGAGCGGAGAGATGAAATCAATGCGGATTTCAGTTTCCGCTCTTTTGTTATGGGTTTTACTTCATGTGGGTCTGGTCTGATAGTCTTCCGTTTCTTCAACTCTCGGATATTTGTTATGCCTGTGACTTTCTAGGGTATGAAAAACGTAGATGTACTTTGTTGCGAGAGGAGTGAAAAAGCGGACGATGACGCTATCATTGGAGGACTTGTATAAGAAACTATACGCCCATATGGGACCACAATATTGGTGGCCTGCTGAAAGTAAGATAGAAATTATCATCGGCGCTATACTCGTTCAGAATACGAATTGGCGTAATGCAGCGTATGCGATTGAAAGTTTAGCTCAAGAAACAGATTTAGATCCCTATCGTATTACTCAGCTACCGTTAGAAACGTTGCAGACGTACATTAAATCAAGTGGGTTCTACAAGAACAAAGGCCGTGCAATTCAAGAAGTCTTTCGATGGCTAGAACAATTTGATTATGATTACGACAAGATTAAAGTGCATTATGGCGATGCGTTGCGAAAGCAGCTCCTGTCGCTACGGGGTGTCGGCGAAGAGACGGCAGATGTGCTGTTGGTATACATATTTGATGGTGTCGAATTGATTCCTGATAGTTATACACGACGTATTTTGTCAAAATTAGGCTATGCTAATACAGAAAGTTATACCAAGTTGAAGCGACATATCGACTTACCTGCGCATTTTTCAAATCAGGATGCGAACGAGTTTCATGCTTTGCTAGATAATTTCGGTAAAAATTACTTTAATGGTAAAACGGAAGCGCGCTACACCTTTTTAGATGACGACTTTATAGATGACTCAAGAAGTTGAGTAGTGACGTTGTTATATTGGAAGTGCATTTTAAAAAATTGGATAAAGGAGTAGATGGAATGAAATTAAATAAACTATGGTTCGTCTTGGTTGCCGCGTTGCTCATCCTCACGGCATGTGGTTCAAATCAAGACAAAGATTCGCAATCATCAAAAGGGGACAAAGCGAACTATCATCGTATCGTCTCATTGATGCCAAGTAATACAGAAACGTTATACAAGCTCGGATTAGGCAAAGATATCGTGGGTGTCTCTACGGTAGATGACTACCCGAAAGATGTGAAGAATAAAAAGCAATTTGACGCGATGAAATTAAATAAAGAAGCGTTGATGAAAGCGAAGCCTGATTTAATCTTAGCGCATGAGTCACAGAAATCCTCAAGTAAAGATACACTAGATGCCTTGAAGAAAGATGGCGTTAAAGTCGTCTATGTGAAAGATGCGCAATCAATTGATGAGGTCTATGATTCCTTTAAGCAAATTGGAAAGGTGACAGGCAAGCAGAAGAAAGCGAATCAACTTGTGTCTGATACGAAGAAAAAAGTAAATAAAGTCATCGATTCTGTACCGGATCATCAGAAGAAACAGAATGTGTTTATGGAAGTTTCTTCAGATCCTGACCTTTATACAGCAGGACAAGGGACATTCTTTGATGATATGTTAACGCAATTGCATGCAAAGAATAGTTTCCATAACTTAAAAGGTTGGCAGAAAGTAAGCAAGGAAGATATTATTCGTAAAAATCCAGCGATTATGGTCAATACAGCAGGTCAATCTGACAAAGAATATCAACAAATGGTTGAAAAACGTGGCGGTATGAAACAAGTGAAAGCTGTTAAAGATGGTAAAGTGAAATCAGTGAATGGCGACCAAATTTCACGACCAGGGCCGCGTATTGACGAAGGCTTAAAAGAGCTTCGAGACGCTTTGTATGAGTAATAGAAGGTATGTTTGAGAAGTGTGACGTAAGAGCGTGACGGTGGTGCTTTCGCAGAGGTAGCGAACTCGGGTAGGCTGCGTTGGTTGTTCTATACGTGACCGAGTTCGCCCTCATCGTGCTTGTCGCAGTACGTTACTCGCTAAGTTTTGTATCTATGGGGTGAACAGTTCGTCTACAGTCACATCAAACTGGCGCGCGAGTTTAAACGCGAGCGTCAGCGATGGGTCGTATTTATTGTTTTCTATGGCATTAATGGTCTGTCTCGAAACATTGAGATTCTTACTTAGTGTTTCTTGAGACAGGCCATAAATTTTGCGGTAATGACGGATTTTATTTTTCATACTAATGTTCCTTTGATGTGTATTTACGTTTAGTCGTAATATAATTTAAGATAAATGAAATTAAGGCAATAACTAACATGATGAATTCGAAATTATGTTCTGCAAATTGTCGCATAGGTGTATAAGTATTAAATAAACCTAGCATTTTCATTACAGTTGTAATTAGCATTACCGTAACTATAGTATAAAAACTTTTTGCCATAATTTCTACAAACATATAAGCTTGACGTTCATCAAAAGGATGTTGTTTATTTTTTACATCAGAAATTTGAGAGGGTAGATATTTACTCGTTAACATTGACCACCCTAAAAATGCTAAAAATAAAATGATATAACCTATTACTTTCAAGAAAAACACCTCAAATTGTAAAGTTGTTTTGACATTGATAACGTAACAAGCTCAAAATAAAATGTCAAAAGTCTTTTACATCATCGAAAAAAATTGACTATCCGAACTTTGATTTACATACCAAACAGTGTACGTTCTTGATATACTCTCACTAACGAGGAGGTGTAATCACGCACTATGTCACAAGCGAAATCAGTTCTTATATGGCTCATCGTCTTAATCATCAGTATGAGTCTCGGCTTACTCTGGGATATTGGCAACTTACAAGAGCAACTCTCGCAATCTATTCTGTTCCAAGTGCGGATTCCTAAAGTGTTGGAAGCGGCCTTAGCAGGTGCAGGTCTGACGCTTGCAGGGCTCATCTTTCAGACGTTGTTAAACAACCCACTAGCGGATAGTTTCACCTTAGGGCTCGCAAGTGGTGCGACATTTGGCTCTGGAGTGGCTGTGGCGCTCGGTTTGAGTTTCCTGTTGATACCAGTATCATCCATCCTATTTAGTTTAATTACACTGGCACTCGTACTCTTAATGACGCGTCTCATGTCTCGCGGTCATCCGATTCGTACGTTGATACTTTCTGGGATTATGATTGGCGCTTTATTCAATGCCTTCCTATATGTGATTATCGTCTTGAACCAACGCAAGATGAATAGCATCGTCAACTATATGTTTGGTGGTTTCTCCGCTGCAGAATATACGAAGATGAGTTATATCGCATGTGCGTTAGTTATAGGTTTGTTAGTGCTCTTTATCATGCTGCCGCAACTTAAGCTTTTACAATTAGATGAACGACAAGCTGTCTCTCTAGGCTTGCGTTATCAAACAGTAACTTACGTTGCACTTATCATCGCCTCAGTGATTACAGCAATTATCGTCGCTTACGTGGGTATTATCGGCTTTATTGGTATGGTTATTCCGCAATTAGTTCGCCGTATTTATCGCACCAGTCAGTTAGGTACGCAGATGATATTAAACTGTCTTATCGGGGCGAGCGTCATGGTGTTAGCCAATTGGTTAGGTACCACTGTCATTTACCCGATACAAATACCAGCGAGTATCGTTCTCGCACTCTTTAGTATTCCAGTCTTGTTCTTCTTGTTAATATCCGAGCACAAATATACCGACTCGCACGTTTAAGGGACGCATTAAAGGAGAATGATATAGAAAGAAGACGCTTGTATCTTTCTATCGAGATTCTTAGTATAATTTAATCCGTATACATAAGAACCATGTTATAGTTAAGACGCAGTAAAATAACGGACGAGATGAATAGAACAGAAGGTGGTTGAGTCAGATGGACTTATCACAAATTAAAGCGGTCGTCTTCGATTTGGAAGGCACATTATTAGACCGTCGTAAATCACGCGATAAATTTATCGAAGAACAATACGAGCGTTTTCACGATTATTTAGTTCGTGTTCAGCTTGCTGATTTTAAAAATAAATTTATAGAGCTCGACGATGATGAAGATCACGACAAACCTGAATTATACAAAGCAATTATTAAAGATTTCCACATCGATCGCTTGAATTGGAAAGATCTATTTCACGATTTCGAGATGCATTTTTACCGCTATGTGTTTCCATACTACGATACGTTGTACACGCTTGAACGGTTAGCTGAAAAAGGCTATTTAACGGGGGTCATTGCGAACGGCAAATCTAAGATCAAAGCATATCGACTCCATGCGCTAGGGATTGAACATGTCATCAATTACCTCTCGACTTCGCAAACTGTAGGTTATCGTAAGCCGCATCCGAGAATATTTGAGGATATGTTAGAACAACTAGATACGAAACCTGAGGAAACGATGTATGTCGGTGATGACGCACTGAACGACGTAGCCCCCGCCCGTGCAATGGGCATGGTTAGTGTCTGGTTCAAGGAAGAAGATGCTGAATTAGAGCCTTTACCTGAAGAAGTAGACTACACGATAACGACGCTTGAAGAACTATTACAAATATTACCTTTAGACGAAGAACAGAAAGGATGATTGACGCATGAATTTAATGAAGACGAAAGACGATGTGACATTAAACTATAGAACGACTGGAGAGGGCGATGCCATCTTATTATTACATACAGCTTTCGATAATTTCTCAGTCTTTACTGAGTTGGAAAAAGCATTGAGTAGAGATTATCAAGTTGTACTCTTAGATTTACGTGGTCACGGGTACTCAGATAAACTAACATCTATCCAATTTGAAGATTATGCTTCAGATATCAAACAACTCTTGGATAAATTGTATATAGATGATTGTGCTGTTATCGGTCATGAGCTTGGCGCTTCAGTAGCAGTGGCGTTTGCAGCACAGTATCCTGATATGGTAATGTCACTTAATTTAGTTAACCCAACAATCTTAGAAGATAGCTTGCCAGCAGATCGTCTTTATGAACACTATGCACATAAAATCCGTAATTGGGATGAAGAAAAACAAGAGAAATTTTTAGATAAACACTTATATTATTCTAAAAGAGAAGGTAAGAAATTCCTTAAACAAATTAGTGAAACGAATAGTCTTAACACAGATAATGAAAATCAAGCAGTTCGCGATTCATTTATTAATACCAATATTCGTCACTATTTAGGTGAAATTAAGGTTCCGACACTGATTACTGCAGGACAACATGGAGAGCGTACGACGATTGTAGAAGCGAAAGAAGTCGCTGATAACGTGCCGCATGCGCAATTTAAAGTGTTTGAGAAATCCGGTCTTTATCCTTTCGCTGAAGAAAGAACACAATTTTTAAAAGTAGCTGTAGATTTCATTAAAGCGCATGAACCTGAAGGCGCACACTAAGGAAAATGAGCATAGAATAAACAAAGAACAAAGATATAGAAATAGTCTTCGTCATTACTATCGCTAGTTAAGTTAGTGGGAGAACACTATGGAATCAATGGTTCCAGTGTTTCTCCCGTTTTTTAATATAATCTTTCGGTAATAAATCTAAAGAATATTAAAATTTATTGTAATCTAAATGTAATATCACTGTTAATTTAGTAATATTTGTTGTATAATCAAAATAAGCACAGAGATCATTGTTCTAATAAAGGAGAGTGCTTATGAAGAAATTAATTGCAGCAACATTAGTTACTGGATTAGCGATTTCACCTATCGCGTCTGTTTCTGCAAATGCAGCGACAGGAAACTCGATGGATAGTGTGAAGCAAATTGAGCAAGGTGACACAACGCTTGAGGGTGCCACTTTAGGAGACTCAATTCAAACAGTGCTTAAAGAGAACAAGAATCCCGTTTATTCAACTAGTGCAGATGGTAAAGAACATATTTATGAATTCCATAAAGATAATGGTAAATTAGTTGTGACTACAGATGGTAAGAAAGACAAAGGCCACATCACACGTGTTTCAATGAGTTACAATGACACAGATGGTCCATCTTACAAGGATGTTAAGAAACAACTCAGCGATGATGCTGTTACACGCGAGCATTACAATAGCGTGACAGGTAACTTTGGTTATATCCAAGATGATCGTGCTTCTTATCAATTTAGTTCACAATCACCAGATGATAAAAATATCAAACTTTATCGAATCGATATTGGAGAATAGTTAAGCTAAAAATTAGTCGTTAAGAATCTTCCTATAAGGTAATTAGAATAGATAATTTGCAAGTCGGAACGGCTCATACGAAGATATGAGTCGTTTCGGCTTTTCTCGTGCGCTCGGCATCAATAACAACTTATAGGTTAGAGAATGAGGCATAAGGACGAATAATAAGTTCCAATTGGCAGAGATAAGCGTTAACTATATCACGGCAGTATATGAAGTGTTACAATGGGGGTAATGCTTTGTTTATTTAACACCGACGTTCAACAACATGGAATAATGTGATTTGAAGGAGTAAACTATGCGAGTTAATGATAAGGTATTAGTTGAAAATATCAATGATTACTTTACACATAAGGGCTTGTCACCCAATCTCATTGATGATATTAAAATGAAAATCAAGCGAGATTTTAAAAAATCAGAAGCTGTAGATAAAGATTATATTGAATATCGTGGAAAGTCACCAGCTGAAATTATCTTGGTGATTCAACGTAATTTATTTACGTTACAACTCAACCCCGTCATCTTCTTTATCGTGAACTTTGTATTGATATCCTTTTTATACGATAAGCAATATGTTCCATTCCAAGCTGCATCTGGCATCACTATTTTCTACTGTGTCATTGTGTTGCCGTTGTCTATTGCGATTTATGCGAGCATTATTAGGAAGAACTACCTCTATAGCAATAAGATTGAAAGGTATATCGGCATCTTGATAGGCATAGTAGCGCTAGCGCTCATTATATTACATGCCTTTCATTTAGATATGAACATCTATGTTATTACGAAATATGGTCACCAATTTGTCTTCTTTATTGGTATTCTATTCAGTATCTTTAGTGTTTATTACAAACGACTCGAATTTACTGGTTTAGGCTTATTACTTTGTCAGAAGACGATTGATGCGATGATTCAAAGTGCACCAATTGCACAGTTTATTTCAATTGTCATTTGGATATTATTGCTCATCGTTATTATTTACTATACGATTCGTGTTTCTTCACGAAAATAAATTAAATAGGTGTGTATGGTGTTGCGAAGCGGTAGGTGCCGTAGAGACGCGATTCCGTTAAGACCGATATTTCAGTAACGGTCAACTGAGGTTACTTTTATAAGGGTAGGGCGACGAAACTATAAGGATTTCCGTCCTACTCTTTTTGTGTTGATAAAAAAGGTTTCAGAGTGGTTTGAAATCATAAAAAACCACTAGCATGTTCAACGAGAACATGCTAGTGGTAGTCATGTATAATGAATCGAATTAGACTTCGTTTTGATCGTTAGCTTCTTTAATACGATTGTTAACGCGTGTTAATAATTCGTTTGTTTTTTCTCGTTGTTTTGCGTTGACTAAGATAAGCACAGTTCGTTCGTCGTGCTCGTTACGTTTCTTGTCGAAGTAATCTTCTTGAGCAAGATTTTTAACAGCTTTAACTACTTGTGGTTGTTTGTAGTTTAAGTGATTGATAATATCTTTAAGATAGTATTCATCACTTTCGTGCTCACTGATGTAAGTTAATACAGCAAATTCTTCGAAACTTACTGAAAACTCTCGTTTAATAATACCTTTCAATCTGTCTGCGTATGTTACCATCGCTAAAAGTTCAAAACAATCGTTAATTTTACTAACTGCCATGTTGATTCCTCCTCATTTGCCTGCCCATTCGGTGTGTAAAGTGTTCATCACTTTGCAATCGTATCTATCTCTGTTTAAATATTATTTGCAAAATGACACCCATGGTATGGGTATAGATAATATTAAAGACATATATTACCTACGCTATTATTTAATTTATTATAACTAAATAAATTTAGAAAGTAAACAAAAAGGTCTATGT
>NZ_PPRN01000029.1 GCF_002902685.1 Staphylococcus pettenkoferi | reverse complement strand
ACTACTTGGCGCATGCGGAAATATGGACGACGACAAAGATATGAAGAAATCCGATGACAACAAGATGGAAAGTAAAATGGATAAAAAAGACAACATGAAAGATTCAAAATCTAACAAAATGATGAAAGAGGGCATGTTTAAAGGCGAAAATAAACAAATGGTCGAAGGTAAGGCGATGATTAAAGATAATAAGCTCATGCTCACTGATTTCAAATCTTCAAAAGGTCCAGACTTACACGTATATTTAACGAAAAATGGCGATGTGAAAAATGGTATGAAAATCGACAAAGTAATGTATGACAAGAAAGAACAGACTTTCGATCTTAAAGATGTCGATATGAAAGACTATGATAGCGTGACGATTTATTGCGATAAAGCACATGTTGTCTTCGGTAATGCGATGTTGAAATAAAAAATGAGAAACTGCTCCCCAAAAGCAGTTAAATATTTAGAAACTGAACTTTGACCTCAGTAAGCGGTAGATATGAGATAGGATGTGATGACATTACAATCAGTTCTATCTCATTTTTTAATAACAGGAAGGACGTGGGTATTAATGTTGAAATTATTATGGAAAGTGGTTGTCTTACTCATACGATTAGGCTCTGGTATAGTAATTCTGAAACAAGGGTTTGAGAAATTAACTGGAGGATTTGCGGTAGATGGACTCGTGCCAGTTATCCAGTCGAATCAAGATTCACCCGGCTGGTATAAATTCTTCTTTAGTCATGTTGTGGCGCACCAATTGGACTTATTCCACTGGATGATTCCACTCGGCGAAATTGCGATAGGCCTCGGGTTGATTTTAGGCATTTTATCATATTCTGCAAGTTTCTTTGGTGTATTCGTCATGTTAAATTATCTTCTCGCAGATATGATATTTACGTACCCATTACAGCTATTTTTCTTTATAATATTGTTAATGAATAAAGAGACGTTACAGACGTTGAGTTTGTCACACTTCTTTAAGAAATCACAGCTAAGGACTGATAAGGATGGAACATATACTAATCGTGGATGATGAAGAGGCGATTCGCGACATATGTAAGACGTACTTTGAATTTGAAGGTTATCAGGTGACAACGGCCGCAAATGGTCAAGAGGCCATTGCGTTATTGACCAATGATGTTAATTTGCTCATCCTCGATATTATGATGCCGGAGAAAGACGGCTATGCAGTTGTTCAAGAAATGAAAGCGATGCAGCTCGATATTCCATATATTTACCTCACCGTCAAGACGACGGAATCTGAGACGATTTATGGTCTCATGTTAGGTGCTGATGATTATATTAAAAAGCCATTTAGCCCTCGTGAACTTGTGATTCGCGCTAAAAATCTTTTATCGCGTGTGAAGAAATCGTCACGTACTCAAGAAACGTTGACGTTGGGTTCGCTGATATTGAATAATATGACGAAAACTGCAACGGTCGAAGGTGAAATTATTAATTTTCGCGTTAAAGAATTTGAATTGCTTTGGTACTTCGCAACACATGTGGATGAGGCGCTATCAAAGACAGACTTACTCGAACAAGTCTGGGGCTATGAATATTATGAAGATATGAATACCCTCAATGTCCATATTCACAGAATTCGTGAGAAATTAGACGCACATCATTATGCAGATTACGAAATTAGTACAGTTTGGGGACTTGGTTACAAGTTCCAGAGGAGGGGTTAGATGACGATACGTAAACAGTTATTCATATCTTTTATTAGTTCCATCGTCATTTCTACACTTTTCCTTCTCGTTCTTTATAAAATGATGTGGTTCGATGTTCATCAAACGCTTGTATTAACAGCATTCTCACTTATATCTAGTTTGATCACTGTAATGATAGCGATGACTTTCCTTGTACCTACGATTCATCGATTGGAAAAGTTGAATCTACAAACTCAGAAAGTATCTGAAGGGCATTTTAATATAGAAAAAATTGATATTCACACACCACGGGAATTGAGTGAACTTAACGATTCCTTTCATTATATGGTAGAACGTGTGCAAGATCAGATGGTACAAATTCAAGAGGAGCAAACGGAAAAGGTACACATGATTCAAAATTTAGCTCATGATTTGAAGACGCCTCTGGCCAGTATCAAATCCTATTCCGAAGCATTGAAGGACAGTGTGATTCGAGGAGAAGAAGCGGAAAAACACGCACATCAGGTGTTGATTATGCAGAGTGAACGCTTAAGCCAAATGTTTGATGACTTAACTGCTGTGATGACGTTAAGTGATGCTTCAAGGCCTCAATCAGCTATACAGATGGATCAGCTCCTCCTTCCTATCTTTGATACCTATCAACAACGTATTGAACAAGAACATCGCCATTTAGATTTAAGAATGCCTAAGCAGATACCTCGTTTCAAGCAAGACAAGGTCGCTTTGGAACGAATTATTTCAAATTTGATAGACAACGCCCTGAAATTCTCACATTCAGGTACGCCCATTATTGTAGAAATTGAGGAAGAAGGTACACGTCAAATTTCTATTTCTGTCATTGACCAAGGTATAGGCATAGCGAAAGAAGACATCCCACATATCTTTGACCGTACTTATCGTGTAGAACAATCTCGAAATCTCCAAACGGGTGGTTCTGGTCTCGGCCTTTATATTGCGCAATCTTTGGCTGAACAGATTGGCGCAAGTATAGAGGTTGAAAGCGAGCTTGGAAAAGGGACGAAGATGACGGTGAGGTTTTCAATTATAGAAGAAACTAAATAAATTGCTGAGTTACGATAGTTGAATTATCGTAGCTCTTTTTTGTTTTGTAAAATAACTGCCGGTTTCTTTGTTGAAATATTTCTTTCAACACACAATTCAGTATCGCGAATTAGAAAAGTGACCCATTCAAACTAAGGTCGAAATAAATTTTTTAAATTTTTTTCGTAAGAGTAAAAACAAATGTATGAATAGTTGACTGTTATCAAGGTTCGTCTAAAAAAGTTGCTTTGTTATATATTACAAAGCCGTATTGTATTCAATTAAGTAATGTCTACATATC
>NZ_PPRN01000028.1 GCF_002902685.1 Staphylococcus pettenkoferi | reverse complement strand
TATAGAGATATTCGTGCCTTTTTTGGTGTATAAAGAAAATTAACGGCTAGTGATTTTTTATCACCAACCATTAAAAGTGTACAGCCATTTCTCGTCGGCAGTCTTATTTATGTTAGCTGTGCTTTCTAACACAAATCCTTACGTTAAATCTTCTCAAGTTAATTTGACTAAAATGATAGAAAAATCTTTCGTAATCATTTATGCTTTTAAGAGAGAACGATTGAATAGAGGTAGGTTGCGTTGTTAAAAAGATTAAAGGAAAGATCAAATGATGAAAAAATAAGAAACACCATGAATAAACGTATTCGTTTTATCTTTGGTGTGATTGTATTTATTTTTGCCATCATCGTACTGCGATTAGGTTATTTACAAATCGCACAAGGTTCTCACTATAAAGAACAAATCAAAGATAGCGAAAACATAACAGTAAATGAGTCCGTGCCTCGAGGAAGAATTCTCGATCGTAACGGCAATGTATTAGTAGATAATGCTTCGAAAAAAGCTATTACATATACGAGAGGTAAGAAGACATCACAAGGAGAAATTCTTAAAACAGCAAAAAAATTATCTTCTCTCATCGATATGAAAACAGATAAGATTACTAAAAGAGATAAACAAGATTTCTGGATTCAACTTCATCCAGAAAAAGCGCAATCCATGATGAAACGTGAAGAGAATTTACTCAACGATGGCAGTATTTCTCAAGATCAGTTCGACAAAGCACAACACAATAAGATCGGAAAGAAAGAGCTTGATAGTTTATCTAAGAAAGATTTACAAGTACTCGCAATTTATCGAGAAATGATGGCTGGTTCCACATTAAATCCACAAACCATCAAGAATGATGACGTTTCTGATAAAGAATACGCTGCAGTTTCACAAAAACTTTCCGACTTACCAGGTGTAAATACAACTATGGATTGGGATCGTAAATATCCTTACGGCAAAACGTTAAGAGGGGTCTTCGGTGATGTCTCAACACCTGAAGAAGGTATACCGAAAGAGCTAACGGATAAATACTTGTCCAAAGGCTATTCACGTAATGACCGCGTCGGCAAATCTTACCTCGAATATCAATACGAAGATGTGTTGAAAGGTAAGAAGAAAGAGATGAAATACACGACTGACAAATCAGGTGAGGTCAAAGACTCTAAAGTCGTCAACCCTGGTTCACGCGGTGATGATCTCGTCTTGAGTATCGACATAGACTTACAGAAAAAGACAGAAGAATATCTTGAGAAACAAATTAAGAAACTTCGTGGCGAAGGTGCCAAAGATATGGATAAAGCGATGATTGTCGTTCAAAATCCTAAAAATGGAGATATTCTCGCTATGGCAGGTAAACAAATCGATAAAGACGGTAGTCTCACAGATTACGATATCGGCAACTTTACGAGCCAATATGCAGTAGGTTCTTCAGTCAAAGGTGGTACGTTACTTGCAGGCTATCAAAATAATGCAATTAAAGTCGGTGAGCACATGATTGACGAGCCATTGAAATTCAGTGGCGGCTTAACGAAGCACTCATACTTCAACCAACACGGTCGCAAGGATATTGATGATAAAGAAGCGCTCATGCATTCATCCAACGTTTATATGTTCAAGACAGCGTTGAAACTTGCCGGCGATCCATATACACCGAATATGTCTCTACCTAATAACATTACAGAGGCTGGTCAAAAATTACGTAAAGGACTTAACCAAGTAGGTCTAGGAGTTAAGACAGGTATTGATCTACCTAATGAGACAAACGGCCAAATTGAGCCGTTAAATACGAACTCTGGTAACTACTTAGATTTAGCGATTGGTCAGTATGATACTTATACACCAATGCAGCTCTCTCAATATGTTTCAACAATTGCTAATGATGGTTATCGCGTTCAACCTCATATTGGTTTAGAAGTGAGAGATGCAACAAACAAAGATGAAGTCGGCCCACTGAAACATAAGATTAAAGGTAACGTCTTAAACCGTATCAATAATACGTCTGATGAACTTAGCCAAGTTCAAGAAGGCTTCAAGATGACCTTTAATAAGATTGATGGTACAGGCTATCAAAGTTTCCATAATACTGACGTGACTTCAGCAGGTAAGACAGGTACTGCAGAGGTTTACCAAGATGGTCATCCTCGAGTTAACTCCACATATATTGGTTATGCACCTGCTGACAAACCGAAATTAGCGTTCAGTATTGTGTATACGAACCAACCCGTGCCTGAACCATGGCTCAACGGTGGAGACTTAGGTCGCGATGTCATTAATTATTATTTTAAAAATCATAAAGACTGATGATTTGAGAAGAGTAAAAACGGCTTGAAAAAGGGTAGAATGTTAAATAATACTTTTCATTTTCTCTTTGAAGTGGTATCATAAATTAGTCGTATTATGAAGAGATAAGGAGGAACACAACATGCGCGTAGATATTACATTAGCTTGCACAGAATGTGGTGACAGAAACTACATTTCTACTAAAAACAAGCGCAATAACCCAGAACGTATTGAAATGAAAAAATTCTGTTCACGTGATAACAAACACACTTTACACCGTGAAACTAAATAAGAAATTTTCGAGTACCAAGTTCTTCGGAGCTTGGTACTTTTTTAGGAGCAAGACAGAAATCTTTGATTTCGTTGTCTGGCCTCGCACAGTTGACTCGTGTTTGAGGCAGCACCTGCGACCTCAAATGCAGAGAACTTCTGCGCAATTATTGAATTAGAATTAATGGAGCAAATCTTTATAATATAACGGTAAACTTTTAAATATACATAAAGTTTTGATTTCGTCGTCTTGGCTTCCACTAATATCAAAACATTCCAATAAACAAAGCTTACTTTACTCAGACTTGTGAGTTAAATTAATTATAAATTCAACACTTGTAATTATAGTCAGTTCAAGAAAACAATATTTCATTTCATAATTTGTCCTTAAAGTAATTTTATCTACCGTGGTGACAGCCCTGAAATGACATCGCCTCAGAGAAACGTTATAATATATTTAGTTTATATAAAGAAGGTGTAAGCATGTCTAAGAAGTCGTTAAGAAAGGAAACGCTTCAACAAATGAAAGCGTTAGATAAAGAAACCAAACAACGTGCTGATGAAGACTTAGCTCAGCAACTTTATGAAACGGATCAATTCCAACAAGCGCACAAAGTGGGAATCGTATTATCAATGCCACATGAAGTGAACACCACACCTATCATTGAACACATGCTTGAACATGGTAAAGAAGTGTACGTTCCTGAAACAGACTATGCGCACAAGGAAATGAATTTCAAACACCTCCCACACATGGATGCGATAGGCCCAGATGATAAAGGAATCAATCATGTGACAGAGGATACACCGCTATGTAATCATCTTGATTTAGTGATTGTCCCTGGAGTAGTGTTTAGAGACGATGGTTATCGGATCGGCTACGGAGGCGGTTACTTCGATAAATACTTAACCGATCATCAACCTCCAACTTTAAGTTTAATCTATGATATTCAACGCCATGACTTTGCACCTGAAAGTCATGACCAACCAGTCGATCGAATGATTGAAACTACAACTTAAGCGGAGGCACAAATGAATATAGAAAGAAACTATTGGAAACTTATCTATTTATGGATAAAATATAAGAACTATCATCTAGTTCATGATAATAAAGACCATACCGAGATTTGGCTTGCTAATCATCAAACGAAGAAGGTAGCCATCTTTCAGTACGGTGCAAGTTCAACACAAGATGTGCGTTTTATTAAAGAACGAATCGATGAGCACCATTCAGATATTACTCAGTTTCTCAACTTTACACCGAAACAGTATAATGTATTTATACTTACTGACAAAGGTTTCGCGCATGAGAACTTAGATAGTCATCATAGCCATAAATATCGTTTCAAAATATTGCGTGAGAAATCTGATGTTGATCGAGTCACTTCTAGTCTGGGATTACGCTTGGCAAGCCGCTTCGAAGACAAGAAGACGAAATCCCATTATCGAAAGCAAGCATTAAATACTAATCCTATTGAGAAACATATGTTGAAGTTTGCGCCAATTACGTATGGTTTGATTGCGATTAACGTTTTTATTTGGCTCATCATGTTTTTAGTTCTGAATCGTTTTTCAGACTTCAAACTTTTAGATGTGGGTGGATTAGTTCATTTTAACTTTGTTCATGGTGAATGGTATCGACTGATTACTTCGATGTTTCTACACTTTAACTTTGAACATTTACTCATGAACATGTTGAGTTTGTTCATCTTTGGTAAAATTGTTGAGTCTATCGTCGGCCATTGGCGCATGTTAGTGATTTACTTGTTCGCTGGTTTATTCGGTAACTTTGCGTCATTATCTTTTAATACGCATACTGTATCTGCTGGCGCAAGTGGCGCAATATTTGGACTCATTGGTGCTATTTTTACATTTATGTACTTAAGTAAGACGTTTAATCGTAAATTAATCGGTCAATTACTCATTGTATTAGTTATCCTAATCGGTATTTCAATATTTATTCCAAATATCAATATTGTGGCGCATCTTGGTGGTTTAATTGGCGGCATCTTAATCACGCTAATGGGTTATTACTTTGAGCATAATCGTACTGGATTTTGGATTGTCTTGATTATTACACTTGTACTCTTTTTAGCAGCTCAAATCCGAATCTATACCATTCAAGAGAAGAATATTTATAACCATATTATTACCAGTGAAATGTCAGCTGGGCATTATGACAGTGCAGAGAGTATGGTGAAACACACAATTGCGAAGCACTATGATGACGATGAAACCTATTATCTTAAAGGATTAATTACTGCAAGCAAACATTCAAAGACCGAAGCGATTGCAGATTGGCAACGCGGTTTACGTGAACATCCGAACTCAGGTATTTTAAACTATGAACTGGCGATTGCTAGTCGTGCGATTGATAATAAAAGTAAAGCCAAAAGCTATATTAAAAAAGCTGTCAAAGCTGATCCGAATAAGGATGCTTATCAAAGGTTAAAGAAAGAGTTGGATGATTAGTATGCCTAAAGAAATTCAGTCTTTCTATGATGTCTTACAATTGTTAAAGCAGTTTGGATTTATCATTTACTTCAAAGATCCTAACGATTATTTGGAAATGATTGAACAAGAAATTAAGCAGCTTTATCAATATGAGTTGATATCCAATGAACAATATCTTCAATGTAAATTAATTATTAGTCAAAGAAGGAAGTAGAATTATGTCAAAAATCATTTTAGCGGCAGATGTTGGTGGTACAACATGTAAACTAGGACTATTTGATGAGAAGATCAATCAGATTCATAAATGGTCTATTAAAACAGATACAACGGATCCTACAGGGTACAAGCTACTAGAACAAATCTATCAATCTTTCGAAGAACAACTATTTGCGCATGACTACGACTTTGCACAAGTCATTGGTGTGGGTATAGGCGTGCCTGGTCCCGTAGATTTCGAATCAGGTATCGTCGATGGGGCAGTCAATCTCTATTGGAAAGATCGTGTTCACGTACGTGAGATGTTCCAACAATTCGTGGATTGTCCGGTTTACGTCGATAATGACGCTAACGTTGCAGCACTAGGTGAGAAACATAAAGGTGCAGGTAACGAAGCTGACGATGTGGTTGCTATTACACTAGGTACAGGACTCGGTGGCGGTATTATCTCAAATGGAGAAATTGTTCATGGACACAAAGGTTCTGGTGCAGAAATTGGTCACTTCCGTATCGATCAAGATCAGCGTTTCAGATGTAATTGCGGTAAGTCAGGTTGTGTAGAAACGGTCGCATCTGCAACAGGTGTCGTCAATCTCGTTTACTTTTACTATCCGAAACTGACATTTAAATCTTCTATTCTCGAATTAATTAAAGAACATAAAGTAACAGCGAAAGACGTGTTCGATGCAGCTAAAGCAGGCGACCAATTCTGTATCTTTATCACTGAGAAAGTCGCTAACTATATCGCTTATGTATGTAGTATTATCAGTGTAACAAGCAATCCGAAATACATCATACTTGGCGGCGGCATGTCCACAGCAGGACCGATATTGATTGAGAACATTAAGACTGAATACCGCAACATCACTTTCACACCTGCACAACATGAAACGGAAATTGTTCAAGCTCAGTTAGGTAACGATGCAGGTATCACCGGTGCAGCAGGCTTGATTTACACTTATGTGATTGAAAAGGGAGGAGTTAAATAATGGCAATTGTAGACGTAGTTGTTATACCAGTAGGAACTGAAGGCCCAAGTGTGAGTAAATATATTGCAGAAATTCAAACTAAACTCGAGGAATTTAAATCTGAAGGCAAGATAGACTATCAACTTACACCAATGAATACATTAATTGAAGGTGACTTGAAAGACTTATTTGAAGTCGTACAAGCAATTCATGAGCTACCGTTTGATAAAGGACTCGATCGCGTTTGTACCAACCTTCGTATCGATGACCGCAGAGATAAATCTCGTAAGATGAATGATAAACTTGCTTCAGTACAAAAGCACTTATCTAACCAAGGTGATCAATAATGCAAATTTCTCATTTAACTTTAGGTATTGCTAGTACGAATACGTATTTTATTGAAAATGATCATGAGCTCTTACTCGTAGACCCTTCAAGCGAAAGTGAGAAGATCTTAGCACGTCTTAGAGAAATTGATAAACCACTCATTGGGATTATTCTTACTCATGCGCATTTTGACCATATTGGTGCGTTAGATGATATCCTAGCAGAATATGATGTCCCTGTGTATTTAAATGAAGAAGAATTTGACTTCTTAACTGACCCTGAGAAGAATGGTGCTGCTAAATTTAAACAATATGGTTTACCTGAAATTACGAGTCAAGCTCATCCAACAAATCTTCAAGAAGGTTCTACACAAATAGGCGATTTTGCCATAGAGGTTCTACACACGCCAGGACATTCTCCAGGCAGTTTAACTTATGTCTTTGATGAATTTGCCGTAGTCGGCGATACGCTCTTTAATGGAGGTATTGGTCGTACAGATTTATATCGTGGTGATATGGAGACACTTATCGATAGTATTAAATTTAAGTTGTTTGAACTCGATGAAACCTTACCACTTTATCCAGGACACGGACCTTCTACTACTGTTGAGGGTGAGATAGATAATCCCTACTTACTCGGCTTTTAAAAGTTTTTCAAATTCATAAAAGTAAAATCATCACCTCCTACGTGTATATATGTAGGAGGTGATTTTTTGAAACTATTATTCAAAGAAATGATTTCAAGGGCAATTAAGCACGAAGCGTCGGATATTCACTTTATCCCATCAGAAGAGGAAGTATTTGTGAAATTTCGTATCAATGATAACCTGCAGAGTTTTGAATCAATTCAACACGAAACTTATACGAAATTACTAACGTATATGAAGTATTTGGCAGGCCTCGATGTGTCAACCCATATCATCGCACAGAGCGGTCGCTATTTATTCAAAGCTAAGCGACCTTATTATTTACGTATTTCGACATTGCCACTGTCCTTAGGGATTGAAAGTTGTGTTATTCGTTTAATACCGCAATACTTTGAACAGCATTCTGAAACGAAACACGGCGACATTTTGTATAAGTTGATGAATAAGAAACAAGGTTTGATTCTCTTTAGTGGGCCAACAGGATCAGGTAAAAGCACTTTAATGTATCAGATGATTAATTACGCTAAAGATCAATTAAATTTGAATATCATCACTGTGGAAGATCCGATTGAACAAAAAATAAATGGCATTACTCAAATCTCGATTAACGAAAAGGCGGGGATTAACTATGCGAGTTCCTTTAAAGCGATACTACGCTGTGATCCAGATATCATACTTATCGGTGAAATTCGTGATGCTAATGTAGCGAAATATGTGATTCAAGCAAGTATGAGCGGGCACCTTGTCCTTTCAACAATTCACGCGAATGATTGTAGAGGTACTTTACTTCGTCTGTTGGAAATGGGGATATCTGAACAAGAAATTAAGCAAGCGTTGATTAATATTACGAATCAACGTCTCATTCCTATCAGCGATGATAAGCGAGAATTGGTCTGTGAAATGATGATGAAAGAGGATATCGCTTACTTTTTCGAGCACGAGCAAACGATGCCTTATACTTTCCAGAATTTATCTTACATTCTTAAAGAAATGTCGAAAGAAGGTGTTATTTGTGAAGACACCGTCGATCGATATCTCTAAATTGTTCCATCTTAAACCTTTATCTACACTTGATCAAATTGACTTCTTAAAGCGTCTCGCAGATCTATTAGCACACGGTTTCACTTTATCTGAAGCCATACACTTTCTACTACAACACCTTCATATACGTCGACAAGAAACGCGTCAACAGATCACTCAAGCATTACAGCAAGGTTCAGGATGCGCAACGCTTCTAGAACTATTACATTATCCTCAAACCATAGTGATGCAAGTGTATTTTGCTGAGTTATTTGGGGAACTGAATACTTGTTTAATTTCTAGTATTGATTATATGGAAAGACAACGACAAGCGAAACAAAGCTTACTCAAGACGTTGCAATATCCTATTGTACTGCTGTCTATATTTATTGTGATGCTTATTGTCTTAAATCAGACAGTCATTCCAGAATTTCAGAATCTCTACGAAACGATGGACGTTAATTTGTCAGCTTTCCAAAAGGGGCTCACTCAGTTCATCGTTCTATTGCCTCCCAGTCTATTTGTCACTTTTATCATTGGCAGTTGTGTCACATTGCTACTCATAGTATTCTATCAGCGCTTATCACCACCATCTCGAATTCAGTTCGTACTTCACATTCCCTGCCTTAAGCACTATTTCAAGTTATTAAAGACGTATCGTTTAGCAACTGAATTCTCTTTGTTTTATCGTAATGGGATTTCACTGAATAAAATTGTTGAAATTTATACTTCTCAGACGAAAGATGCTTACCTTAACTACTTAGGGCATTATATTTTAGAACACACTGAAGCAGGCTCTCCATTAGGGCAAACTTTAGCGTCACTTAAATGTTTCGAAAGTGAATTAATTACCTTTATCGAACAAGGTCAAAAGAAAGGTAAACTTGATATTGAACTCAAACTCTATAGTTCGATACTTATCGCAAAGATTGAACGTAAAATACTCAAGCAACTCAAATTCGTGCAACCTATTATTTTTGGGTTACTTGCATTTTTAATTGTCGCATTATACCTCGTCATCATGTTACCAATGTTTGAACTTATGCAAACGATTAAATAGGAAAGGAATCACCATGAAGAAACTACACAAACGTTATTTAAAATCGGCTTTTACACTTATAGAAATGTTACTCGTACTCCTCATTATCAGCTTACTCTTAATATTAATCATCCCGAATATAGCGAAACAGTCTCAACACATTCAAACGACAGGGTGTGATGCACAAGTTAAGATGGTTAATAGTCAGATTGAGGCTTATACACTTAAAAACGACCATAAACCTGACTCCATCGACGACTTAATTAGAGAAGGCTATATCAAAGAACAACAGAAGAAATGTAAAAATGGCCAAGCGATAGCAATTCAAAATGGAGAAGCGCGTGCATCTTAACGCCACGAAAGCTTTTACGTACGTAGAGCTGCTATTCGTCCTCTTTATTATCAGTATCTTAATGTATCTCCAAACCCACGCTTCTCTACTCAATACAAATTATACTAAGACTAACCAAAAACGCATGACACAGTTAATTAGTCATTTAAACCTCTATAAATCTAAAGCAATACACGATCAAAAATCAATTATTGTCTTGTTTAAAAAGGGCACCAATCAAATTGAAATTAAAGAACAGGGTGCAACAAAAAAATCTACAATTACACTTCCTAAAGGAACAATTATGAATAAATCAAACCTCGATTATATTAATTTCGATAAAAAGGGCGAAGTGAATCAATTTGGTTCAGTTTACATCTATTATGACAAAGAAATCTATCGTTTAATATTCCACATTGAGAAAGGGCGAATTCGTTATGAAAAAGTCTAAAGTAAAAGGGAGTCTATTAATGGATGGCTTACTATCTTTAAGTACGCTCTCTATATTATGCTTACTATTATTTCCATTGATGTTACGAATGAATCATACACTTCAAGAGAAACACCATACTATGGAGATGAAACGCTTATTAGCAGCACTCATTTCTAGAGAACAAAAGCTAGAATTGATGAAAGGTTTAAAAATCAAGCAATATGAGATCTACTATCAACACAAAGATTTATGTATCTCTGATAAAGAAACTGAAATATGCTATCCGAAATAATTATAAAGCATTCACCTATATTGAATTGCTACTCGCACTAACGATTACAATCATTATTCTAACTATCTTGCCGCTGATCATTAATAGTACGAAATTCTTCGACTACCATCTCAGCACTAATAGTGATATCGAACTTGAACTCTTTGCAAGAGATTTAATAGCGGATTTTTCGACTAGCCCTTCTCTCGACATTGAGAATCACTCGACATCCTCATCAATATTTGATAGCAAAGGTTTATGCAAATATAGTTATAAGAATGGTAAGATCATCAAGACAGTAAATGGTAAAGGCAATGTAACTGTATTAAATCAAGTCACTCAGTTTAAAGTTCGTAAAGTTAAAGCTCATCTTATTGAGGTCGATATTCGTCTTAGGGACAAAGGAGTGATGTATCATAAGCAATTTTACGTATAAAGTTAAAGGCTACATGTATCCTTTTGTGATGGGGGTATTTATGCTATATTTATCAGTAATCTCAATTTACACTGTTCAATATAGTATTAAACTAAAAACGTTAGATAATATCGAACATGATTACGATCGGTTAATCAAAACATCACACTTAAAGGAAGATCACATTGCCAAAAAACATTAGATTACCGCTAATATTAATAGGATTCATGGGAGTAGGTAAGACGACACTCGGTGAATATATTGCTTCTACTTATCAGTTATCATATGTGGATTTAGATCATTATATCGTCGAACAAGAACAAATGACTATTCCCGCTATTTTTAAACAATATGGAGAGCAACACTTTAGACGCTTAGAAGCTCACTATTTACAAGAATGCATTCAACAATTTGAAGTTATAGCTACAGGTGGTGGAATTATAGAAGGTGCCCAATCTATAGAAATCCTTAACAAGCAATCTAACATCGTGTGGTTAGACTGTGATTTAAAGATTGTATATGACAGAATTCGTAACGATCCTAATCGGCCGAATGCTAATAATAAGTCACTTTATGACTTAAAAAACTTGTATTCAGACAGATATTCAAGATATAATGAAATCGCATTCATCAAAGTGAATAGTAATCAATCTCTTAAAGATTTGCATGATGAAATCTTTAATGAGTTATCTTGCGATTGATCAGTGTTAGAGAGAATGATTGTATTCTTTGTTGAATATAATCATCGCCGAAGGTGCAAGTAAATACGAATCTCTCAGGCAAAAGGATGACACTGTGACGCATTCCTGAAAGATTCTGACAGGATAGCTTAGGCTATCCTGTCTTTATTTTTAAAAATAATTAATAGGGGGCTTCAAGATGTCTAATGAACTTAAGAAGACACCACTTTATCAAGCGTTTGTCGATAGTGGTGCTAAGATTGTCGAATTTGGTGGATGGGCCATGCCTGTTCAGTTCTCTAGCATTAAAGAGGAGCACAATGCTGTACGTACAAATAAAGGGTTATTTGATGTCAGTCACATGGGTGAAGTACTCATCAAAGGACCTGAAGCATCACAATTAGTTCAATATTTATTATCAAATGACACTGATAAGTTAGAAATTGGTAAAGCTCAGTATACAGCTCTTTGTAATGAAGAAGGTGGCGTTATTGACGACTTAATCACTTATCAAATCGGTGATAATGAGTATTTACTTGTCGTAAACGCTGCTAATACAGATAAAGACTTTGAATGGATGAAATCACACTCAGATCAATTTGATGCAGAAGTTTCAAATGTTTCTGATCAATACGGTCAACTTGCAATCCAAGGTCCTAAAGCGAGAGATCTTGTACAAGACTTAGTAGATGTAGACGTTTCAGAAATGAAACCATTCGAATTCAAAATGGATGTTACGATTTTCGGTAAAAATGTGATTCTTTCTCAATCTGGTTATACAGGTGAAGATGGATTCGAAATTTATTGTAAATCTGAAGATGCCTTAGATATCTGGAATGGCTTCTTAGAATACGATGTAGAGCCATGTGGCTTAGGTGCGCGTGACACGCTTAGATTAGAAGCTGGTCTACCACTTCATGGTCAAGATTTAACAGAATCTATTACTCCATATGAAGGTGGTATTGCATTTGCAGCTAAACCACTTATCGATGCTGATTTCATTGGTAAATCAGTACTTAAAGATCAAAAAGAAAATGGTTCTAAACGCCGTACAGTAGGTATCGAAATGATCGGTAAAGGTATTCCACGAACTGGTTATACTGTAATGAATAAAGATGGCAAAGAAATTGGTGAAGTGACTTCAGGAACGCAATCACCATTATCTGGTAAAGCTATTGGTTTAGCTATCATTGACCGTGACGAGTTCGAAATGGGCAAAGAAATTGTCATTCAAGTTCGTAAACGTCAAGTTGATGCTAAAATCGTTAAGAAAAATCAAATTAGCAAATAATGAAAGGGTGTAAATCTTGAGTCATCGTTATATTCCATTAACTGAGAAAGATCGTAAAGAAATGTTAGATACTATAGGTGCTGAGTCCATTCAAGACTTATATGGAGATGTACCTAAAGAAGTCTTACTTGGCAGAGAGTTAAACATTCCAGATGCAGAACCTGAAACAAGCTTAATGAAACGTTTAACTCGTATTTCAAATAAAAACATTACTAAAGAAACACACGCTTCATTCCTCGGAGCAGGCGTGTATGATCACTATGCTCCAGCAGTAGTAGATGCTATGATTTCAAGATCTGAATTCTATACTGCTTATACACCATACCAACCTGAAATTTCTCAAGGTGAACTACAAGCTATTTTTGAATTCCAAACATTAATCTGTGAACTCACAGATATGGATATTGCTAACTCATCTATGTATGATGGTATGACTAGCTTTGCAGAAGCTTGTATCCTTGCTTTTAACCAAACTAAGAAGAATAAGATTGTCGTATCTAAAGGTTTACATTACCAAGCACTTCAAGTACTTCACACTTACGTTAAAGTAAGAGACGAGTTTGAAATTGAAGAAGTTGACTTAGATGGTACAATCACTGACCTCGACAAACTTGAAGCAGCTGTAGACGACAACACAGCAGCAGTTGCCGTTCAATATCCAAACTTCTACGGTTCAGTTGAAGATTTAGAAAAAATCCATTCATTCATTGAAGATAAAAAAGCATTGTTCATCGTCTATGCAAACCCATTAGCTCTAGGATTACTTACTCCTCCAGGTAGCTTTGGTGCTGATATCGTTGTAGGTGACACACAACCATTCGGTATTCCAGCTCAATTCGGTGGACCACACTGTGGTTACTTCGCGACAACTAAAAAATTAATGCGTAAAACACCTGGTCGTTTAGTAGGTCAAACTGAAGACGAAGACGGTAACCGTGGTTTCGTATTGACTTTACAAGCTCGCGAACAACATATTCGTCGTGACAAAGCGACTTCGAATATCTGTTCTAACCAAGCACTTAATGCACTTGCTTCATCCATCTGCATGTCAGCATTAGGTAAGCAAGGTATGTACGACATTGCGTTAAGAAACTTCGAAAATGCGAATTACGCGAAAAATCAATTCAAAGAAGCAGGCTTTGAGGTTTCTGAAGCACCAAGTTATAACGAATTCGTAGTTAAATTTGATCAACCTATTTCTGAAATCAACAAAGCGTTAGTTGATGAAGGATTCATCGGCGGTTTCGATTTAGGTGAAGCAAGTTCAGACTTCACTAATCACATGCTCGTTGCCGTGACTGAATTACGCACTAAAGATGAAATCGATTCATTCGTGAAGAAAGCAGGTGAGTTAAATGGTAGTAAGTAAATCTAGGCCTCTAATCTTTGAACGTTCTAGAGAAGGACGTTATGCATATTCTTTACCTCAGAAAGAAGTTGAATCTCAATCAGTAAATGATGTTTTTGATGAGAAGTTTATTCGTAAAGAGAAAGCAGAACTTCCTGAGGTTGCTGAATTAGACCTTGTACGTCATTATACAGAGCTATCAAATAAAAACTTCGGTGTAGACTCTGGTTTCTATCCACTCGGCTCTTGTACGATGAAATACAATCCTAAAATTAATGAAAAAGTAGCGCGTTTAGGTGGCTTCGCTGAGGCACATCCATTACAAGATGAATCACAAGTTCAAGGTTCACTTGAAATCATTCATAGCTTACAAGAAGAACTTAAAGAAATTACAGGTATGGACGAAGTTACACTGCAACCAGCAGCTGGTGCTCACGGTGAATGGACAGCGTTAATGATCTTCAAAGCTTACCATCAAAAAAATGGTCAAGGTCACAGAAACGAAGTCATCGTTCCAGACTCAGCGCATGGTACAAACCCAGCTTCAGCAGCATTTGCTGGATTCAAAGCTGTCACTGTCAAGTCCAACGAACGCGGTGAAGTAGATATCGAAGACTTAAAACGCGTCGTTAACGAGAATACTGCTGCTATTATGTTGACTAACCCTAATACGTTAGGTATCTTCGAGAAAAATATCATGGAAATCCGTGAAATTGTCCACGAAGCAGGCGGCTTACTTTACTATGATGGTGCCAACCTCAACGCAATTATGGATAAAGTACGTCCAGGAGACATGGGCTTCGATGCTGTACACTTAAACTTGCATAAGACATTCACAGGCCCTCACGGTGGCGGCGGACCAGGTTCAGGTCCAGTAGGTGTTGTTAAAGAATTAGCAAGCTATCTACCAAAACCACTCGTAGTTAAAGATGGCGACCACTACCGTTACGAAAACGAAATTGAAAATTCAATTGGACGAGTTAAACCATTCTATGGTAACTTCGGTATTTACCTAAGAGCGTACACTTATATTCGCACAATGGGCAACAAAGGTTTACAAGAAGTTTCAAAAGCAGCTGTGCTTAACGCGAACTATATTAAAGCACGTCTTAAAGATGAATTTGATATTCCATTCGAACAATACTGTAAACACGAATTTGTACTCAGTGGTTCAAAACAAAAAGAACACGGTGTGCGTACTCTCGACATTGCAAAACGCTTGTTAGATTTCGGTGTACATCCACCTACAATTTACTTCCCACTCAATGTGGATGAAGGTATGATGATTGAGCCTACAGAAACTGAATCTAAAGAAACATTAGATTACTTCTGTGACGCGCTCATCCAAATTTCAGAAGAAGCGAAAAATGATCCAGATAAAGTACTTGAAGCGCCACATCATACAATCATTGATCGCTTAGATGAAACGAAAGCTGCGCGTAAACCGGTATTAAAATTTGACGGTTTACACGCTGAAAAAGAATAACTCTGAAATCACTATTTCAGGCATGAAAAAAGCAATCCTCTTCAGGATTGCTTTTTTCAATACATTATTTTTTAGATTTGATTTTACCTGTCCACTTTTTATAGCCGCCTTTAAGCATGTAAATGTCTTTATAGCCATTCTTCTTCAAGATTCTCGCGGCACGATAGGCTGCGACACCATTTGCATCGGCTAAGTAAATAGGCTGGTCCTTTCTCAAACCTTGGAATCTTTGTTTAAACATCGTAATTGGGATATTACGTGCGCCGTTAATATGTCCATAATCATAGTCCACTTTCTCACGCACATCGATGACTTGCGCTTTACGTAAACCTTTATGGAACTCATTCTGATCTAACTCAGTCACAGCACGTTTGTTCCAAATCATTTGTATAACCATGTATAAAATGATGATGACGATGATGATTAACGCAATGTATACAAAGTTACTCATCTTGCATCCTCCCTCATAAATCGCTATTATATATTATAAGACTGTGAATGCAATTTATCAAAATTTTTATTGCATTTTAACGTTGTCGGGCATACTTTAAATCAATTAGAGTCATGCTAATTATATTGGTTAGGGGTTTTAATTGTGGTAGAAACTTGGAATTTCATCAATACAGGTAGTCGTGATCCATACTACAATATGGCAATGGACGAAGCGTTGTTAAACATTGTGTCTCGTGGAGAAATCGATCCAGTTATTCGCTTCTACACTTGGGACCCTCCCACATTATCTGTAGGTTATTTTCAACGTTTAGAGAAAGAAATTGATATCGATAAAGTTAAAGAGAAAGGGTATGGACTTGTCAGACGCCCAACTGGGGGAAGAGGCGTACTTCATGACAAGGAACTGACTTATGCTGTCATTGTCCCTGAAGATCATCCCGAAATGCCGCGTACAGTAACTGAAGCTTACAAAGTTATTTCTCAAGGCTTGCTCGAAGGTTTTAGAAGCCTTGGCTTTGATGCTCACTTCTCTGTCCCGCGTTCGGAAGAGGAGCGTGCTAAATTACGACAACCTCGTAGTGCCGTGTGTTTCGACGCACCAAGTTGGTATGAGCTTGTAGTGGAAGGACGTAAGATCGCAGGAAGCGCGCAAGTACGTCAGAAAGGCGTAATTCTTCAACATGGTTCACTCTTACAAGATGTAGATATCGATGATTTATTCGACATGTTCAAGTTCAAGAATAGTCGTTTGAAAGATAAAATGAAAAAAGCATTTCTTGATAAAGCTGTAGCTATGAATGATATTTCTGATGAGCACATCACTTTGGAACAAATGGAAGATGCCTTTGCTACTGGTTTTAAAAAAGGTTTAAACATCGACTTTAAACCACTACAACTGACTGACGCTCAAGAACAAGAAGTCCAAGAAATTGCTGAAAAATATAGATCTGATGATTGGACGTATCGCAAATAAAAGTAAAACCTTCTGAAGTTGCCAAATAACTTCAGAAGGTTTTTTAACTTCTATTTAATGTTTGTTGCGTCGTTTATATTTACGTTGCGCACGTTTATACTTTCGTTGATCTTCTGTAAGGAAGAAGAAGTAATAAATTAAATAGATAATCACTCCGATGATCGCTAGCGTAATCAATGATCGAATGATGCTATAGAAGAAGACATCAAAATTCATAATCAATCCGAATGCAGCGATGATGATGACAATGTAGAATAATACATTTCTCAAAAATGAACACTCCTATAATACTTAGAAACTAATTTAGCTTGTAATTATTGATCTAACTTAATTTGTGATAATTTCTTTTGGCCACTGGAAATTTTCTTTTTATCTTTTTTACTATAGCCGTCTTGAATATCATCAAAAGCTTTAGTTAAATCTTTATGTAACTTAGAAATTGACTTATCTTTTTTCTTGTCGTCGGCAGACATATCATCTTTATTTAGATTCTCAGTGTAGTGGTCACGGGCTTGATCTAAATCTTCGACCATACCGTTGATTTTCGATTCTACCTTCGAACTATGTTTATTTGCCTCAATGTCTTTTTTCTGATCATGGTATTCGTTTAACACGTCAGTGATATCTTTATAATACTGAGAAGAAGTCTTATAGTTAGAAACCTTCTTATGATTCGACTTCGCTTGCTTCATATTGCTTTTATCTTTCTGCAAAGCTTTAATCTTCTCTTCATGCTGAGATTTTGACTGTTGTAATTCTTGAATCTCTAACTTCATTTTATGATTTTTATCACGTAAATCTGTTGTTTTCTTTTCGAGTTGTGTTAAATTTTGGCTTCCACAGCCTACTAGTAAAGTAGACGCACATAGTACAGCAATTAATTTCTTCTTCATTATTTTGCTCCTATAAAAAATCAATAACTATTCATTTTAAACCTAATTATGCTATCATTTTAAGGTATAAGCAGGAAAAGTACAAACTTAAAGGACGGGGGAATGATCATGGATAGACTAGAACAAGTGAAGCAATTATTGAGCGACAAACACTTAGATGCGCTCGTTGTACTGTCAGATTTCAATCGTCGGTATTTATCTCAATTCACAGGTACGAGCGGGGCATTGATTATCACGTCAGAGAAGAGAATCTTGCTCACTGACTTTAGATATATGGATCAAGCTTCACAACAAGCTACCGAATTTAACTTCATTAATCAGGATGGAAACTTACTTGATGCAATTAAATCACATTTACAAGAGTTAAATGTAGAAAATGTAGGTTTTGAAGGGAATCTTGTCTCATATGATACGTATCTAAAACTCAGTAAAGCACCAATTAGCTTAATTAGCGTTTCAGGTGCCATCGAAGAAATTCGTGAAGTCAAAACTCAAGACGAAATTCAAATTATTCAAAAAGCTGCTGAGATAGTCGATGAAGCATATGACTATATCCTAACGGTTATGAAAGCGGGCATGACGGAACATGACGTTAAAGCGAAACTTGAAAGTAAAATGCTTGAACTCGGGGCTGAAGACACATCATTCGATACGATTGTAGCATCAGGCTATCGTGGTGCTATGCCACATGGTGTCGCAAGTGACAAAGTCATTGAAGATGGTGACTTAATCACTTTAGATTACGGTGCTTACTACAAAGGTTATGCCTCAGATATTACACGTACATTTGCTGTGGGTGAACCTGATGAAAAACTTAAAGAAATTCATCAAATCGTGCTTGACGCTAATCTTAAAGCGATTGAAGCAGCCAAACCAGGTATGAAAGCGAGTGAACTCGACGCAGTAGCCAGAGACTATATCAGTGAGAAAGGCTACGGAGACTATTTCGGTCATTCCCTAGGCCATGGCATTGGTTTAGATGTTCATGAAGGGCCAGCGCTTTCACGTCGCAGTGATAGCACGCTTAAAGTGAATCAATGTGTTACAATAGAGCCTGGTATTTATCTCGAAGGTTTAGGTGGCGTTCGTATTGAGGATGATATCTTAATCACTGAAAATGGTTGTGAACGCTTTACTAAATCATCGAAAGACCTTATTATTTTATAATGAAAGCGTTAATGAGGAGGAAACTGAATGATTTCGGTTAATGATTTTAAGACAGGATTAACTATTTCTGTAGACAATGGAATTTGGAAAGTTGTCGATTTCCAACACGTGAAACCAGGTAAAGGTTCTGCCTTTGTACGCTCTAAATTACGTAACCTTAGAACAGGTGCGATTCAAGAGAAGACATTTAGAGCTGGTGAGAAAGTAGAACAAGCGATGATTGAGAATCGCCGCATGCAATATTTATATGCTGATGGTGACACTCATGTCTTCATGGACAATGAAACATTCGAACAAGTAGAACTTCCTGGCGACTACTTACAAGAAGAATTGAAATTCTTAAAAGCAAATATGGACGTTCAAATTCAAAGTTACGAAGGTGAAATTATCGGAATCGAGCTTCCGAAAACAGTTGAACTTGAAGTAACAGAAACTGAACCAGGTATTAAAGGTGATACTGCTACAGGTGCTACTAAATCTGCTACTGTTGAAACAGGTTACACTTTAAACGTGCCATTATTCGTTAACGAAGGCGACGTACTTGTTATCAACACTAGCGATGGTAGTTATGCATCACGCGCGAATACATGATGCCGAGTAAGCTCACGTATAAAGCATTCTAATTATTTTGGCAAGCGCAACATAATTTATATATTTTACAGGTCCAAGCACGCATCATTGTGTGTCTGGGCCTTATATTTTTGTCGTGTTCACAACCTTAATATCACACTTACTGAGATAGTGCGAAAATCCATCAAGACTGAAACAAACGCATTTTAAACAAATTCTATTTCATTTGAATAAAACTAAAGACGTATACATAGACTTGAATTGAATATTCCACTCAAGTAAAATAGAATAGATAGATGAAACCAAACTGAAGGAGTCAGTAGTATGAATTTTAAAGAAATAAAAGAACTTATCGATATACTTGATCAATCAAGTTTAACTGAGATTAATATAGAAGATAAAACAAATGTTGTTAATTTAAAGAAAGAAAAAGAAACTGAAATTATCACTCCTCAAATTAGTTCACAACAACCCGTACAACAGTATGCTGCACCTACAGAATCTCCAGCTCAACCAGCACCGAGTGCGCAAGATAGTGAAGCGTCTGCTCAAGCAGATGACGATGCTCAAACAATTACAGCACCAATGGTAGGTACATTCTATAAATCACCATCACCAGAAGAGAACCCGTACGTACAAGTAGGTGATAAAGTGTCTAATGATACAACAGTTTGTATCCTAGAAGCGATGAAGTTATTCAACGAAATCCAAGCAGAAATCTCTGGAGAAATCACAGAAATCTTAGTCGAGGACGGCCAAATGGTAGAGTATGGCCAGCCGTTATTCAAGGTGAAGTAAGATGAAGAAGATATTAATTGCTAACCGCGGAGAAATTGCGGTACGCATTATTCGTGCATGTCAAGAGCTAGGATTACAAACGGTTGCTATATACTCAGAAGGCGACAAAGATGCTTTACATACTCAAATTGCAGACGAAGCATATTGTGTCGGGCCTACGCAATCTAAAGATTCCTACTTGAACATACCTAACATACTTTCTATCGCTACCTCTACAGGTTGTGACGGTATCCACCCAGGTTACGGCTTTTTAGCTGAAAATGGAGATTTCGCAGAGCTATGTGAAGCGTGCCAACTTCAGTTTATTGGACCAAGTTACGAATCTATTCAGAAGATGGGGATCAAAGACGTGGCTAAAGAAGAAATGAAACGTGCCAATGTTCCTGTTGTACCTGGTAGCGAAGGTCTCGTTGAAACAATTGATGACGCGAAAGACTTAGTCAAAGAGATTGGCTATCCAGTGATTATCAAAGCAACTGCTGGCGGTGGCGGTAAAGGGATCCGCGTAGCTCGCAACGAGAAAGAGTTAGAAAATGGCTTTAAGATGACACAACAAGAAGCCGAAACTGCTTTCGGTAATGGCGGCTTATATTTAGAGAAATTCATCGAGAATTTCAGACATATTGAAATTCAAATCATGGGTGACAAACACGGTAACATCGTCCATCTCGGCGAAAGAGATTGTACGATTCAACGCCGTATGCAGAAACTTGTTGAAGAAGCACCATCTCCAATTCTCAGCGAAGAGAAACGTGTTGAGATGGGTAATGCAGCTATTCGTGCAGCACAGGCAGTTAATTATGAAAATGCAGGAACAATTGAGTTTATCTATGATTTAGATACGGATGATTTCTACTTTATGGAAATGAACACGCGTATCCAGGTTGAACACCCAGTTACAGAAATGATCACAGGTGTGGATTTAGTGAAGCTACAGCTGAAAGTAGCAATGGGCGAAGAGATTCCATTTAAGCAAGAAGATGTCACTATCAATGGACACGCCATGGAATTTCGTATTAATGCTGAGAATCCATACAAAAACTTCATGCCTTCACCAGGTAAGATTACGCAATATCTTGCGCCAGGAGGATTCGGTGTGCGTGTAGAATCAGCATGTTATACCAATTACACGATTCCACCATATTACGATTCTATGGTCGGTAAATTAATCGTGCATCAACCGACGAGAGATGATGCCATTATGTCTGGTTTACGTGCGTTAAGTGAATATCTCGTGTTAGGCATTGATACAACAATTCCTTTCCATATGAATCTCTTATCGAATGACATCTTTAGAAGTGGGGAATTTAACACGAAATTCTTAGAGAAATACAATATTATGGATGATGACACTGAACATTCATAAGTAGATAAAAAATACATTTTGAAGGAGTTTATCATGAGTCGTAGAGAATCTAGAACACAAGCTTTTCAAACTCTATTTCAATTAGAAGTTAAAAATAATGACTTATCTATAGCTGAAGCTGTGAATTTCATTAAAGATGATAAAGACGAAGATGATATTGATTTAGATTTTATCAACTGGCTCGTTACAGGAGTGAAAGATCACGAGAGTGTCTTAGATGAGAAGATTGCACCTTATTTACAAGACTGGACACTCGATCGTTTACTTAAAACCGATCGCATCATTCTGCGCATGGCGACATTTGAACTTATGAATGGCGACACGCCTGAAAAAGTCGTGATTAACGAAGCTGTAGAATTGACTAAACAATTCAGTGATGACAATCATCATAAATTTATTAACGGGGTCTTAAGTAATATTAAATAAAGCGTGGTGGTGGTATGACAGATTATCTCAGCGTTTCTGCTTTAACTAAATATATTAAGTACAAGTTTGATCAGGATCCACATCTTCAAACTATCTTAATTAAAGGTGAATTATCTAATTTTAAAAAGCATACGAGTGGTCACCTCTACTTTAACGTCAAAGACGACAATAGTGTCATCAATGCGACGATGTTTAGAGGTAACGCATCTAAACTTGGCTTTACACCTAAAGAAGGTGACGAAGTACTGATTGAAGCACGTGTTTCGGTATTTGAGAAGAGAGGAAATTATCAACTTTATGTCAATAAGATGCAGCTAGACGGCATTGGTATTCTTTATCAGAGACTAGCTGAGCTTAAAGAGAAGTTACGTAAAGAAGGCTTGTTTGATGATGTCAATAAAAAGCCAATACCACAGTTTCCTTCAAGCATAGCAATACTCACTGCAAGTACAGGTGCAGCCATTCGAGATATTTATTCTACATTAAACAGCCGCTATCCGTTAGTTAAACAAGAATATATCAGTACATTAGTACAAGGAAAGCAAGCGAAAGATGATATCGTGGCTAAGATTGAACAAGCCGATCAACTCGGTGTAGATGTGATTATCCTCGGTCGTGGTGGAGGTTCAATTGAAGATCTATGGAACTTTAATGAAGAAGAGGTTGCACGTGCAATTTACAACTGCCAAACGCCGATTATTTCTGCAGTAGGTCATGAATCGGACTATACTATTAGCGATTTAGTCGCGGATGTTCGAGCCGCTACACCCACACATGCTGCTGTACTTGCTACGCCAGATCAGTTTGAACTGATGCAACAACTCAAACAAGTACAATTATCTATGACGCGTCAGATACAACAAATCATTAAACAGCAACGCAAGCGCTTAGATTATTTAGCATCTTATTATAAATTTAAGACGCCATCTTTACTTTACGATCAACAAATTCAACGTCGTGATGAGTTAGAAAAGCAATTAAATCTTAATTTAAAAATGCAATTGACACAGGCAAGACAAGATTTACGTTTGGTTTCTCAAAAATTTAATTTGCGTTATCTATTGAACGATATTAAACAATATCAAAGTCATGTAGCGCGTTATCAACAAGTACTTGTTCAACGCTTGCGACAGATGTTATCTCATAACGAAACGCAACTCAAGAATAAAGTAGAATTGCTCAATAACTTGAGCCCAACAAACGTCATGTTACGGGGTTACTCTATCATTAGTAAAGATGATCAAGTCGTAACAAGTGTGGATCAAATTAGTAAAGGCGATCAGTTGAATTTAGCTATGAAAGACGGAAATATTAAAGCTTCTGTAGAGAAAGTGGGTAAAAATGATGAGTGAAGAAAAGCAAAGTTTTGAAGAAATGATGAAAGAATTAGAAAGTATCGTCAATAAATTAGACAATGAGACGGTATCACTTGAAGAGTCTCTCGATTTATATCAACGTGGTATGAAGTTATCTGCCTCTTGTAATGAAACTTTGAAAAACGCAGAAGAGAAAGTCAATGAACTTGTCAAAGACGAGGCGTCAAATAATGAAGGTGATAATAACAATGAATCAACAAATGACTGAGTATATTAACCTCATTAATTCGCATCTTCAAAAAGCAGTAAGTGATACGCATCTGAATACCGATTTAGAAGAAAGCATGCGTTACTCTCTCGACGCAGGTGGCAAACGTTTACGTCCACTATTGGTACTTTTAACACTTCATACGTTAAATGAAGACGTAAATCAAGGGTTAGACACTGCGTTAGCGCTAGAGATGATCCATACGTACTCTCTTATTCATGACGATTTACCAGCAATGGACAATGATGATTATCGCCGTGGACAACTTACTAACCATAAAGTTTATGGTGAATGGAAAGCGATTCTTGCTGGAGATGCGTTACTCACTAAGGCATTTGAAATCATCTCTACTGATTCTAAGTTAGCACCTGAGACAAAGGTTCAACTCCTTGCACGACTATCCAAAGCGAGTGGACATCAAGGTATGGTTGGTGGCCAAGTGCTCGATATGCAAAGCGAGAATGCAGATATTGATTTAGAGACCTTGCAACAAATTCATCGTGCTAAGACAGGTGCTTTATTGAAATTTGCAGTTATGGCTGCTGTTGATATTGCTCAACCTACGACAGAAATCGCGCAAGCGTTAGAAGCTTACAGTGAACATCTCGGCTTAATGTTTCAAATTAAAGACGATTTGTTAGACGTTTACGGAGACCAAGATAAACTCGGTAAAGCAGTCGGTAGCGATGTGACCAATCATAAAAGTACTTATGTCTCTCTATTAGGAAAAGAAGGGGCAGAAGAAAAATTACAGCATGAAGCTGATAGTGCATATCGTAATTTGGAAACACTTCAACCTCAATACGATACGTCACATTTAAATGAAATTATTCAACTTTTTGTACAACGTGATCATTAACATGAAATTAACGTTGATAGACCTAAGTTCCATTTGGGAGCAAGTTGGCTCTCATGGAACTTCTTTTATTGAGACACCAATCAAGTAGAGGTGACAATTCAAGTTCATCTAGTGCTTGTTGAAAGTTTATCCAAAGTGGAATTACATAAACGAGAAAACCTTGTCTATTAATTTATATACATGAATATACTTACAAAGTGTTTACGAATCAACCACAATAATTAATATTTATTATACCGTAGTCCACTCATATCAAACTCTCAATCACTGATACATATAGTAGTGAAATGGGAAGCAATGTGTTAAAATCATTGTATAAATATTCGTTGATAGAGGTGTTATACATGGCGAAAAAGTCAGTCCGTCATATCAAGATACGTGAAATTATCTCTAATGAGAAGATTGAAACCCAAGATGAACTCGTTAAACGTTTAAACCAGTATGATTTAAATGTTACTCAAGCAACTGTGTCCAGAGATATTAAAGAACTTCAACTCATCAAAGTGCCTACGCCAGCAGGACAATATGTCTATAGCTTGCCAAACGACCGAAAATATCACCCACTCGAGAAACTCGGTCGTTATTTAATGGATTCTTTCGTCAACATTGATGGAACAGAGAATCTCCTCGTCTTAAAGACTTTACCAGGCAATGCCCAATCCATAGGGGCTATCCTTGATCAAATCGATTGGGAAGAAGTACTCGGTACAATTTGTGGTGATGATACATGCTTAATCATTTGCCGTAACAAAGACGCGAGTGAGACAATCAAGACAAGAATCTTTAACTTACTATAAGCATAAGGAAGTGAACTTCAATGTTACAAACCTTATCTATTAAACAGTTTGCAATTATTGATACTTTAGAAATTCACCTCTCTGATGGCTTAACGGTGCTCAGTGGTGAAACAGGTGCGGGTAAGTCCATCATCATTGATGCAATTGGCCAACTCATCGGGATGCGTGCGTCTTCTGATTACGTGCGCCATGGCGAGAAGAAAGCGATCATCGAAGGCATATTCGACATAGATGAAAGTAAAGACGCCATCTCCATTCTCGAAGATATGTCTATCGATGTAGATGAGGATTTCTTATTAGTTAAGCGAGAGATTTTTAGCTCTGGTAAAAGTATTTGCCGTATCAATAACCAAGTCGTTACACTGGCAGATTTGCGACGTGTCATGCAAGAATTACTCGATATCCATGGTCAGCATGAGACGCAAACATTATTGAAACAAAAGTATCATCTACAATTATTAGATAATTATGCAGAAGGACAATATGCCAATTTATTAGACGATTATACGTCAACATATGATAAATATATGGCTAAGAAGAAAGAACTATCCGAGTTAGAATCAGCCGATCAAGCTTTGCTTCAACGGCTCGATTTATTAAAGTTTCAAAATGATGAACTTAAAGAAGCACATCTTAGAGAAGATGAAGTTGAAGAGCTAGAAACGGATATCAACCGTATTAAGAACTCTGAGAATCTCAATATTGCTTTAAATAATGCGCATCTTACTTTAACGGATGAGCATGCTATTCCAGATCGTTTGTATGAGTTGAGCAATCAACTTGAGCGTGTCAATGAAATACTGCCTGAGCAATATCAAACGCTCAAAGAAGAGGTTGATCAATTCTACTATACGTTGGAAGATGCAAAGCATCAACTCTATGACGAACTGACGAATACAGAGTTTGATGAACAATATTTAAACGAATTAGAATCACGCATGAACTTACTTAACAATTTGAAGCGTAAGTATGGCAAAGACGTTTCGGAACTCATTAAGTATCAAGCAAAAATTGAAAATGAAATTAATAAAATAGAGAATTACGAAGAAAGCACCTCTCAATTAAGAGAAGAAATCTCAAATTTATATCATCAAGTACTTGATATTGGTCAAAAGCTTTCTAAAGCGCGTCGCAAAGTAGCGCAAACGTTAAGAGAACATATCGTTGATGAAATTCAGAATCTACAAATGAAAGATGCGAATTTAGAGATTTCATTCAAACCACTCGAACAACCGAATCGTGAAGGCATCGAGTTTGTAGAATTCTTAATTAGTCCAAACCGGGGCGAACCGTTAAAGAGTTTAAATAAAATCGCTTCTGGCGGCGAGCTTTCTCGTATCATGCTTGCCTTAAAAACAATCTTTGTGAAATCAAGAGGTCAAACAGCGATTCTCTTTGATGAAGTAGATTCAGGCGTCTCAGGCCAAGCTGCTCAGAAGATGGCTGAGAAGATGAGAGATTTAGCTGAGCATATTCAAGTTATTTGTATTTCACATCTTCCTCAAGTGGCAACGATGAGTGATCATCACTTACTCATCACGAAAGGTACGACAGAGGATGAGCGCACGACGACACACGTTGAAGAGCTTACCGGAGATGCTCGAATAGGCGAAATTGCACGTATGATTTCAGGAGCTAATGTGACTGAACTCACACGTCAGAATGCGAAAGAAATGATTGAACAGAATCAACGCGCATAAGCGATTCAGATCAACTGTGAGATAGGTTAGAACACCAATAGTAACTAACTTATTTCACAGTTGCTTAACGTTGTCTTAATAACTAATAACAATTATGAGTGATTATCATTTTCTATTATGTTGCTTTAAGGTAAAATGTACTGTGGAATAACTTTTGAGCAAACATGTTAACTATAAATAATACCTCACACGCTTAAACCTGTATAGATTGGAGTAAAATTATGGCTGAAGAACAATATGATCTCGTCATACTAGGCGGCGGAACTGCGGGTTATGTCGCAGCGATTCGTGCGTCACAATTAGGTAAGAAAGTAGCAATAGTGGAACGTTCTTTACTCGGCGGCACATGTCTACATCAAGGATGTATCCCTACAAAAGCATTGTTAAAATCTGCTGAAGTCGTACAAACAGTGGCTCAAGCTTCAGAATTTGGAGTGAACGTCGCGTGTTTCGATTTCGATATTTCTGATATGATGAAACGTAAACAAGCAATCGTTGATCAAATGTATCAAGGTGTTCAGCATTTAATGAAACAGAATCACATTGATGTTTATAATGGTACAGGCCGTATTCTAGGCCCATCCATCTTCTCTCCTCAATGTGGTACGATTGCAGTTGAATTTGAAGATGGTGAGTCCACACTTATTCCTAACCAACATGTGTTAATTGCTACCGGCTCGCGTCCAGCAGAATTGCCATTTCTACCTTTCAATCATCAAACCGTCTTATCTAGCGACGACGTATTACAACTCGAAACGTTGCCACAGTCTATAGCGATTATTGGTGGTGGTGTCATCGGTTTAGAATTTGCGTCTTTATTCAATGATTTGGGTGTCATTGTCACTGTCATCGAAGCTGGACCGCGCATTTTACCTAACGAAAGTAAAAGGGTAGCGCAAACATTACGTCGTTCTCTAGCTCAGAAAGGTGTGACTTTCTATGAGAACACAGCCTTAAGTGAAGAAACGGCTTCCACTGATCATTCAAATGGCGTTACGATACAACTTGAGGATACTGAGCAAAGCTTTGACAAATGTCTCGTCGCTATCGGTCGTGTTCCAAATACAGATGATATCGGCTTGAATAATACGAAAGTGCAAACCAATCAACAGCACCACATCCAGACGAACGCTTACCAACAAACGAATGAAAGTCATATCTATGCTGCAGGCGATTGCATTGGACAGTTACAACTTGCTCATGTAGGTTCTAAGGAAGGCATCACTGCCGTAGACCATATGTTTGATGCAGGTCCAATAGCAGTGGATTACAATCAAATGCCACGTTGTATTTATACCAATCCAGAAGTAGCATCTATAGGTTTGAGTGAAGAACAAGCGAAAGAACAGGGTTATGAAATTACTGTGCAAAAAGTCCCATTCGCTGCAATCGGTAAAGCCGTAATTGATACGCCAGACAAAGATAAGGGATTCTGTGAAGTGGTTATCGATAATGCAACCAATGATATATTAGGTCTCGCAATGATTGGGCCTCATGTTACGGAATTGATTAACGAAGTCTCATTACTTCAATTTATGAACGGTTCTGCTTTGGAATTAGGCTTAACTACCCATGCCCATCCATCTCTATCTGAAGTGTTAATGGAACTCGGATTAAAGATTGAAGAACGTTCAATTCACGTTTAAGAAGGAGGAAATAAGATGATTGACTATCGAAGTGTCGGTCTGAACGAAGATGATTTGAAAACGATGTATAAATGGATGGATCTCGGCCGTAAGATAGATGAGCGCATGTGGTTGCTCAATCGCTCAGGTAAGATTCCATTCGTGATTAGTTGTCAGGGTCAAGAAGCTACCCAAATTGGCATGGCCTATGCAATGGAAGAAGGTGACATCTCCTCACCATACTACCGTGATTTAGCGTTCGTTACATACTTAGGTATGACACCATTAGATACGATGCTTTCTGCCTTTGCTAAAAGGGACGACATCAACTCTGGTGGTAAACAAATGCCATCTCATTTTAGTCAAAAATCATTAGGTATACTGTCACAAAGTTCACCGGTAGGAACGCAAATACTCCATGCGGTGGGTGCAGCTTTATCTTTAAAGATGGATAAAAAGCCTAACATCGCTATGAGTACAGTAGGTGAAGGAAGTTCTAATCAAGGTGACTTCCATGAAGGATTAAACTTCGCTGGTGTACATAACCTGCCATTTATTTGTGTTATTGAAAATAACAAATACGCCATCTCAGTTCCAGACAATTTACAATATGGCGCTGAAAAATTATCCGACCGAGCATTAGGATATGGTATGCATGGCGAACAAGTTGACGGCAATGATCCGATTGCGATGTATAAAGCGATGAAAGAAGCACGTGAACGCGCGATTAATGGCGAAGGTGCGACACTTATAGAAGCAATGTGTACTCGTATGACGCCACATTCCTCCGACGATGATGATAAATACCGTTCACAAGAAATTCGAGATGGTCTCAAAGATTTAGACTGTAATCTCCGTTTTAAAAACTACTTACTAGAACAAGGCATCATCGATCAAGACTGGCTAGATGCGCTTGAACAAGAGCACAAAGATATTGTAAATAAAGCAACGAAAGAAGCAGAACAAGCACCTTATCCAGATGCACAAGAGACTTACACGCATGTCTACGATGAAGGGAGCATAGAAGCATGACGAAATTATCATATTTAGAGGCCATCCACCAAGCGATGCATCAAGCGATGGAGAAAGACGACGATGTCTTCGTTCTCGGTGAAGACGTAGGTAAAAAAGGTGGCGTCTTCGGTGTGACACTAGGGCTTCAAGAACGCTTTGGCATCGAACGTGTTATCGACACACCGCTCGCTGAATCTAATATTGTAGGTACCGCAATCGGTGCAGCCATGATGGGTAAACGTCCAGTCGCTGAAATTCAATTTGCTGAATATATCTTACCTGCCTCCAACCAAATTATTAGTGAAGCTGCTAAGATGCGTTACCGTTCAAATAACGGTTGGCAAGCACCTTTAACAATTCGTTCTCCATTTGGTGGCGGTATTCATGGTGCACTTTATCATTCTCAAAGTATTGAAAGTGTCTTTGCTTCTACACCTGGACTGACAATTGTCATCCCATCGTCACCATACGATGCAAAGGGATTGTTACTTGCTTCAATCGAATCCAACGATCCTGTATTGTATTTCGAGCACAAAAAAGCGTATCGCTTATTGAAAGAAGAAGTGCCTGAAGACTATTATACGGTTCCGTTATACCAGGCTGATGTGAAGAGAGAAGGACACGATCTCACTGTCTTTACATACGGTTTATGTGTCAATTACAGTATTCAAGCTGCCGATGCACTTGCTGATGAGGGTATTGATGTGGAAGTCGTCGATTTACGTACGGTTTATCCACTTGATAAAGAAACGATTATTGAACGTGCGAAACGTACAGGTAAAATATTACTCATCACTGAAGACAATCTTGAGGGTAGTGTAATGTCGGAAGTCGCAGCCATTATTGCAGAGAACTGTCTCTTTGACTTAGATGCACCAATCATGCGACTCGCTGGCCCTGATGTTCCGTCCATGCCTTTCTCACCACCATTAGAAGATGAGTTTATGATGAACCCTGATAAGATTAAGAATAAAATGCGTGAGTTAGCAGAATTCTAAGGAGGATGACCTATGGAACTTAAGATGCCGAAATTAGGTGAAAGTGTTCATGAAGGCACAATTGAACAATGGCTCGTCTCAGTAGGCGATACAGTAGAAGAATACGATCCCATCTGTGAGGTAATCACTGACAAGGTAACTGCCGAAGTACCGTCGACTCACGCGGGTACCATCCAATCGATTGATGTCGAAGAAGGTGAAACGGTCTCAGTAGGTTCAGTTATTTGTCATTTAGAGGTAGAAGGAGAAGAAGATTCCAGTTCCGCTTCAACGGAAACTGAGGAAGAGCAAAGTGAAGCATCAGACGTTTCTTCACAAGATCGCGAAGACCAATCAGAACAAACTTCTACGACTCCATCTTCTGCGTCTCAAGTAACCACTTCTCAATCTCAAGCGACATCTCAACCGAAGAATAATGGGCGTTATTCTCCAGTTGTATTCCGCTTAGCTAGTGAACATGACATCGATTTATCACAAGTTGAAGGTACTGGATTTGAAGGTCGTGTGACGAAGAAAGATATTGAGAAAGCGATTCAAACTGGTAACAACAATGTGCATTCTGAACCTTCACAACAGTCACAAGCATCACCAGCACCAGCTCAATCTTCACAAGAAACTGTTGCACCACAAGATGGAGATTCAACGATTCCAGTCGCTGGCGTGCGTAAACAGATTGCGAATAACATGGTTAGAAGTGCGACAGAAATTCCACATGGTTGGATGATGGTCGAAGCTGATGCGACATCATTAGTCAATACACGTAATCAATACAAGGCTGATTTTAAAAAGAAAGAGGGTTACAACCTCACATACTTTGCGTTCTTTATCAAAGCTGTTGCGGAATCATTGAAAGAATATCCACTGCTCAATAGCAGTTGGCAAGGCGACGAAATCGTGGTGCATAAAGATATCAACATCTCTATTGCAGTGGCTGATGAGAATAAGCTTTACGTACCCGTAATTAAGCATGCAGATGAAAAATCGATTAAAGGTATTGCACGTGAAGTTAACGAACTCGCAACTAAGGCGCGTCAACAGAAACTAACAGCTGAAGATATGGTAGGCGGTACATTCACAGTGAACAGCACAGGTACCTTTGGCTCAGTATCTTCAATGGGTATTATTAATCATCCACAGGCTGCGATTCTTCAAGTCGAATCCATCGTCAAAAAACCTGTCGTTATCGATGATATGATTGCCATTCGTCACATGGTTAATCTCTGTATTTCAATCGATCACCGTATTCTAGACGGACTACTTACCGGACGTTTCATGCAAGCAGTGAAAAAACGTGTAGAACAATATTCTATTGAATACACAAGCATCTATTAAGTAAACAGGTATATTGATGTTAGAGACAGAAATTAGTAGAATAAACGTAAGTATTCCAACGGAGGCTGATTAAAACATGGATTTAAACTTTGATCTATATATGAACGATGTAGTTGAACAAGCACGTAACGAAATCGAAGAAGCTGGTTACGAGCAACTCACTACTGCTGAAGAAGTTGATAATGTATTACAACAAGATGGTACGACACTTGTAATGGTAAACTCAGTATGTGGCTGTGCTGGTGGTATTGCGAGACCAGCTGCACAACATGCACTTCACTTTGACAAGTTACCCGACCGCTTAGTCAGTGTCTTTGCAGGTCAAGACAAAGAAGCAACGCAACGTGCTCGTGACTACTTTGAAGGTTATCCACCATCAAGTCCATCATTTGCACTTGTGAAAGATGGCGAAACAAAAGCAATGTTAGAACGTCATCAAATTGAAGGTCACGATATCATGGATGTAATTACACAATTACAGAACTTATTCGATGAATATTGTGAAGAAAGATAGAGGTCGTCACTCATGTTAAGTTTAAATCCATATCGTATTGGATTTAGAACGATCAAGACGGCTGTCGGAATGGCACTAGGTATTATTATCGCCAAACTCATTGGTCTAGATAATTTTGCATCTAGTGCCATTTTAGTTGTCTTGTGCATTAAGCACACGAAAGTGCACTCATTGCAAGCTATCGTTTCTAGATTCATTTCCTGTCTGATCATATTGCTTATTGGTATGCTCGCGTTTAGTATTTTAGGTCAGCACGCACTCGTCGTCGGTTTAATTGTACTCTTGTTCATTCCTTTAACAGTCGTATTAAATGTTCAAGAGGGCGTCATAACAAGTTGCGTCATTCTTCTTCACGTCTTTAATGCTGAGTCCATCGATCTTCATTTATTTATCAACGAAGTGTTGCTCTTGTGCGTGGGTCTCGGAATTGCTTTTATCATGAATCTCATCATGCCAAGTTTAGATCACAACTTAAATCAGTATAAGAAGAATGTTGAAAGCCAATTCCGTAATATTTTTACAACTTTCGGTCATTATCTACTTGCTGAAGATAAAAAATCTTCGATAAACGCTGTAGAAGAACATATCCAACACTTGAAGTTGACGATTAAGAAAGCGAAATCTTTAGCCTTTAGAGATGTTAAAAATCACTTCGTTCGTAATGAGAACTCCTATTATCATTACTTTGATATGCGTGAAGAACAACTTGATTTACTGACGCGTATTTATAGATTGGTTCAGCATATTGAAGGTCATGATGAGACGATTGAACAACTTGCTGGTTTGCTCAGTGAAGTAGGCGAGAATGTCAATAGCAACGATTATACTGTATTGCGTCTTCACTCCTTGTATGATATTCGCCTCAAAGTTCAAGAGGCACCTTTACCGTCGACACATGCCGAACTTGAAACGCGTGCAAGTATCATGCAAATTCTCTACGAACTAGAAGAGTATTTGAATATTAAATCTCACTTTGGTTCTTTAAAAATGCACAGCGAAGTAAGTTAAAGAGAAGAGATATTAAGAAGTAATCGTAAATCCTGAATACAACAAACGCCTTCCTAACTTGATCAGTTACTACATCAAGTTAAGAAGGCGTCTTTATTATTATTAACGACCAACAAGTATAACGAGACTTGTTAGCAACAACGCGAGTACTACTGCAACGAGCATCACGATGATAACTACTCGAAATACTTTATTATTCAATGTGGATCCTCCATCCCAATTTAATATTATATATCGTTATTATAACACGTTGTAATGCTAGATTCTTAATATTTTTGGTATTCCAAATTCCAGGGGGTTAGAAATTTGATGTACAAAGCTCTTCCTATTCGCTTTATTTTACGAAAACATTTTATCCTAAGGACAAAAATTGTAGCGCGCTTCAACAAACATAATAATACTTCTGACCACATTTCAATGCTTCTATATTCTATACTAGAAGTATTAAGGGAAAAGGGGAGCGAAGACAATGATTAATGAACAACGTTTACTCGATACATTTCTAGAACTCGTACAAATCGACTCTGAAACAGGGCATGAAGCAACGATTCAACCTTTCTTAAAGTCTCTATTTGAATCTCTAGGACTACAGGTTGTTGAAGATGAAGCAGGGCAGCAAGAGGGACTTGGTGCCAATAATCTCATATGTACTTTAGCCCCAACTCAAGGTGAAGAAACAATAACCCCCATCTATTTCACTAGTCATATGGATACAGTCGTACCAGGACGCCAAGTTCAACCTCAAGTCAAAGCAGATGGGTATATTTACTCAGATGGTACGACGATTCTTGGTGCTGACGATAAAGCCGGCCTCGCTGCAATTATTGAACTGATTCGTACGTTGCAAGAACAAGACTTCGCACATGGACCGATACAGTTCGTTATCACTGTAGGTGAAGAGTCAGGCTTGCTGGGAGCGCGTGCATTGAATCCAGAACTGTTAAACGCTAAATATGGGTTCGCTATCGATGCGAGTCAACCGGTAGGCACGACGGTGGTAGGTGCACCAACTCAGGTTAAAGTAGATGCGAAAGTTTACGGTGTCACAGCTCATGCAAGTACGCCTAACAAAGGTGTCAGTGCAATTAACATTGCAGCTAAAGCAATTAGTCGCATGAAATTAGGCCAAATTGATGAGGTGACAACAGCTAATATCGGTCGCTTTGAAGGTGGGTCAGCAACGAACATTGTAGCGGATGAAGTTACAATTCATGCTGAAGCGCGTTCTCATGATACAGCTAAGGTTGAAGCTCAAGTTCAACATATGAAAGAAACGTTTGAATCAACGGCAGAGCAACATGGCACATCAGCTCAAGTTACGATTACCACGAGCTATCCAGGATTCAAGATCTCAGAAGATGCGGAAGTCACTCAAATCGCTCGTCGGAGTGCTGAAGCATTAAATCTTGAGTCTCGGACAGTTATAGCTGGAGGTGGTTCAGATGGTAATATCATCAATGGCTTCAGCATCCCAACTGTGATTCTCGGTGTAGGATACGAACATATTCATACTACCTCTGAACGTATCGCAATAGAGGAGTTAAATCGGCTTACTGCACAGTTGATAGAAATTGTGAAGATCGTCCGTCAATAAATTCATTAAGTGATGAATAAGCGGTAGTATGATACAATTATATCGAATATTTTAAGATAAGAGAGGTAAGTAACATGGCACAACAAATTGGTGTAGTAGGCTTAGCCGTAATGGGTAAGAACCTAGCTTGGAATATTGAATCTCGCGGCTACAGTGTATCGGTCTTTAACCGTTCTCCTGAAAAGACTGAACAAATGGTTAAAGAATCAGCAGGTAAACAAATCCATCCTACGTATTCTATTGAAGAGTTTGTACAATCTTTAGAAAAACCACGTAAAATATTATTAATGGTCAAAGCTGGTCCCGCTACAGATGCGACAATCGATAGTATACTCCCACTACTCGATGATGATGACATCTTAATCGATGGCGGTAATACAAATTATCAAAACACAATTCGCCGTAACCGCAATCTCGCAGCGAGCGGTATTAACTTTATCGGAATGGGCGTTTCAGGTGGTGAAATCGGCGCACTAACTGGTCCGTCACTTATGCCTGGTGGTCAACAACAAGCTTACGAGAAAGTGAAACATATCTTAAGTGATATTTCTGCTAAAGCTGATGACGGGGCACCATGCGTTGCTTACATCGGCCCTAATGGTGCAGGCCATTATGTGAAGATGGTGCACAATGGTATTGAGTACGCAGACATGCAACTCATCGCTGAAAGTTATGTGATGATGAAAGACTTGCTCGGCATGTCACATGAAGCAATTTCACAAACATTTAAAGAGTGGAACATGGGAGAGCTATCAAGCTACCTTATTGAAATTACAGGTAACATCTTTACTAAAATTGATGACGAAACGAACGAACCTTTAGTAGAAAAAATTATGGACACAGCTGGTCAAAAAGGGACAGGTAAATGGACGTCAATCAACGCACTTGAACTGGGTATTCCATTGACGATTATCACTGAATCTGTCTTCGCACGTTTCATTTCTTCGCTTAAAGAAGAACGCGTGAATGCGTCTAAACAATTAGAAGGTCCTGAAGCCGCATTCAATGGGGACAAAGAAGCCTTTTTAGAAAAAATTCGTAAAGCCTTATATATGAGTAAAATTTGTTCTTATGCGCAAGGTTTCGCTCAAATGCGTCGCGCAAGCATGGAAAATGAATGGAACTTACAATTAGGCGAACTTGCGATGATTTGGAGAGAAGGTTGTATTATTCGTGCGCAATTTTTACAAAAAATCAAAGATGCGTATGATAAAGATGCAAACTTACAAAATCTCTTATTAGATCCTTATTTCAAAGATATCGTTACAAACTACCAAGGTGCTTTACGTGAAGTGGTTGGTACAGCAGTACAAAATGGTATTGCTACACCAGGCTTTTCTGCAAGCATTAACTACTACGATAGTTATCGCTCAGAGGATTTACCTGCGAACTTGATTCAAGCGCAACGTGACTACTTCGGTGCACACACGTATGCACGTAAAGATATGGACGGCGTCTTCCACACTGAATGGGTAGACGAATAAGAAAGATAGCTGGGCAGTGAAATCAGGTTGGTTTCACTGTCTTTTTTGTAAGATGTGCACGCGTGTTGTGAATTTAAAATGAATATTTCACCGTTAGAAGCTTGAGAAGTCGTAGCTACGCATTTAAGTGATAGACATAAATCATCCTAGCACGACCTGATGCGCACTAAAAAACGTCAATTTCTATAACTAAGATCACCAGAATAATCTTAGAAATATAGAAATTGACGTTCTTTTTATAATATATAGTTATCTAATGATCAATCTTCTTCATTGTATGCATCTTGATCAACAGGTAACCATAATTGAATTTTAGTTAAATCATCATTGAAATCAATATTAAAAGGATAAACCTCTACGTAAAGGCTGTTACGCTCATAAGGTAACGTCATCTGTAGACTCGTTTCAATATAGTACCAAGCTTCGTTCACCACGTAATCCATCGAGCCTTGAAGGTTAAACTTCGCATATTGACGCTCTGGGAGGAAACGGCTTTCTAAGTGGCTTGGATAGCGTTCACTCGGCACACCCACAAATATTTCCATACCATTGTCTAAAGGACAACTAATCACAAACAACTCGTGAGGCGCAATATCGTTATAACGCTGCAAATCTTTAATATATCCCTCTACCAACAAATCCTCAATAAAATCTGGCACTTTGAATGGATTCTCAATATCTTCAGCATCAATAAAACGCGCATGTCCTACGAGTGGGATATCTTTCTGTCGTTCGAGGCGATAAGTATATGGCGCCCGTTCTGTTGTAGATAACTTAATGTAAACTCTCTGTTGCATCTTCAATTCATCTTTTTTTGTATTGACTTGAATAGGAGAGATACCGTGAAAGTCGCTGAAATCATTCGCAAAGTCATTCGCAGAGGCGTAATGATATTTCTTAGCAACATCTACCACGCGACCAGAGTGGGCCATCACATCTTTAGCCGCAAGTGTCATTCTGCGTGCTTTAGCGTATTCGCTTGGTGATTGACCGACTATCATTTTAAAAGACTGATCGAGATGGTAAGGTGAAAGGCCAACGTAATCACTTAATTCTTGTAATTGAAATGATTCTAGCAAATGATCCTCGATATGTATAATAGCTTGTTGAATTTGCTTGATAACGTCCAATACTTTCACTCCTATAAATCTATGCTTGTAAGCAAGCACTATAAACTCAATTAGTTATATTCTACATCATTTTCTTACAAGAAACATCTTTGAAACGACATTTCTTTAGAAATTGATAATTTTCAGCGATTCGCATACTGTTTTACTTTAACACATTCCTTTTTCAGATAAAAAGTAATAATGGTAGTGAGGAAATGAGAGGAGATTCTAGCGTTCACAAGTATCATCCTTTAACAATATGAAAAAGCCTGCAGAAGAATCATTCGTATCCTTCTGCAGGTTCTCAATTGATATCAATATTTATTCCATTGTTTATTGTACATCTTCCCACCAGTGGAAACCGTCTCTACTTAATAATAATTCACTTTCAAGCGGTCCATTGGTACCTGCTTCATAATCCGGGAAATCAGGTGGTGTTTGTGTCCATTCTTCCTGAATTGCATCGACAAATTTCCATGTCGATTTCAATTCTTCCCAATGTGTAAAGTTTGTCGCATCGCCTTTGAGGCAGTCGAACAATAAATTCTCGTAGGCGTCGACTGTATTCATTTTATCTTGAGCACTCATAGAGAATGAGAGTTGTACAGGTTCTGTTTCAATACCTTGCACATTTTTCTTCGCGTTAAGGTGTAGTGACACACCTTCATTCGGTTGGATATTAATCACGAGTAAATTAGAATCTAACTTTTTATCTGTTTCATAATACAGGTTGAGTGGAACCTCTTTAAACTCTACGACGACCTGAATGGTCTTACTCTTCATACGTTTTCCTGTACGAATATAGAATGGTACGCCAGCCCAGCGGAAATTATCAATACGTAATTTACCTGCTACAAAAGTAGGCGTATCAGAATCTTCTGCTACACGATCTTCATCGCGATATTTAGGCACTTCCACACCGTTAATCGTACCTGCATCATATTGACCTCGAACAAAGTTATGGCTAACTTCTTCAGGTTCTAATTTGCGTAACGATTTAAGTACTTTTACTTTTTCAGCTCGAATATCTTCACTTTTAAGACTAATCGGTGGTTCCATCGCTAATAAGGCTACCATTTGCAGCATGTGGTTCTGCACCATATCTTTTAAAGCGCCGGCTGATTCATAATAACCACCACGATCTTCGACACCGAGAATTTCTGAAGAGGTAACTTGGATGTTAGAAATATATTTATTGTTCCAAAGCGGTTCAAACATCGCGTTAGCAAAACGCAACACTTCGATATTCTGAACCATATCTTTGCCTAAATAGTGGTCAATACGGTAAACCTCTTCTTCTTTAAATGAACGGCGAATTTGGTTGTTCAACTCTTCAGCTGAAGCCAAGTCACTGCCGAACGGTTTCTCAATGACTAAGCGTTTGAAACCATCTGTCTGCGTTAGACCAGAAGATTTCAGATAGTCAGAAATGATACCAAAGAATTTCGGCGCCATAGCTAAGTAGAATAACCGATTGCCACCTAGTTCGAAACGCTCATCCAAGTCATTGCTGAACTCGAGCAATTCATCATAACTTGCTTCGTCATTCACATCATGCTCATGGTAGAAGACATGTTCCATGAAATGTTCGAGGTGTTCTGTATTCGTTACATAACGCTCAATTGAAGCTTTCACTTGTTCACGAAAGTCATCATTAGTCAATGAACGACGACCAATCCCAATAATTGCGATTTGTTCGTTCAAATTATCTTGTTGATAAAGATGGAAGAGCGACGGAAAGAGTTTACGATGACTCAAGTCACCAGTAGCACCAAATATCGTAATCAAACATGGGATGTTCTTATTGCTAGTACTCAAGATTAAAACCTCAATTCTTTTTTAATCTTTAATCATTATAAAACAATAGCTAAATTTGTACATACCTTTTTGCTTAATTGTTGAGTTCTAACTATTTATTCTATTTCACTTTGTGATAAAATGTTGTCGAAAAGGAGGCACATGTGCATGGAAATCACATTCTTCGGGACTAGCGCTGGTCTACCTACGAAAGAACGTAATACCCAAGCGATGGCCCTTAATTTAGAACCATATACCAATCATATTTGGCTATTTGATGTAGGGGAAGGTACGCAACATCAGATTCTACATCATTCAATTAAATTAGGTAAAGTAGATCATATTTTTATCACACATATGCACGGTGATCACATCTTTGGATTGCCAGGTCTCTTGACGAGCCGCTCTTTCCAAGGCGGTGAGGGCAAACCGCTCACTATTATAGGACCTAAAGGAATTAAATCATTCGTTGAGACTGCATTAGACTTATCGGCCTCCAAATTAAACTATCCACTCACGTTTATTGAAATAGACAATGAGTTATCCTATCAACACCACGGCTTCGAAGTTACAGCACAAATACTTAATCACGGAATCATTTCATTTGGTTACCGTATTGAAGCCCCATCGACTCCAGGAACCATCGATGTTGAAGCGCTCAAACGAATTGGTTTAGAACCCGGACCCAAATACCAACAAGTGAAATCAGAGGAAACGTTCGAACACGCAGGGCAATTATACGATTCTAAAGATTTTAAAGGACCGGCGAAGCGAGGCCCCATCGTTGCTATCTTTGGTGATACGAAGCCATGTGCCAACGAAACAACACTTGCGCATCATGCAGATGTGATGGTACACGAGGGAACCTATCTAGAAGGGGACCGTACACTCGCGAATAATTATCATCATTCACACGTAGCTGACGTCTTTCAATTAATGGCCAATGCACAGGTCAAACACGGTTTAATCACTCATATCAGCAATCGTTATAATTTAGATGATGTCACAGAGCTTGAAGGTCAATTGCACTTGCAATATCCTGAGCTTCATTTCGATATTGTCCAAGACTTCGATAGCTATCAATTTTAAACTTCGCAGTTAATTTAAGTGAGTAAAATGCTTTCTCATAATGCAACAACACACTTTCAATACCACTATTGTCTCAATAACTAAACTCCCTTCAATAGGTGCCGATTCAACATCTATTGAAGGGAGTTCTATTATTTATAATACTATTAGTTAGTGATGACTTTAATCGTCGTCATCATCGTCGTCATCTTGTGAAGCGAGTTCAACACTACGATCCACAGCAGCTTTTAAGCAATCTTCAAAGATACTTTCTATATCGTATTGAGATAAAGCATCTAAACCTGCTTGTGTTGTACCGCCTTTAGACGTAATATTTTTACGCAATTGATCCATACCTAGTTCAGAACGTTCAATCATCTTACTTGTTCCGATGATAAGGTTACGAATTGACTCTTCAACTTGAGATTTCTCAAGTCCAAGACGTGTACCCGCTGTCACGTATTGTTCAAAGACGTGATATAGGAAAGCTGGACCGCTTCCGGTAATCGCTGTTACTTGATGTAACTGATCTTCTGGCACTTCGATAACAGAACCAAAGGCATTGATTAACTCATGAACTTCCTCTTTAGATTTCGGTCCAAAGTTATTTGAGAAGCTAATGCCAGTTACTGAATGACCGACATGCGCATTGGTATTAGGCATGATGCGAGCATTTGGATTAGACGTTCCAAGTTGTTCTTGAATGTATGAAATAGGTAGTCCTGCCATGATAGAAATGAAACGATTATCCTCATTAATATGCGGTCTAATACGATCTGCAAGATTATCAAAGTCATACGGTTTCGTACCTAGGAAGACATAGTCCGCATCTTTCAATAAAGCCTCGTCGTCATAACTATATTGAACGCCAAGTTCTTCTGCATGTTTCTTTAAAGCGTCTTCATTTGAACGGTTCGTCAAATAAATATTCTCAGATTTCACTACATTGGAATTCACGATTCCAGTAAAAATTGCGTGTGCCATATTTCCAGCACCATAGAATACTAATTTCATAACGTTGTATCACTACCTCCTTACAATATGTTTCTATAGTAACACAGATATTATATTAGGCTAGTGGAAACGTTTACTTAATCTGAGAGAGACGATGAGTTGAAGCATGAGCTATCATATAGAGGACAGGCTTCAACCGCTATTTCTACACAATAATTATTTTAGTTTTCACGCTTTAATAAGTTATGATAAGGGATATAAGATTCAATAGGAAAAGGGGTGTGACAATGCAACAAACATATATTATAACTGGCGCGACGAGCGGACTCGGTCTAACACTCGTGAAACAATTATTACATGATGGGCATAAAGTCATCGCCTTAGTACGCAATATTGAGAAGATGCGCGGACTCAACTTAGAACTGCAAGATGATCAACTTCAAATTGTTCCATGCGACATGTTAGATCCCGACTCAATTAAAGCAGTAGCTTCTCATCTCAACCATACGTCGTTGGATGGGTTCATCTATTGTTCAGGTGTAGGCTATTTTAAAGGAATTGAAGCACATACTAATGAAGAAATGCTTGAGACTTACCAAGTTAATGTGGTGCATTTCAATTTATTATTCCAAACGCTTCAGCCTTTTCTTAAAAACAATGCATCTATCGTAGGTATTGGTAGTCAAGCAGGTTTCGCTACACAAGCCTATGCAGCTCACTATGGCGCGAGTAAAATTGCTTTCTACCAATTAATGAATGCGCTACGTCTTGAATATCCTAACTATCACGTTATGACGGTCAACACAGGTCCGATACGAACACCTTTTCATCAAAAAGCAGATCCCTCCGGACGTTATCAAGAACAATTTCATAAGCTCATGATTGAACCAGAAATATTAACACAAGACATCATCATAGGAATGCATTTAAGAAAAAATGAAATTAACCGACCAAGATGGATGCGCTTACTGTTAAAATTATACAACTTAGCTCCACGATTCATCGAAAAAATAGCAAGTCCATTGTTTAAAAACAAAGGGAGCAAGACAGAAATCTAGGATTTCGTAGTCTTGCCCCCGCAAGGATGACTAGAACTTGAGAAAGCGCTAGCTATCTCAAGTTCAGTTAGCTGCTGCGTAATTGAATAATAAACATACACAGAAGCTGCTATTTTCATATTACTGAAATATTAAATCGGAAATCTATGTTGATTTCGTCGTTTTATTCTCACATAGTTGACTACCATGATTAATAATTGACTATTAACGTAAATGATTAGTATATTCTTCGTCCTTAACGCGATTACGTGCTGCTTTGACCATATCGCGACTGATTTCTTTGGCACGTTCAAAGTTCTTCACGTTTTCATCCACTTGCTCAGGACTGCTTGCACCTACGATGATAGAGCCCATCGGTTTTTGGTTTAGTAAATAATTGAAAGTCAACGCGGTTAAATTGCTTTCAACTTCTTTAATAGAAGCAATCGTTTCACCAAGTTCTTGATAGCTATAGTCAAAGATACCCTCTGCAAACTTATCATCGAGTGCTTGATTGCTATTTGAAGTAAGTAAACCTTTGAATACAGGTCCACGTGCAAGCACTTTTACATCTTTCTGGTTCACATCTTCCATTAATGACTCAGGTCGGTTATCGATAAGATTAAATTGAGACATTAACGTTTCAATATCACTATGTTTAAGGTAATAATCGATAACGTTAGGGCGAATTGAAGAAATACCATAAGCACGGATAATGCCTTCTTGTTTCAATTCATCGAAAGCACTAATCGTTTCATCTAACGGATCATCGATTGTACCTCCGTGAAGTTGATATAAATCTAAATGATCTAGATCTAGACGGCGCAATGATTCTTTGACTTCTGATTTAATATAATCTTTAGAAGGATCCCAGAATGTTGAACCATCTGCTTGACGGTGGTTACCGACTTTGGTACCGATAACGATATCATCACGATTTTGATATTTTTTAAGTGCTTTACCCACAATTTCCTCATTAACACCTTTATCGTAAACATCTGCAGTATCAAAGTAAGTAATACCATTATCTAAAGCACGTTCAATGATACCTTCTGCGTGCTGATAGTCAGTTCCAAGACTCATGCAACCGAGTCCTAATTCTGAAAGTTCAATACCGCTTTTTAAAGTGCGCTTTTGCATATCTACACTTGCTCCTTTCTCATCGTTCCACGAGCGATATGAGAACATCTCCCTTGCTCGCTTTCAGTCATAATGTTCTTATAGCAACGCTACATTATCATTTACCCATTTTACCTTAATATCAATACATTGTATAAGCGTGTGTTTCAGATTTGTAGTTTAAAATAGCTTTCAGGATAGACATTAGTTCTCAAATTGGATTAAAAATGTCTATAATGAGACCATAACAATCGACTAAAGATACTTAAAGGAGGAACACCATCATGGAATTTAATGAAAAAACAACGCATCGCGAAAAGATTTATCAAGGGCAGATTATCGATGTAGAGGTACATAATGTAGAACTGATGAATGGCGACACATCTAAACGTGAACTTGTCTTTCACAACGGTGCAGTGGCTGTATGTGCAGTCACACCTAATAATGAAGTCGTATTAGTGAAACAGTTCCGCAAGCCAGCTGAGAAGCCATTACTCGAACTACCTGCTGGTAAACTTGAAAAAGATGAAGACCGCGAAGAAGCTGCTAAACGTGAATTAGCTGAAGAAACGGGCTATCAAGCACAATCTTTAGAATGGGTCACTGATATGTACGGTTCACCTGGATTCTCAAACGAACGTTTAACGATTTACTTTACTGATCAAGTAGAAGAGGGCGACATGCATCCAGATGAAGATGAATTTCTAGAGTTACACACATTCTCAATCGATACAATTCGAGGAATGCTTCAAGATGGGGAATTTGAAGATGCGAAGACGATCATCGGTCTTCAACACTTACTCCTTAATTATAATCATTCTAAATAAATAATGTTACCAACTTGAAAATATTATCAATTACTGGTATTTTATATATGATGAATCAACACGCGTAGTATGTGTTGAGATTTATTAATAATGATAGAGGAGTGACCCTTCCGTGGAAGAACGTTTAAATCGCGTGAAGCAACAACTACAACAATCATCTTATAAACTAACTCCTCAACGTGAGGCTACATTAAGAGTATTAATTGAAAATGAAAAAGACCACCTCAGTGCTGAAGATGTCTATTTAAAGGTGAAAGATCGTGCGCCTGAAATCGGCTTGGCAACGGTTTACCGTACTTTAGAATTATTAGCCGAATTAAAAGTCGTAGATAAGATAAACTTTGGAGATGGCGTAGCACGTTTCGACTTACGTAAAGAAGGTGCAAAACACTTCCATCACCATTTAGTTTGTATGGAATGTGGAAAGGTTGAGGAGATTGAAGAAGATTTACTACCTCAAGTAGAGGAGAAAGTTGAACGAGACTTTAACTTCAGAATTTCTGACCACCGCCTCACTTTCCATGGCGTGTGTGCTGAGTGCCAAGCGAAAGGTAAATAATACAAGATTTGAGGTATTGTAATGGACGAAATAATCGAAGAATACCTGAAATTTATTCAACTTGAAAAGGGATTAAGTGAGAATACGATTGGCGCGTATCGACGTGATCTGAAGAAATATCAAGACTATCTCGAAGAAGAGAAGATCAGTCACATTGATTTCATCGATCGTCAAACCATTCAAGTTTGTCTGGGTGATTTACATGACAAGGGGGCATCTGCAAAGTCGATTGCCCGCTTTATTTCTACGATAAGAAGCTTTCATCAGTTTGCGCTTAGAGAGAAATATGCAGCCAAAGACCCAACCGTATTAATAGAAACGCCGAAGTACGAACGACGCTTACCTGATGTTCTTGAGGTTGATGAGGTCATCCGTTTACTTGAAACACCTGATATGTCTAAAAATAACGGTTATCGTGATCGCGCTATGCTTGAATTGCTCTATGCAACAGGGATGCGTGTGACAGAGCTTATTAATTTAAAGGTAGAAGACGTGAACCTTATCATGGGGTTCGTGCGTGTGTTTGGTAAAGGGAATAAAGAGCGTATCGTGCCACTCGGTGAAACGATTATCGACATTCTTGAAACGTATATTGAGACAGTCCGACCACAACTCTTGAAGAAGACAGTCACAGATAATCTATTCTTAAATTTGCATGGTAAACCATTATCACGCCAAGCAATTTGGAAGATGATTAAACAAAACGGTGTGAAAGCTGAAATTTTTAAAACGCTCACACCTCATACGTTGCGCCACTCATTTGCAACACATTTGCTGGAAAATGGTGCTGATTTACGCGCGGTTCAAGAAATGCTAGGACACGCAGATATTTCTACAACACAACTCTATACCCACGTATCGAAATCACAGATTAGAAAAATTTATAATCAATTCCATCCACGTGCATAATAAACGAAGTAACCTAAGACCATTGATTTAAAGAGTACGAAAGTGCAGACAGAGATAATCGTCAAATCTCATTTTCGTACTCTTTTTTATAGTTCACTAGCTGACTATATCGATGTCTCACAGCTAAGTAATAGGCATTGTGCGTTCAAGTCTCATCGAACTACTTCCTACTTATTAGAATATGGGCGTTTCACTCGAGCTTGTTGTCTTTCTTGTAATGCGCGTTGTCGTGCACGAACGACTTCAGTGCGATCTCGCTCTATATGATGATGGAGAATATACGGTTTCGTAATCACTTCTGCTGAAAATTGATATTCTGGATAAACTTGGATAATTTCATCTTCCATCTTAGTCGTAAGTGGTAATTGAATGGGTTCAAATAGCTCGCCTTGTTCGAGACGAGTGCGTTCTTCTTGAATCACTTTCTTATAAGAACGCAGATCCAATCCTAGTCTGTCGTCTTGTTCATCGAAAGGTTCAATTACTTTTAAAGCCTTACTAAAAGACTTGCCGGCACCCACGCGATTATCACGTCGATAGTGATAACAAGCGGTTGCAAACAGAATTAAGCTCACGACCGCGTCATTTTTACTATAGTGAGGTTGAGCTTTCCAAGCCTCCTCAAGTATATCGTGGCACAAGAAATAATGTTGTTGATGATGAAAATGATAGTAAAAAGAAATGAGTGCTTGATGCAACTTCAACACGCTCCAAATTTAAATGTCTTTGATATCATGCTATAATATTTGAGTGAAATACGCACATAAGTTGCTAGCGATGAGGAGAATACTATGTATGAGGTAAAGTTAGATGCATTCAACGGGCCCCTTGATTTATTACTGCATCTCATCCAAAAATTTGAAATCGATATATACGATATTCCTATGAAGTCTTTAACGGAACAGTATATGCAGTATATCCATGCGATGAATCAGCTTGAAATCAACGTTGCCAGTGAGTATTTAGTGATGGCTTCGGAACTGCTGATGATTAAGAGTAAATTATTATTGCCTCAACATGATGAGGAAGCAGATATGGAAGACGACCCTCGTGAAGAACTCGTCGGCCGCTTAATCGAATATCAGAATTATAAAGAGTATACTGAGATTTTAAATGATAAAAAGGCAGAACGCGCGTTACTATACTCTAAGCATCCTACTGATCTTAGTCATCTAGAATCGAGTGAACAATGGGATGAGAGCCAAACCATCGATTTAACTGAATTGATTATGGCTTATCAAAAAGTTAAAAACCGTGTCGATTATCAAAAACCAAAGTCCGTTAATATACATAAAGAAACCTTTACGATTCAACAAGCAACAGCAAAGGTGAATGATCGTCTCATCAAAGAAGACTCATTTAATTTCTTTAGTCTTTTTACCTTTAATGAACCTATCGAAATGGTTGTTACGCATTTCTTAGCTATACTGGAAATGTCTAAGACGGGATGGGTGAATATCGAACAAACGCGCAGCTTTGAAGATATCAATATTTGTAGAGGAGTGAACTATCGTCTTGAAGCCAATTAACATACTCGAAGCATTACTCTACGCAGCTGGAGATGAGGGATTGAGTCAGAAACAGCTGACGCAAATCTTGGAGCTCACTCCTGAGTCGCTATCGCAACTCGTCGATAGCTATGAAGCACGTGGACTGACGATACAACAATACGGGGATACATATGTCTTAACGACACCGAAAGAGGCTGCGCAATATATTGAACAATTAGTTGAGCAAGAATCACAAATGAAGCTTTCACAGGCAGCTATGGAAGCCCTCTCTATCATCGCTTACAATCAACCTTTGACACGTAGCGATATCGAAATGATTCGTGGTATCAATAGTGATGGGGCAGTAAAGACGTTGATTGCACGAGGACTCGTCGAAGCGAAATCAGAACCTAACTCTCGTAGTCAGCAACTTTATACAACAGATCTATTCTTAAACGTCTTTGGAATCAAGCATTTAGACGAATTACCTACAACTGAAGAGGAAGACGAAGAAATCGAAGCCTTCTTCAGTAATCTTGTAAACCAAAAAGGAGATAAAGATGAATAAAGCTACAGAACGTTTACAGAAACGCATTGCGAATAGCGGTTATACTTCACGTCGCAAAGCAGAAACACTTATCGCAGATGGTAAAGTTAAAGTGAATGGTGAAACTGTCACAGAACTGGGAACGAAAGTGAAAGCCTCAGATATGGTTGAAGTAGAAGGAGTAAAGATTGAACAAGAAGATAAACTCTACATTCTATTCTATAAACCTACGCAAGTCATTACGAGCGTCTCTGACGACCGTGGCCGCACTGTTGTAACAGATTACTTTAAAGATATTGAGACACGTATTTATCCTGTAGGTCGATTAGACTATGATACATCTGGATTACTTATTCTCACGAATGACGGTGATTTTACTAACTTAATTACACATCCAAGCTACAAGATTCCTAAAAAATATGTAGCGAAACTCAACGGCTATCTCATGCGTGAAGAGGTTAAAGCGCTAGAGAAGGGGATCCAACTGGATGATGGTTGGACGCAACCTGCTCAAGTGAAGATTAAGCGACAAGACAAACAGAAAGAAACGACATTAGTAGAAATCACGATCCATGAAGGGCGTAATCGTCAAGTCCGTCGCATGTTTGAACATTTAGGCTATAAGGTAAATAAATTGCAACGCATTCAAGTCGGTCCATTAACGCTTAAAGGGCTCAATGCTGGTGAAGGGCGTGTGATGACGCCACATGAAGTGAAGACGTTACGCCATCTAGCTGAACATGGTAAATATTAAAAGGGGTTAAGTTAGAGAGGATGAATATCGGCTCTACTTATATTCTCTTGATATATAATTCATTTATGAATTGAAATGAAATAGTTATTGAATACTTTTAACTCAAATCCTATGCTATAATAGAAGTGTAGAGAAATGCAGAAGTGTGGGAGGTAGACAAATGCCAAACGAAATTCTTGTAGTTGACGATGAAGATAGAATTAGACGACTACTTAGATTGTACTTAGAAAGAGAATCTTTTGAAATACAAGAAGCTAAAGATGGTAATGAAGCATACCAAATGGCCATGGAACACGATTATGATTGCATCTTATTAGATCTCATGTTGCCAGAAATGGATGGTATTACTGTAGCTTCCAAATTACGTGAACACAAAGATACACCAATCATCATGCTCACAGCGAAAGGTGAAGAAACAAATCGTGTTGAAGGCTTTGAATCTGGTGCTGATGATTATATTGTGAAACCATTCTCCCCACGAGAAGTTGTGTTACGTGTCAAAGCACTCTTGCGTCGTACACAAGTCAATCACACGGAGCAAAGCGAACCGCATGCCCGTGATATAATAGAATTCACTCATTTAACCGTCGACAATGATGCACATCGTGTCTTAGCCGATGACAAAGAAGTCAATTTGACTCCGAAAGAATATGAACTACTCATCTTCTTAGCGAAGACGCCTAACAAAGTGTTCGATCGCGAACAGTTATTGAAAGAAGTATGGCACTATGAATTCTACGGCGACTTACGCACAGTAGATACGCATGTGAAACGTTTACGTGAGAAATTAAATCGCGTCTCAGAAGATGCAGCAAGTATGATTCAAACGGTATGGGGCGTCGGTTATAAATTTGAGGTATCAGAACATGATGAACCGACTCAATAATGTCGTCATAAAACTGTGGTTAACTATAATTCTTATAGTAACGACAGTTTTAATTTTACTCAGTGTCGCATTAATTACGTTTATCCAATCGTATTTTACTCAAGATACGGAAGAACACTTGAAAGATAATGCTGAACGCATTAGTCACCTCGTAGAACATACCGACGATAAGAAGACAGCGATTGAACACAGTCGTTCTCTTATAGAAGGACCCGTCGGCCTCATCATCATGAAAGATGAGCAAGCTGTAGCGCGTGAACGTGAAGATCAATCAAAAGTGAAGATGCTCAACGCTATCAAGCGGAATAAAGATTATAAGAAAGTCTTTAGCCAAGGTAAGCATATTTCAGAACATGTCACGATTAAAGTCGATGGTAAGCCGCGTACTTATGTACTCATCGGTTATCCGACGAAACATCTCTCGTCTAAACAAGATAATCAAGGACAGTATAGCGGTGTGTTTATCTATCAAGATCTGAAGAGTATTGAGCAAACGACAAATGTTATTGCTGTGATTATCTTAGCTATCGCGGTCATCTTCCTGGCTATAACTACCGTCTTTGCATTCTTCCTATCATCTCGAATTACGAAACCTTTACGACAGCTTAAGACGCAAGCACTGAAAGTTTCTCGAGGTGAATATACGCAAACCTTACCGATTCATACGAAAGATGAGATTGGCGAACTCTCACGTGCCTTCAATACCATGAGTTCAGAGATTCAACAACATATTGAAGCAATTTCATCATCCAAGAACATTCGAGATAGCTTGCTTAACTCGATGGTTGAGGGTGTGCTTGGTTTCAATGATAACAAGGAAATCATTATCTCTAACTCCATGGCAGAGCACATTCTTAAGACGTTAGATGATGTGACGGTCAGTCAACTTGGCGACCAGTATCAACGGACGTTAGAAGAACAACAAACTCAATTCGAGGAGTACGAAATCAACACGCGTTATTATGTCATCATCATGAGTTATATTGATCAAATTCAACCTGATGGACGTAGTGGGGCGGTTGCCATTATTCGTGATATGACCAATGAGCACAATGTAGATCAAATGAAGAAAGATTTCATAGCTAATGTATCTCACGAATTGCGTACACCGATTTCTTTACTACAAGGTTATACAGAGTCGATTGTAGATGGCATTGTGACAGAACCTGATGAAATTAAAGATTCCCTGTCTATCGTGCTTGATGAGACCAAACGCTTAAATCGACTCGTCAACGAATTACTTAACGTCGCACGTATGGATGCGGAGGGCTTGTCAGTTGAGAAAGAATTACAACCCATTGATAATCTGTTAAGTAAGATTCAACAGAAGTACAAACAACAAGCAACGGACTTACAATTGAACTTGAATCTTAATCCAGATACGGACGGACGTCTATGGAGTTATGATTCTGATCGCATCGAGCAAGTATTAACTAATCTCATTGATAATGCAGCACGTTATACAGAACCTCATGATTCAATTACCATTCAAGTGGATGAGAATGAAACCGAAGATATCTTGTACATCACGGATACAGGATCAGGTATTGCGCCTGAACATTTAGAACAAGTATTTGAACGCTTCTATAAAGTGGACGCAGCGCGCAAGAGAGGAAAGCAAGGAACAGGTCTCGGTCTCTTTATCTGTCGAATGATTATTGAAGAACATGGTGGTCAAATCGACGTTGAAAGTGAATTAGGCGAGGGTACAACATTTATCATTAAATTACCTAAGCCAAAGCACAGCGATGCCTAGGTTGCTTTAATAAAATCTACATGAAATAAGCCATTCTATTAGTGTCAGTGAACGACATAGATAGAATGGCTTTTCTAATATAACGATATTAGCGACTTCCTGAACCGCCATATCATTTGGGTCAAAACGGCTATGTTAGTATACGATCTCATCGCTAATACTTTGTCATTGTTTTTAACAGAGTATTGAGCTATGATATAAATGAAAATATTACGTAATTCATCTTCGGGGTAGGGTGCAAGTCCCAACCGGCAGTAAATGTAAGCCTGCGACCCATAGCGAAATATTAGTTTTGCTATGGCTGATCTAGTGAGAATCTAGAGCCGACAGTATAGTCTGGATGGGAGAAGATGGAGGTTTTTTTGTGTTGCAATCATTCCTCCTATTCTTTGTAAGATGAATGAAAGGAGTAGAATATTCAATGCAGAAACAAACGAAACGGCTCATAACGATTAGCATGCTTAGTGCAATCGGCTTTATCCTCATGTGGATTCGCGTTCCATTACCGTTTCTACCACCATATTTAACACTTGATATCAGCGATGTACCCGCTTTACTCGCTACATTTACACTAGGCCCGGTAGCTGGCGTCGTCGTTGAAGCGATAAAGAACATCTTACATTTAATCGTCAACATTAGTGAGCCTGTGGGACCACTGGCAAACTTCCTCGCTGCAGCAAGTTTCATTCTCACTGCATACTTTGTTGCACGCCGTCATGATACTTGGAAGTCAATGATTATAGGTCTAATTAGCGCTACTATCGTGATGACCATCGTGCTTAGTATTCTCAACTACTTTGTGCTATTACCGCTTTACGGCATGATTGTTAACTTAGACGATATTGTTAATAATGTTAAAATCATCGTGTTATCTGGTGTGATACCATTCAACATCATCAAAGGGATTGTCATTTCGATTATCTTCTTATTATTATATAAACGTTTAAAAAATGTACTGAAACCGTAAACACAATAAATTCATTACACAGTAACTGATGAGCTACGTGATCACCTCGATGACGTAGCTTATTTTTAACTATTAAAAGCACTTCAAACATGAAAAAACCTGAGCACATCTATGCTCAGGCATCATCTATGTTTAACAGTCTCAACACTGTTGTTACACTTTATTCAAATTTCAATGGGTCGCCATCAAAGGATTCTTCTTCAATTTTAATAGAATCAGTAGGGCAACCTTCTAAAGCATCTTCCATATCTTCGTATAATTCTTCAGGTACAGGTTCAGTACCTTGGTTGTCATCTAATATGACATAAGCAATACCTTCGTCGTCGTAGTCGTATATATCAGGGGCAGCGGCACCACATGCACCACACGCTATGCAAGTATCCATGTCTACAATTGTGTATTTAGCCAATCTCTTCGCCTCCTTTGATAAAAATGCTAAACTAATGACATAATCTATAAGTAGTCATGGCTTTTGAGTATCATCGTTCACATTAGCCATGTAACTGCTACGATTTCGTTTGATGTTGAATAATACGTTGCTATCTAATATTTTAAGTACAGCATACTTAATTTTCAACGTATCTGTACAAATTCAATGAGGGAGACATATGAAAGCACTAATTTATTACGCCTTAACACATGCCCACCATCATAAGACCGCAAAAAGCATATACAATATTATCACAGGTAAAAAATCTCATCAAACCTTTTTTGATGCCTCTAGTCAACAATTATTGTCATTATATCATAGTTTACCTCATTTAAAATATCCGTCGTTTGAGCGATTTTTTGAGGAATTTCAGAATAATTATGTTGATAATAACCCGACAATCTACATTCATCCTAGACATACTTTCGAAAGTTTAGTGCTGACTTTCAAAGCACTGCAACTTTTCGTACAAACACTCTCACATCACGTGCATGATACTTATCAATTTACGCCAATCACAGAGCAACGCCATATCCAACAACGCGTGAAACACGTCTTTCAAGAAGTACGCGCTCAACATCTCGAAACAGACGCTCAGGCAGAAATTTATAAGCTTTTTAAACAGTTAAACTCAGAAATGACGCACTCTGTACTGAACTATTACTTAACCGGTTATGAAGATAGTATGTATACAAGTCAGCAGGTGAGTCTCATTGAAGGTGAGCTTCTCTCAGACATCAAGCTCCAAGAATACAATGAGTTAGTCCTATGTGTTAAAGCGCTGGAAGATAAGTCTACATATCCTATATTATCCCAGTTCATCATGCTGCACTCATTATCACATAATACATTTAAATCGTTACAACTTTTAAGTAAAGGACAATCGCTCGAACAAATTGCAAACCTTCAAAACGTCAAGCTCAATACCATAGAAGATCATTTACTTGAAATGTTTATCAAAGGCTATTTAAATAATTATTCAACCTTTGTATCTAGTGAAGACCTCGCAGCTTTCAATACATTTTACCAACAAGAGTCAGATGCGAGACTCAAAGTTTATAAAGAAGCATTTCCAAATTTAACTTATTTCGCCATTAAACTTATGATTGTAGGTATAGAAAGAGGGGACGTCAGTGTTAAAGCAAGCACTTAAAGCCTATTTCGGCTTTGAACAATTTAAGCCAGGTCAAGCTGAGGTGGTTCAGTCTATTCTCAACGGCCAACATACGCTAGGCATCTTGCCCACAGGTAGTGGTAAAAGTCTATGTTATCAACTGCCCACGTATATCAAGCAACAACCTACCTTGATTATTTCGCCCTTAATTTCACTCATGGATGATCAAGTGATGCAACTGAAAGCGCAAGGTGAATCACGTGTATGTTACATTCATTCAGGTATGAATGAATCTGAGCGATACCAGAATATAAAGATGTTACCGCATAGTCGATTTATCTTTCTCAGTCCGGAATTTATTCTGCAATCTCACCGAATGAAGTTATTGAAAAATATTCATTTCGGCTTAATTGTTTTAGATGAGGCACATTGTTTATCTGAATGGGGTTATGATTTCAGACCGCATTATGCCTTGATAGGTCAGCTTACTGATCGTTATCCGCAAACGCCTATACTCGCTTTAACAGCAACGGCACCACCAAGTTTAGAGATGGATCTCAAACACATACTTAACCGTCGATTCAAAGTCGTTAAGACAACGATGAACCGTGACAATATTAGTTTTACGCATTTTAACTTTCAAGATGAACAACAGAAGATTGACTGGCTACTTGAGTTTATCGAACATTCAGGACCGACGATCATATATGTCTCGAGCAAGAAGATGTGTTTGCAACTCGCTCGTGCGATTTATCAAGAAGGGTACTTAACAGGCATCTATCATGGCGATTTGAGTTATCAAGAACGTCAAACCGTTCAAGATCAATTTATTCAGAATCATATTCCTATTATCGTTGCAACTAGCGCTTTCGGTATGGGCGTTAATAAACCAGATATTCGTACAGTTATCCATTTTCATCTCTCACCGAGCCCATCCAGTTATCTACAAGAGATTGGTCGGGCAGGACGAGATGGCCAGCCGAGCCAAGCGATCAGTTTATTTCAACCTGATGATGCGTTTCTTCTTGAGACAATTCTGTTTAGCGACGCGATTCTTGAAGAAGATCTTCAGCTTCATCAGCAAGGACAACTTCTCGATGATTTTAAAAGTAACATTATCGAGACTTTATTAATGCGCTATCAATATGATGAAATTAATGAGATTTTTAATACCGCTTCAAAGCGTAAACAATTCGGTTATCAAAAAATGATGCAGTATAAGCATTTAACGTCGTGTCGACGCGCCTTTTTACTCAATTATTTTTCCGAAACGCTTACTCAACGTCCAAGTATTTGCTGTGACAATGACACGAACTTTGAATTTCTATCCATTCTCAACCGTAAAAAGGTAAAAAGACAAATGACATATGTTGAAAAACTAAATAATTTATTTGAATAACATGTTTCCGCTTTGATATGACGGGGTTTAGAGCTATAATACTATTTAGTTAGCATATTTCGTGCTTTTTTATACATATCTCTGTGCACATAGGGTATACAGTATAAACAAGAGATAATAACACACTACATAGAAAGGATGAGACTTGTGTCCAATAACTTTAGAGACGAATTTGAAAAGAATCGTCAGTCTATCGACGCTGACAAACATCAAGACGATGTTAAAGAAACTGTCGAAGACCATAAGGACGATGTTAAAGATCACGCGGACGAACAATTCCCGCCACGTAATGCGCAACGTCGCCAACGTCGTAGAGATAAAGCGACAAATCAGAACGACCATGATGAACACACACAACATGAAGATCATGCTGTAGCTGATGACAAACATGATCGCAATCATGAAAGCTCAGCTCAACAGACACGTCATCAAGGCGCTGAATCTTCTACAGAACGTCAAGATGCAAGTAAGATGACTGATGACAACAGATTAACTGAAGAAGAGAAAGCGCGTCGTGAAGAGAAATCCAATAAAGGTAAGAAAGGTGCCGCTGTTGCTGGTGGTACTGCTGCGGCAGGTGCAAGTGCAGTAGGTGCAAAGAAACTTCACGATAACCATAAAGGTGATAAACATGATGCGAAATCATCAAACAAATCACCTAATGATAAAGGTAGTACTGGTAAGAAAGCTGCTGGAGCGGCAGGCGCTGGCGCTGCGGGTGCAGGTGCAGCTGGAACTGCTAAAGCTGCTTCTAACCACGGTCATAACAAAGATCCTAAGCATAATGATCATCGCGATGGTAAGAAGAAAAAAGGCTTACTTGGTATCTTATTACCAATCATCGCTGCAATTCTGATCTTAGCAGCACTTGCTATCTTTGGTGGTATGGCATTAAATCATAATGATCATAAGAGTCACAATGATAATAAAACAGCCAACCACGATACAAATAAATCTGATAAAGATAAGAAATCTAACGACAGCAAATCTGATAAAGACAGCGACAAAGATAAATCTGACAAGGATAAAGCAGATAAAGATAAGTCTGATAAAGATAAAGCAGCAGGCGACAATGACAGTGATAACAACGCTACTGCTAACAACAACAATGGTAACCAAGGTAATGACCAATCACAAAACAATGGTCAACAAAATGGTCAAGCTACTGCTAACAACGGCCAAAACCAAGGTCAAAATGGCAACTCTAATGGCCAACAAAATGGTCAAGGTCAAAACGGTAGCCAATCTACAAATTCTAATGGCCAACGTACTCACGTAGTACAAGGTCAAAACTTATACCGTATTGCAATCCAATATTACGGTAACGGTTCACCAGAAAACGTTGAAAAAATCCGTAAAGCCAACAACATCCAAGGTAACAACATTCATAACGGTCAACGTTTAGTTATTCCTCAATAATAGATATGAGGCCGAGTGAGATAGAAAGTATCGCGCTTTCTGTCTCACTTTTTTTGTTGAGAAATTATCTCGAGCTATCGTTGCATACACCGCTTTTCATGTAACTCATAAAGTGGTTTGTCCGTTCTTCAATTAACTGGCATTATCGCAACTGAGCTCCTTTCAATTACATATCTATATTGTTCACAAATCAATCATTTGGTTTTAATAAATGTACTGGTATAATAGATGAGTGGTAAAAGGAGGGCTAACTGTTATGGAAACAGTAGAAAGTATTATTATCGGTGGCGGCCCTTGTGGTCTAAGCGCTGCAATTGAACAAAAGAAAAAAGGTATCGATACACTTGTCATTGAAAAAGGCAATGTAGTTGAAGCTATTTATAATTATCCTACACATCAAACATTCTTCTCATCTAGTGATAAATTAAGCATAGGCGATATTCCGTTTATCGTTGAAGAAAGTAAACCACGTCGTAATCAGGCGCTCGTTTACTATCGTGAAGTAGTCAAACATCACCAATTACGCGTCAATCCATTTGAAGAAGTATTGAAAGTCAATAAAGTGGACAACCGTTTTACGATTACAACAACGAAGGGCGTTTATCAGTCTCGCTTCTTAACTGTGGCAACAGGTTACTACGGTCAACATAACACGCTTGAAGTCGAAGGAGCAGAATTATCTAAAGTCTCTCATTACTTCAAAGAAGCGCATCCATTCTTCAACCAAGATGTTGCCATTATCGGTGGTAAGAACTCAGCAGTCGACGCAGCACTCGAACTGGAGAAAGCTGGCGCGAATGTAACGGTTCTATATCGTGGTGATCATTATCCTAAAGCGATTAAACCATGGATCTTACCTAACTTCGAATCTCTCGTAAGACATGAGAAGATCGACATGCACTTCAACGCCAATGTGACACGTATCACTGAAGATAGCGTGGTTTACGAACAAGAGGGCGAAACACACGAAATTCCTAACGATCATGTCTTTGCGATGATTGGTTACCATCCAGACTATGATTTCTTACAATCTATCGGCATTGATATTCATACTAACGAATACGGTACAGCGCCTGTTTATAACCGTGAAACGTTTGAGACAAATGTTGAGAACTGCTTTATTGCTGGTGTTATCGCAGCAGGTAACGATGCCAATACGATTTTTATTGAAAATGGTAAATATCACGGCGGCATCATCACTCAAAGTATTTTAGCTAAAAAGCAAACGCCGCTCGAATCATAATTTCTCAACTTATAAAATAAGCCATAAGCTAAGTGACTTTGCGCACTTCAGCTTATGGCTTTCTTCGTATCATATTGTTGTTAACAGTGCGAGTTATTATACTCTGACACGCATTTTATCTTCTAAAACCTAAAACCGTTAACTATTAAAATATGTAGTAAGACTGTCATAATCAAGGTGATTGCTTAAACCAACCAATAATTTGAGTCGAGCTTTAGGGCCATTCAAACCGTTAGAGAATATGACACCTCTTTGTTCTAAATCAACGCCGCCACCTTCGTAACTATAAATAGGCGCAACGATACCTTTCGTTGAACGAGAGACCAACACGATTGGTATGTCTTGAGCTAAGCAAGCATCTATACCAGCTAGCGCACTCGGAGGTAAATTACCTTGGCCTAATGCTTCGATTACTATGCCATCTACCTTACGTTCAGCATAATAGTGTAAGACATCACTCGGCATACCCATGTAAGCCTTGATTAAAGGTACATTCAACTGACTATTGATAGACGGGTATACATGTTGCTGATAAGGCGTATGAAAGAACTGCACACTTGTCTTTGTCACCATACCCAAAGGGCCATGACTCGGACTTTGGAACGTATTTGTATTTGAGGTATGTGTTTTAGTCACATTGCGTGCTGTGTGAATTTCGTCATTAAAAACGACCATCACACCTTTATCATAGGCATCATCATTCGCTGCGACACGTATCGCACTCATATAATTATATAAGCCGTCTGCACCGATTTCGTTTGAAGAACGCATCGCTCCAGTAAGTACAATGGGTTTGGAAACATCTAATGTCAAATCGAGTAAGAAAGCGGTCTCTTCTAACGTATCTGTGCCGTGAGTGATGACATAGCCATCATATTTCGCGTCTTGTTCAGCTTGAATAATCATATCTTTGAGTTGACTCACGTATTCCGTATTCATGTGTGGGGAAGGGACGTTAAAAGGCATCCGTTCATCAATTTGTGCGTAACGACGAATCATTTCTTGTTGACTTGAAATAGGGTTTACGTCATTCGTCGTAACCTGATTCGCTTCATTCTGGGACATGCTAATCGTACCACCAGTGTGGATAACAAGAAGTTGCTTCATGTGGGTATTCCTCCTATAAATAACTTACCTTAATATGATAGAATATTATCTATAATTCAACAAGAAAGGGTTATATTAATGGAGAGAATCAATATTGCTTTAGATGGTCCAGCAGCTGCTGGTAAAAGTACAATCGCAAAACGTGTGGCTGCTCAATTATCTATGATCTATGTCGATACAGGAGCGATGTATCGTGCAATTACTTATAAATATCTTCAACAAGGGCAACCTGAAGATTTCGCAGCGTTAGTTAACGAAACGACACTGGAGCTTACTTATGATGGAGAAAAAGGGCAACTTGTTCTTTTAGATGGCAATGATGTCACAGATTATCTACGTGAGAATGATGTTACACAACACGTTTCCTATGTTGCTTCTAAAGAACCTGTAAGACATTTTGCGGTAAATAAGCAACAAGAGCTCGCACGTCAAAAGGGCATCGTGATGGATGGCCGCGATATCGGTACGGTGGTACTTCCAGACGCTGAATTAAAGGTTTATATGGTTGCTTCTGTAGAGGAGCGTGCGCACCGTAGACAATTAGACAACGAAGAACGTGGTATTGAATCAACATTAGAACAACTCAAACGTGAAATTGCTGAACGTGATGAGTATGATATGAATCGTGACATCTCACCGTTACAAAAAGCTGAAGACGCAATCACACTTGATACTACAGGCAAATCTATCGAAGAAGTCACTCAGGAAATCCTACAATTAGTTCATGACATTCAATAAGTTAGTCGAAATAGCGAATTAATCTCCCAAAAGACGTTTATAGACGTGTCAAAGTGGGGTATATGATATAAGTAAAGGTGTGGAAATTGAGTCATAGAATTCATTATTAAATAATTTGAGACAGCATTCACACATAGATCATAATTTATAAATGCGCTAGCATAGAATTCCCGCGATAAAGGGGAATTTCTTGACAATTCTGTCTGATTATAAGATGTTATAACTATGTAGTGTATAAGGAGGCAGACAAGATGACTGAAGAATTCAATGAATCGATGATTACAGACATTAAAGAGGGAGACAAGGTTACTGCTGAGGTACAAGAGATTGAAGATAAGCAAGTAATCGTACATGTGAACGGTGGTAAATTTAATGGTATTATCCCTATTAGCCAATTATCTACACACCGTATTGATGACCCTAAAGAAGCAGTTAAAGTAGGCGACGAAATTGGTGCTTACGTAACTAAAATCGAAATTGACGATGAGAACGAAACAGGTGCTTATATTTTATCTAAACGTCAATTAGAGACTGAAAAATCTTATGAGTTTTTACAAGAAAAACTTGATAACAATGAAACAATTGAAGCAGAAGTTACTGAAGTAGTTAAAGGTGGCTTAGTTGTAGACGTAGGCCAACGTGGTTTCGTACCTGCTTCATTAATTTCAACTGAATATATCGAAGATTTCTCAGACTATGAAGGTCAAACTTTAAAATTAAAAGTAGAAGAACTTGACCCAGCAAACAATCGTGTAATCTTAAGTCATAAAGCTGTAGAAGAGCTTGAAAATGCTGAGAAAAAAGAAAAATTATTTGATTCGCTACAAGAAGGCGACGTTATCGACGGTAAGATTGCTCGCTTAACTAACTTTGGTGCATTCGTTGATATCGGTGGCGTTGACGGTTTAGTTCACGTATCTGAATTATCTCATGAGCATGTTGAAAAACCTGAAGATGCCGTATCTATCGGTGACGAAGTTAAAGTTAAAGTGAAATCTGTAGATAAAGAGAACGAACGTATTTCTCTATCTATTAAAGATACGTTACCAAGTCCATTTGAAGCGATTAAAGGACAATTTAACGAAGGTGACACTATCGAAGGTACTGTAGTACGTCTCGTTAACTTCGGTGCATTCGTTGAAATCAGTGCTGGTGTACAAGGCCTTGTGCACATTTCAGAAATCAGTCACAAACACATCGGTACTCCAAGCGAAGTATTAGAACCAGGACAAGCTGTTTCAGTGAAAATCCTTGGTATCAATGTAGATGAAGAACGTATTTCACTTTCAATTAAAGCAACTCTCCCAGCTGAAGACGTTATCGAAAGTGATGAAGAAACTACTGAAAGTTACCTTTCAAGTAAATCAGAAGACGAAGACAATCCTACAATCGGTGATGTCTTCGGAGATAAATTGAAAGACTTTAAATTCTAATGTTGAATGATTTATAGCTCTGTAAAGCGGTTGGTGATGATGTCACCAACCGTTTTTTGATATTCCGCTATTTTGCCTTCTAGATACTCAAGGAGCTATATTTATCTTAAATCCAGATAATTAATGAGGCGGACGTACTTCTAGTATTTCTTTAGCTTTACTACACGTTATGATAGAATGATATAGATTAAAGTAGAGAGGAAGTTCCATATGACGAAACCTGTTGTAGCTATTGTAGGCCGTCCAAATGTCGGCAAGTCTACGATTTTTAATAGGGTTGTGGGCGAACGTGTATCGATTGTTGAAGATACACCTGGCGTAACCCGAGATCGAATTTATGCTAGTGGAGAATGGCTCACTCATGAATTCAATCTTATCGATACAGGCGGCATCGAAATTGGCGATGCACCTTTTCAAACACAAATTAGAGCACAAGCTGAAATAGCGATTGACGAAGCTGACGTCATAATCTTTATGGTCAACGTACGTGAAGGTCTTTCTCAAAGCGACGAAATGGTAGCTCAAATGCTTTATAAATCTAAGAAACCTGTCGTGCTAGCAGTGAATAAAGTGGATAACCCAGAAATGCGTAATGATATTTATGATTTCTACGCACTCGGCTTCGGCGATCCTTATCCTATTTCAGGCTCTCATGGATTAGGCTTAGGTGACTTGCTAGATGAAGTCGTGAAGCATTTTCCTAAAGAAGAACCGGAACCTTATGATGAAGATACCATTCGCTTATCTATCATCGGCCGTCCGAACGTTGGGAAATCTAGCTTAATCAACGCGATACTCGGTGAAGAACGTGTCATCGTTTCTAATGTAGCAGGTACGACACGAGACGCAGTTGATACAGAATATAGCTATCAAGGTCAAGATTACGTCTTAATTGATACGGCAGGTATGCGTAAAAAAGGGAAAGTGTATGAATCCACGGAAAAGTATTCTGTATTACGTGCGCTGAAAGCCATTGAACGTTCTAATGTGGTCCTCGTTGTGCTTGATGCAGAGCAAGGCATCATTGAACAAGATAAACGTGTCGCTGGCTATGCTCACGAAGAAGGTAAAGCGATTGTCATTGTCGTGAACAAATGGGATACCGTTGAGAAAGACAGCAATACGATGAAACGTTTTACAGATAAAGTACGCCAAGAGTTCCAATTCTTGGACTATGCGCAAATCGCTTACGTTTCAGCTAAAGAAAGCAAACGTCTAACAACGATCTTCCCTTATATCAATGAAGCAAGCGCTAATCATAAGAAACGTGTGAAGAGCTCAACGCTTAACGAAGTCGTTACTGATGCGATTACGATGAACCCAACGCCTACTGATAAAGGCAGACGACTTAACGTCTTCTACGCAACACAAGTGGCTATCGAACCACCCACTTTCATCGTCTTCGTTAACGATGTCGAATTGATGCACTTCTCTTATAAGCGTTATTTAGAGAACCAAATCAGAGATGCATTTGGCTTTGAAGGTACACCCGTACACATTATACCGAGAAAGAGAAACTAAGTAGGAGGGGTCGAGATGTCTAATGTGACAGTATTTGGAATGGGCAGTTTCGGTACAGCATTAGCTAACGTGCTAGCCGAGAACGACCATAGTGTCCTCATGTGGGGAAAGAATGAGCAATCCATTTCTGATATTAACGAACGTCATCAGAATTCACGTTATTTAAAGGAAGCACAACTTAATCCAGCTATACGTGCGACAGCAAACCTTCAAGAAGCTGTTGACTTTGCGGATATCTACTTAATCGCATTACCTACCAAAGCGATTCGTGAGGTCGTGGGTCAAATTGACGGCTTAGTAAATGGTAAGAAGACATTTATCCACGTGGCGAAAGGTATCGAGAATGATACGTTCAAACGTGTATCCGAGATGATTGAAGATACATTAACGCCTGAGCATAATGGCGGTATTGGTGTGTTATCAGGTCCAAGTCACGCAGAAGAAGTCGTGATTAAACAACCGACAACTGTTGCTGCTTCTTCCAAATCTTCAGAAGTAAGTCAACTCATTCAAGATTTATTTATGAACAACTATCTACGTGTATACACTAATGAAGATTTAGTCGGCGTAGAACTTGGGGGCGCTTTAAAGAACGTCATTGCTATTGCTAGCGGTGTCGTAGCTGGCATGGGTTACGGCGATAATGCGAAAGCAGCGCTTATCACTCGAGGTTTAGCTGAAATTAGTCGTCTGGGCGAGCAGCTTGGTGCTGACCCAATGACATTCTTAGGTCTTGGAGGCATTGGTGATCTCATCGTAACTTGTACATCCACACATTCACGTAACTTCACGTTGGGTTATAAGTTGGGTCAAGGTTTGACTTTAGATGAAGCTCTAAACGAAATGAATATGGTCGTGGAAGGGATCTACACAACCAAATCCGTACACGATCTTGCCGAAGAACAACATGTAGATATGCCAATTACGAACGCGCTATATGGCGTATTGTTCGATGATGAGCCGGTTGATCAAAGCGTGGCTTACTTAATGGGTCGCGATAAAAAAGCAGAATAATTTAGCATAATTACACTTTTGATAAAATTAAGGTTCACTTTTAATAAAATTCTTATAAACAGGGCCTATTTTGCGTATAAATCATTGCAGTGACAGTGATGCGTGTGTTAAAGTCATAGCATAATGATATTAAGGTATCATTATCAATCCTAGGGGAGGTGAACTTGTAATGAATAAGACAGATTTAATCAATGCTGTAGCAGAACAAGCTGATTTAACTAAAAAAGACGCTAACGCTGCTGTAGATGCAGTATTCGAATCAATTCAATCTTCACTTTCTAAAGGTGAAAAGGTACAATTAATTGGTTTCGGTAACTTTGAGGTACGCGAACGTGCTGCACGTAAAGGTCGTAACCCTCAAACAGGTAAAGAAATTGATATCCCTGCAAGCAAAGTTCCAGCATTCAAAGCTGGTAAAGCTTTAAAAGACGCAGTTAAATAATTCTTTACTTACCAAGAAGAGGTAGGGGCTAACGCTTATGAAGTTGATCATGATAAGAGACGAGTATCGTCTATTGAGATTCATAGTGCTAACCCTACCTCTTAATCTTTGTTAAGCGTAAGTGAAGTGTTTGATCGTGGGGGAGAAGTTCTTTGTGATTACTTGTGAAGACTTCGCGCCCCTTGTTCAAACCAGTTACCATTGAACATACATAGCTCACTATCAGTTTCACGCGCTTATCGTTCGGTGAGATATCTCTAATCACAACTATTTGTGTGAAGATATCTCACTTTTTATTGCATCCATTGTGGTCATGTTCAACTCTTTAGATAAAATGGTTAGAGACTCGCTGTGACACGCATTCTCACTTTAGCTATACTATTTGCAATGCATTGATATAGGCGTACCATTGTGTACGACAGGGTCTCCATCATTTTCCACTTAGGATGATCAAATGAGAATATCTTCCCACTTGAGTTAAAAAATATAAATTCCTACAACCCACTAGAGATTTGAGTTACACTGATTTAATTTTTAAGCGTATAATGTTAACATGTATAGTGATACTAACGTGAGGTGTAAGCATGGATTCTACATACAATATACTCGATCAACAAATTAAAGAACGCCTTAAAGGTGTGAATACATATGAACCCATCGATTATAATCGAAGTTTGGGCCAACTTTTAGACCAGTACGATATTCCAGTTCAAGCTAAATTAGCTTGCCTCGCTATCGATACTGCGATGCGTCACTTAGATTCGATAACGAATAAACATTTATCGAAAAATGCTATTCTCATAGGTGATCTATTAAGTGCGCATTTCTACACGTTATTAGCTGAACTCAACGAACCCCAATTTCAACAACAAATCAGCTCAGCTATCGTTAGAATCAACGAATTGAAATCATCGATTCATCAACGTGTGCTTTCCAACGAAGCATTGCTTCAAGCCATTTTAACTATAGAAAGCGAATTTCCGATGATTACTTTAAAGTACTTCTCACCTCACGTCGATTACGAACAGGTTAATCAACAAATCGTTACTGACTTGAAAGCATACCATCCATCTTATCTATCGCAGTATTCTCGTGAAGAACTCGATGCTATGTTGCAAGAATTAGAAGCAAGACATATTTAATAAATGAGGTAGACTATATGACTGAAAATAAAGCTAAAAAAGAGCAAGTGCATCATGTGTTTCAGAATATTTCTGGTAAATACGATCGCTTGAATAATATTATAAGTTTCGAACAACACAAATTATGGCGTAAAAGTGTGATGAAAGAAATGAACGTCAAGAAAGGGAGTAAAGCCTTAGATGTTTGTTGTGGTACGGCAGACTGGACGATTGCGCTCAGTAAAGCTGTAGGGCCTACTGGTGAAGTTACTGGACTCGATTTCAGTGAGAATATGCTCGAAGTAGGTAAGAAGAAGACAAAAGATATGACGAACATCCATCTCGTGCATGGCGACGCTATGAACTTACCATTTGATGACAACGAATTTGATTATGTCACAATTGGTTTCGGCTTACGCAATGTTCCTGATTATTTAGCAACATTGAAGGAACTCCATCGTGTGCTTAAACCGGGTGGCAAAGTCGTTTGTTTAGAAACAAGTCAACCGACTGCTCCAGGCTTCAAGCAACTGTATAAACTTTATTTCAAATTTGTGATGCCAATCTTTGGTAAAGTCTTTGCTAAGTCCAAAGACGAGTACGAATGGCTTCAACAATCTACATTTGACTTTCCTGACAAAGAGAAGTTGAAACGACTCTTTAGTCAAGCAGGCTTCTCACATATTAAGATTCGTAGCTTTACAGGTGGCGTTGCTGCAATGCACCTTGGCTATAAGTAAATATTCTAACTCCAAAGGTGATCGATGTGGCAAAGTTAAACATGAACAAAGAAATCAAGTATATTGAAAAACGGCTCAAAAAGGCCATAGTAAGTAATGATGCTGTGCTCGAAGCAGCTTCAAATCATCTTCTTACTTCTGGTGGTAAACGTGTACGTCCAGCTTTTGTCGTTTTGAGCAGTCAATTTGGAAAATCTATGAGTGAAGATACGTATCGTGTAGCTGTAGCACTCGAACTCATCCACATGGCCACACTCGTACACGATGACGTGATTGATCGCAGTGATAAACGACGCGGAAGATTAACCATCGCTAAGAAGTGGGATCAAAATACTGCTATTCTCACAGGAAATTTCCTTCTTGCACTCGCTTTAGAACACATGTCTGAAATTGAAGATGTTCGTGTTCATCGTGTGATTTCTAGCGCGATAATCGATGTATGTAAAGGAGAACTCTTCCAATTTCAAGATCAATTCAATAGTCAACAGACGATGACCAATTATTTACGCCGTATTAAACGAAAGACAGCTCTACTTATTCAACTAGCGACTGAAGTGGGTGCTATCACTTCAGGTGCTGATGATGAAACGGTACGTAAGTTAAAGATGATTGGTTACTACATCGGAATGAGTTTCCAAATTGTTGACGATATTCTTGATTTCACAAGTTCTGAGAAGCAACTCGGAAAGCCTGTAGGCAGTGATTTACTCAATGGCCATCTCACTTTGCCAGTGTTACTCGAAATGCGTCACAACGTTACCTTTAAATCTCAGATAGAAGCATTGAGTCCTGAGAGTCCTGCCGAAGATTTCCAGACTTGTATTACGACAATCCAAGCATCTTCTTCTATCCAAACAGCTCAGGAAATCAGTGATAAATATTTAGCCAAAGCGGAACACTTAATTGAAACGTTGAACAATGAACACCCGAAATCACTTTTCAAAAAACTCATTCAAAAAATGAGTAAACGCAGTACTTAAGCCCGAAAAAACGTTGAATGCCTAGGGTGAAACTGGTATGATTTAGGTTAGTCAGAAAATTATTTCTATACATATTAGGAGGCAAACGATTATGGAAAGAACATTTCTTATGTTAAAACCAGATGCTGTACAACGTAACCTTATCGGTGAAGTCGTATCACGCATCGAACGTAAAGGATTAAAGCTTGTAGGTGCTAAATTAATGACAGTACCTCGTTCATTAGCAGAAACACATTACTCTGAACACCAAGGTAAACCTTTCTATGAAGGTCTTGTATCATTCATTACTTCAGCACCAGTATTCGCAATGGTTGTTGAAGGTGAAGATGCAGTAGACGTTTCTCGTCACATTATCGGTGAAACAAATCCTTCAGAAGCTGCACCAGGTACAATCCGTGGTGACTTTGGTTTAACTATCGGCCGTAACATTATTCACGGTTCAGATTCAACTGAGTCTGCTGATAAAGAAATTAACTTATGGTTCAATCCAGAAGAATTAAGTGACTACACTGCAAATAATGAAGCTTGGTTGTACGAATAATCACATCAACTAACTTGTTGTGATATGTTAAGAAAGGCTTACAACGTTGTCCATAACAAGCCACTTCTTAGCAAGTTATACTTTTATCTAATAACTACAACTCAGGCTCAAGCCTAGTCATCTGGGTGAGACGTTTAACCTGTACAGGGTCGCCGTCTCGCCCTTTTTTCTATTCCAACTCACTATATGGTAAGATAAAGGTTAACGCGAAAGTTTATCGAATGAGGTGACATAACGATGAGATTTCTAACATCTGGTGAATCCCACGGTCCACAACTTACAGTGATCATCGAGGGAGTTCCTGCAAATTTACAACTGAAAGCAGAAGATATTAACAAAGAAATGTTTAAACGCCAAGGCGGTTATGGTCGAGGGCGTCGCATGAAGATTGAGAAAGACGCGGTGGACATTGTCTCAGGTGTACGCAATGGTTACACACTGGGAAGCCCGATTACTATCGTCGTGACTAATGACGATTTCACACATTGGCGTAAAATTATGGGCGTCGCGCCGATTAGTGAAGAAGAACAAGAGAATATGAAACGTGTCATTACGAAACCAAGACCCGGTCATGCAGATCTCATCGGAGGAATGAAGTACAACCATCGCGATTTACGTAACGTCCTTGAACGTTCTTCCGCTAGAGAAACAGCTGCACGTGTAGCAGTAGGTGCTGTAGCTAAAATATTATTATCACAATTAGGAATTCATTTATATAGTCGTGTCGTCGAAATTGGTGGAGTAGCAGACCAATCACTTTATGACCTCGAAACTTTAAAAGAAGGTGTCGACCAAAACGATGTACGTGTCATCGACGAATCGATAGCGCAGCAAATGCGTGATAAGATTGACGAGGCGAAGAAAGCTGGTGACTCTATCGGCGGTGTAGTACAAACTGTTGTAGAGGGCATGCCAATTGGAATTGGTAGTTACGTTCACTATGACCGTAAACTAGATGGGCGCATCGCTCAAGGAGTAGTGAGCATTAATGCTTTCAAAGGTGTGAGCTTTGGCGAAGGTTTTGACGCAGCTCGTAAACCAGGTAGTCAAATTCAAGATGAAATCCTATATAGCGAGCAAGAAGGCTTCTATCGCGGTTCTAATCACCTTGGAGGACTCGAAGGAGGCATGTCCAATGGGATGCCAATCATCGTTAATGGCGTCATGAAACCCATCCCTACACTCTATAAGCCACTCAATTCTGTGGATATTAACACTAAAGAAACATTTAAAGCGTCTATTGAACGCTCAGATAGTTGCGCAGTCCCAGCAGCAAGTGTGGTAGCTGAACATGTAGTTGCATTTGAAATTGCGAAAGCGATTCTCGAGGAATTTCAAGCCAACCATATGTCTCAACTCCTTGATCAAATTCAAGAACGTCGTCAACTTAATCAAACCTTTTAAAGTAAAGCAGGTGACACTATGCAATTAACTACGACTTACCCTGATCGCAATTATCCTATCGTGATCGCACATCACGTACTCAATCAACTTGGTGATTACATTAAAGATTATAAAACTGTCTTTTTATTTGTGGATGACCATATTTACCGTTTATGGTCAGAACGTATTCAGTCTATTGCTAAAAAGTGGGATATACAGGTTTACCCATTACCAGCAGGCGAAGAAATGAAGACGCTTGAGCATTATAATCAAGTGATCGAATCTTTATTAGCGCATCAAATCACGCGTAACACGTGCATTCTTGCGATGGGTGGGGGTGCTACAGGTGATTTTTCCGGCTTCGTTGCATCGACGCTATTGCGCGGTGTCGATTATATTCAAATTCCGACGACACTTTTAGCGCATGATTCAAGTATCGGTGGTAAAGTAGCGATTAATTCGAGTCACGGTAAGAATTTGATCGGTGCATTTTACCGACCAAGTGCAGTGCTGTATGACTTAGACTTTCTACAAACGCTACCGTATAGCGAAATATTGAGTGGCTATGCTGAAGTGTATAAGCATGCGTTGTTAGACAGTACACAGGCAGTTCAAGATGTGGAAAATGCGTATCCAAATCAACAGGCGTTAGCTGAAATGCAAGACATCGACAAGTATTTGTACAGCGGTGTGGAAACGAAATTAAAGTTCGTCATTGCGGATGAGCGTGAAAGTGGTGTGCGGCAATATCTTAACTTAGGCCATACATTCGGGCATGCGGTAGAATATCGCTATCATCTTCCACACGGTCATGCTGTAGCGATCGGTTTACTCTATCAATTTATCATGTCTAATCTTATATGTGACTCAGGGTTTGATATTACGCATTATGTACGTTATTTCCAACAGTTAGCGTACCCGCTTCAACACATCAACGAGTTTGAATTCGAACCGCTTTATCAATTGATGCTCGTCGATAAGAAAAATAATGATCAAGGTGTTCAAATGGTGTTGCTCAAAGCCGTGGGTCAACCGACGACACATCATGTAACGAAAGCTGAACTTGAACAAGCATTCGCTGAATTGCAGAAAGTAACTAAAGAGTAGGTGAGGAACGTGGCAGATAATGAAACGATAAATATTAAAGGGCCTTTAAGAGGTGATCTCGAAGTTCCAGGAGATAAGTCAATGACACATCGCGCGATGATGCTCAGTTCTCTGGCACAAGGTGAGTCAACTATCTATAAGCCGTTATTAGGCGAAGATTGTCTTCGGACGATGAAGATCTTTCAGCAGCTCGGGGTTGATATTGAAGTTAAGAAAGATCGCTTAGAGGTGAATTCCAAAGGTTATGCACACTTCCATACGCCTCATCAGGTTCTTTATACAGGTAATTCTGGCACGACGACACGTTTAGTAGCAGGATTATTATCAGGGTTACAAATTGAAGCCGTGCTATCGGGAGACGCTTCTATAGGTAAAAGGCCCATGGATCGTGTTATTAAACCGCTTTCCCAAATGCAAGCGCGTATTCACGGCGTGGACAATAACTTTACGCCATTAATCATTCAACCGGCAACCTTATCAGGCATTGATTATGAAATGCCTGTAGCTAGTGCTCAAGTTAAAAGTGCTATCCTATTCGCTGGATTATTTGCACAATCAGCGACTCAAATTACAGAAAAAGCTTTGACACGTAATCACACTGAGACGATGTTCACACATTATCATATACCGATAGAAGTCAATGGTAAGGTGATAACTCTACCATCTCAAGCCATTCAGCACATTCAAGTAAATGATTTCCATGTGCCTGGCGATATTTCATCAGCTGCATATTTCATAGTCGCAGCTTTAATTATTCCAGGAAGTGATATCGTCATTCACAATGTTGGTATTAACTCGACACGTTCCGGTATCATCGATATCGTTCAACAAATGAAAGGAAACATTGAACTTTTTAATATTACTGAAGGACCAGAACCTACTGCGAGTATTCGTGTCCGTTATACTGAATCTTTACAAGGCATAGATATTCAAGACAGTATGATTCCTAGAGCAATTGATGAAATACCCATTATTGCGTTATTGTGTACGCAAGCACAAAGCACGAGCCGCATACGCAATGCTGAAGAATTAAAAGTCAAAGAGACAAATCGAATCGATACGACGGTTTCTGAACTCAATAAATTGGGCTTTGATTTAACGCCAACAGAAGACGGAATGATCATTCGTCCATCTCGACTCATTCACAACGTTCCAGTGGATAGCCATACAGATCATCGTATTGGTATGATGCTTGCTATAGCATCATTATTGACCGACGAAGCATTGACGATTGAACGTTTTGATGCCGTTAACGTGTCTTTCCCTGACTTTTTAACACACTTACAAAACTTGAAGAATGAGGGGTAATTATGCAAGAGATTTACAAACTAATTGATGATATCAATATGCAGAAGCTTGATAATTTAGATTCAAGAGTGAATGAGGTCCTAACAACTTCAAACGATGATGCATTGTTTATCCTAGGTGAAACACTTTACAATTTCGGGCTGACACCTCAAGGGTTAGAAGTCTTCCGCACACTCTATCATAAATATCCTGACGAAAGTGAAGTCTTAATCTACTTTATCGAAGGTTTAATGGCGGAAAATGAAACGGATGAAGCGCTCGAATATTTAACTGAAGTTGAATTGTCCCCAGAACGTCTGATGTTGGAAGCTGACCTCTATCAACAAATCAACATGATTGAAGTAGCGATTGATAAGCTAAATCAAGCGATTGATCTTGAGCCTAACGATCCAATCATCCATTTCGCTTTAGCAGAGCTACTCTTTTATGACGGTCAATATTTACGCGCAACGAGCGAATACGAAACTGTACTTGAAACAGGGGAGTATGAAGTCAATCATGTGAATCTCTTCTCACGTTTAGCAGTATGTAGTTTACAAAGTGGTAACTACACAGATGCGATTGAACTCTTCGATGAGATGAGCGAAGAAGAAATGGATTCTGAGGATTACTTCAAGAAAGCTATCGCTTATGAGAAAAATGATTTAATACAAGAAGCGACGAAACTCGTGCGTACGTTATTATCTAAAGACCCTGACTTCATGCAAGGGTATCTCTACTTACAACATTTATATTCAGAAGAAAAGAATTATCCAGATGCCATTGAAATCGGAAACGAAGGCTTACGTTTGAGTCAGTTCTACAAAGAATTGATGGTGGCAACAGGTACGTTAGAATTAGAACACGGTGATGCCAATGACGGCGTTGAACACTTAATTCAAGCATTGGAAGTAGATCCTGCATATCACGAACCTGTGCTTGTACTCAGTGACTTTTACCGTCAAGAAGAAGATTATGAATCTATCATTAACCTCTTATCCTATGTGGACGAAGAGGATCTTGATCCAGTGTTTGAATGGCATCTCGCAGTGGCGTACGGTCATGAAGAGCGTGACAAAGAAGCACAACATTTCTTCAAACTGGCTTATCCAACACTTAAGACGCAATCCGCATTCTTAGGCGATTATTATTTCTATCTTATCGAAATCGGTCATGTAGAAGAGGGTCGTGAAATTCTAAATCGCTTACTCGAGCTAGATCCAGCGAATGAAACTTGGCACGAGGAAGCTGAGCGCATACAACAGTAATAGTTGATAGAGTGACGTGTGCGTAAAAAAACAAAGTTTAAGAGATCCAGCAACAAGTAAGGCTATGTCTATCATAATTGCGCAATATAGGCTGCTCGATAGTTGAGCTGTTTCGCAATAAAGGAGGTGTGGGTATGAATCAATTAACACGGTTTAAAGTCAATTACATTGAATATTTGCTGTTTAACTATCACTTCAAATCACGAATCAGTGTATGGGTGCTTAACTATATCAAAGCAACGCCAGAGTTACTTAGCCAAGTACACTTCGTGGATGAAATGATTCCGTCTCATCCCACCCTTGAATTAAGTATGGAAGGTGCAGATGATCAAGGGATTCGTTTTTCAAATGATTATTCTACGCTCATTAATACGAACGAAATCTTTTACGAAATCACTTCGGAGCTAGAGTCATTTGATATCAAACTCCATTTCCCACAAGATGCAGTCAGGGACTTACGGTTAGATGAGTTACTGTTACAACAGCTCTTACACTCACCGCATTATCAATCCTATACTCAAGATATTCAACGCTTGAATTTGACTACACAACGAGAGCAATTGATCATTGATTACTTGAAAGATAATATTGATTTAAGTTTACAATTAAACGAACGTGAACTCTTTTTCCAATTCTCACATTTACTCAACCAATTCTCTTTACGTTCACTCAATTCGTCATCAGGAGACTAATATTATGGTTTATCAAACGATTTGGTTTCATCTACTGTATTCTAAACGCATGCTTGGGTTGCTATTCATCTGCAACTTAGCTGGGACCATTTATGGCTATATTTGGTACAAAGATCAACTTGCGCACGCACCTTGGTTGTTTAAATTATTTGTGCCAGACAGTCCAACAGCTACTTTATTTCTGACTCTCATGCTTGGCCTTTATCTGTTAGGAAAAAGGTCTACCGTCGTCGAAGCGCTTGCTTTTACAAGTTTATTTAAATACGGTATATGGGCAGTAGCCATTAATTTGATACTCATGATTAATTACGATATGTGGACGATTACTGGTATGTTGTTGATGCTATCACACGGTATAATGGCGCTTGAAGCTATACTGTTGAGTCCGAGGATGCGCTTTAGTGGGTTAGGTCTTATCATTGCAGTATTTTGGCTATTCCATAATGACGTGATTGACTACGTTTTTTTACAATACCCGGTTTATCCATTTATCGCTTCACACTTAAATCTGATTGCTTATTTCACATTTTGGTTAAGTGTCAGCGCTATCATTCTATACATTGTAATGACGCGTTACGTAGGGGAGCAATTAGTTGACCGGTTTAAAGGAAGTCAGTAAAATAATGATTAAGGAGTGAGTATTTTGTCTTTTATTTATATGATTATATACTTTATCGTCCTGATGGTTATTCCATTATGGGCACAACACAAAGTGAAGTCGAACTACGAAAAATACGCGCAAGTGCGCTCAACTAGTGGTAAGACAGGTCGTGAAGTCGCACTCGAAATCCTTCACGCCAGTGGTATTTATGATGTCGAGGTTGCGAGAGGAGAAGGCTTCCTAACTGACCATTACGATCCAAGTAAGAAAGTCCTTGTCTTATCTCCACAGAACTATGATCGCCCATCAGTAGCTGGTACAGCGATTGCGGCCCACGAAGTCGGTCACGCTATTCAACATGCGGAAGGTTATTTCTTCTTAAAATTCCGTTCAGCGCTCGTACCACTTGCGAATATCGGTAGTAACTTCGGTTATTTATGTATCCTTGCTGGTATCATTTTAACTGCCTTTGTACATTCACCACTCGGTTCAACAGCAATGTGGATCGGTGTGGCATTGTTCTCACTCGCGGTACTCTTCTCAGTGATTACATTACCAGTTGAATTTGACGCAAGTAATCGTGCGATGAAACAAATTCAACGCTTGAACATTGTGAATGAGAAAGAGCACAAGCACGCGAAGAAAGTACTATCTGCTGCAGCAATGACTTACGTTGCATCAACTGCTGTAGCTATGGCCGAACTCGCAAGATTTATCTTAATGGCGCGTAATAGTGAATAACCTTAAATAGCTTATCAATGAATACTGAGCCGTCCCGTTCCTTAGCGTTCTGGGACGGTTCTTTTTTATCGTTCAATGCGGCGCATTTTCAGACGTGCTCTATCTACATTTCTTTTTTAAATTCCACATATAGTTCTTCGTAAAATGCAAACCTACTAACCAATCTCACCTGAAGTGCCTATATTTTCGAACCTTAATATACCCTTAAAGTCATTGCATGAATAATGCATCGACACTCGTTTTAAGCTATACTAGATAAGAAATCTGTATTAAATCAAGGAGCGAGTTTACATGAAGACGATGTCAGAAATGCAACAGGAAGTGGATGAGTATATCAGCCAATTTAAGACCGGTTATTTCTCACCACTCGCACTTCAAGCCCGTCTCACTGAAGAGGTTGGAGAGTTAGCTAGAGAGATCAATCATTATTATGGTGAAAAGAAAAAGAAATCGACAGAAGAAGAGAATACGATCGAAGCTGAACTAGGTGATAACCTGTTTGTCTTATTATGTATCGCCAATTCACTAGGGATCGATATGACACAAAGCTTTGATGAAACGATGAAGAAATTCAATACTCGTGATAAAAATCGTTTTGAACGTAAATAATATGTAGAGCCGTTAAGAGAGATAAAGGAGGGCCCGCGTATGAAGATAGGTATCACATGCTATCCTTCGATGGGTGGTTCAGGAATTATAGCAACTGAATTAGGAATTAAACTTGCCGAACGAGGCCATGACGTGCATTTCATCACGTCTAACATACCTTTTAGAATACGTAAGCCGCTTCCAAATATTACATTCCATCAGGTCGAAGTGAATCAGTATGCCGTCTTTCGCTATGCACCGTACGATATCACCCTCAGTACTAAAATCGCTGAGGTCATTGATGAATACGATCTAGATATTCTGCACATGCACTATGCTGTGCCTCATGCAGTTTGTGGTATATTAGGCAGACAAATGGCGAAGAAGAAAGATGTTAAGATTATGACCACCTTACACGGTACTGATATCACCGTGCTCGGTTATGATCATACGTTGCGAAACGGCATTAAATTCGGTATTGAACAAAGTGATCTCGTTACCAGTGTCAGCAATGCTTTAGCACAACAAACCTATGATATCGTACAACCTGATAAAGACATAGTAACAATCTATAATTTCGTTAGAGAAACGGAATTTGAAACGAAACATGACGATTCGTTGAAATCATATTATAATATTCATCCTGATGAAAAAGTACTGATCCATGTATCCAACTTCCGGAAAGTAAAGCGTATCGATACGATTATTGACACTTTCGCTAAAGTCAGAGCAGAGCAACCAGCTAAATTACTCTTACTCGGCGATGGACCAGAACTCATGGATATGAAAGCGAAAGCACATGAGATGAATCTCCAAGATGACATTCTATTTTTAGGTAAGCAAGACTGGGTAAGCGCGTTCTATCAAATGGCTGATTTAGTATTATTACTCAGTGAGAAAGAAAGCTTCGGTTTAACTTTACTTGAAGCTATGAAGACAGGTGTGGTACCTATAGGATCTAACGCTGGCGGTATCAAAGAAGTGATTAAACATGGCGAAACTGGTTATATCGTCGACGTAGGTGACAGTGATGCAGCGAGCCGTTATGCGTTGAAACTCCTTAACAATCCAGAGTTATATCAACGTCTGCAACACAATATGTTGGCAGATATCGAACAGCGCTTCGGTTCTGAACTCATCACAGATCAATACGAACATTATTATCAACAGTTAATCGAGGGAGTTTATGACTAATACGTTATTTGAACAAGCGAAACCACTTTTAGAACAGTTAGAACATCACGGCTACCAAGCTTATTACGTTGGTGGCTGTGTTCGTGATTATTTAATGGAGCGTCCTATTCATGATATTGATATCACGACAAGCGCTACACCTGACGAAGTCGAAGTACTATTTGATAAGACCATTCCTGTAGGCAAGGAACATGGGACGATAAATGTCGTTTATCAAGGTGAGAATTATGAAATCACAACCTTTAGAGCCGAAGCTGAATACACTGATCACCGTAGACCCAGTGAAGTGTATTTCGTGCGCGAGTTGTACGAAGATGTCAAACGACGTGATTTCACAATGAATGCACTTGCGATGGATACAGATTATCAATTGCATGATTACTTTAACGGGCGTACAGATATCCATCACAAGCTGATTCGTACAGTAGGAGAGGCGCAAGAACGTTTTGATGAAGACGCATTACGTATACTTCGCGTATTGCGTTTTCAAGCACAGTTAGGTTTTGATATCGAACAAGCAACTTATACTGCAATGAAGGCGAATTGTTCATCTCTTGAGTATCTTTCTGTAGAACGTGTGGTCGTCGAGTTACGTAAGTTGTTATCAGGTGATGAAGCGTCGAGAGGTTATCGCAATATGGTAGGTATGAAAGCTTTCAATTATCTGCCTTATTTTAACCATTATGATATGGACAAGATGCAAGTCGTTGAACCTTTAGCATTCACTACATTTCTAGCGATACTGAATGTACAGCAACCGCTTGAGATACCGCTTGCACATCTTAAAATAAGTAATGACGAGAAAAAAGAAGTTGCAAAATTAACAGCTATGATTCAAGCACTCCCGTCACTAACTACGAAGAAACAACTTCGTACATATATTTATGATTATGGCGCCAAAGAAGCTAAGATGTGTTTCCTTTTACAAGAATCACTCATAGCCAACGATATCGCTGCCGCTTCGCCACTCATATTTAATATGCAAACGATAGAAGAGATTGCACAACAACTTCCAATTCGCCAACGTAACGAACTTGATGTAACAGGTAAAGATTTAATGTCTCATACAGAGCTTAAAGGTGGTAAATGGGTGAAACATGCACTCAGAGAATTAGAACTCGCTGTAGTTAATGAACAGGTCATCAATCAACAGAAAGCATTATTAGAATGGATGGATCAACATGTCAAAATACAGTAAAGATGTTATACAAATGTTATACGTACACCAATCAGAATATATCTCCGGTCAATATATCGCAACACAACTCAGCATTTCACGTACAGCTGTGAAGAAAGTCATTGATCGTTTGAAAGAAGAGGGATGCCACATCGAATCAGTCAATCAGCGTGGGTATCGCTTAATTGATTTACCAGACAAATGGTATAGTGGAATTGTACTTCCATTGATTCAGCAACAAGATTGCTTCGACCACATTGAAGTTCACTCAACCGTCGATTCAACTCAATTACTCGCGAAACAATTGTTAGTCGGCAACAATGATTCCTATCTCGTGTTAAGCGACGAACAAACGAAAGGACGCGGGCGTTTCAACCGCCCTTGGAACTCGTCGAAAGGGAAAGGACTATGGATGTCACTCGTCTTGAGACCTCAAGTGCCATTCTCAATGATCACGACTTTCAATTTATTTATTGCTTTAGGTATAAGAGATGCGATTCAACCTTTCTCACTCGATCCAGTAACGGTAAAATGGCCGAATGATGTCTATATCAATGGACGTAAAGTCTGTGGTTTCTTAACAGAAATGGTTGCGAATAATGATGGTATTGAAGCTGTGATATGTGGTATTGGGATTAATATGAACCATCATGCTGAAGATTTTGAGGACGAGTTGAGCACTAAAGCCACAAGTATGCGCCTACACGCGAATGAGAAGATTAATCGCTATGCATTCTTACAACGTTTAATCACACAAATTAATTATCGCTACAATCAATTTGTGAAACAACCCTTCAGCGATATTCGAGAAGAATATATCAAAGCTTCAAATATTTGGAATAAATCTTTAAGATTTACAGAAAATGATGAAACAATTGATGGACGAGCAATTGATATTGATCAGGATGGTTTCTTAATCATCGAAGATCAACAAGGCCAACAACGTAAATTAATGAGTGCAGACATAGAGCTTTAACACAGAGAGGAGGGACACTCTATGCAACCTTGCTATGCCGTGGTCGATTTAGAGACGACCGGAAACCAGCTAGAGACGGATGCCATTATTCAAATTGGAATCACTTTCGTTCGTAATAATGAAATTATCGATACGTATCATTCAATGGTCAATACGAATATTGAGATTCCTCCTTTCATTCAAGCTTTAACAGCCATTGAACAAGAAATGATTGATCAAGCACCTTATTTTAAAGATATAGCTCAAACGGTACATGCGAAGTTGCAAGATTGTATCTTCGTGGCACATAACGTTGCCTTTGACTTGAACTTTATTCAACGCGCTTTTAAGGACTGTCATATCACTTATAAACCTAAGAAAGTGCTGGATACACTTGAACTATTCAAGATTGCTTTTCCTACAGATAAAAGTTATCAACTAAGTGAGCTTGCTGAAAGACACAATATCGCCTTGGCGCATGCACATCGTGCGGATGAAGACGCAACGACGACAGCTCAACTGATGATTGCTGCATTTCACAAACTAGAGCAGCTCCCTGTCGATACGTTAAAGCAGATTTATTATTTAAGTAAAAATCTCAAATACGATTTGCACGACATCATCTTTAACTTGGTCCGTCATAGCAATCAAACTACGATTTCCAAAGACTTTGAGCAATTCGAGCAAGTTCTATATCGTAAGCAAGTGGATTTCAAAGCACCTTCAAAGCCTGCGATCCACTCGCTCAAATCGTTATATGAACAAGTGACTGCAGCTTTAGATTTGACTTATCGACCTCAACAATTATATTTAACAGAGCTCATCTTAGAGCAGCTCATGCATAGCGATAAAGCGATGATTGAAGCGCCACTCGGTAGTGGAAAATCCCTCGCTTATTTATTAGCGGCTTTAATGTACAACTTTGAAACAGGTCAACATGTAATGATTTCTACAAATACGAAGTTGCTGCAACATCAATTATTAGAAAAAGATATACCTAAACTTAAAGAAGCGCTAAATTTAAAAATTAATGCGTCTATGATTAAAAGCAAGAAAGATTACATTTCTCTTGGTTTAATCAGCGAAATTTTAAAAGAACCGTCAACGAACTATGAAGTGAATATTTTAAAAATGCAACTTCTCATCTGGGTTACTGAGACACAAACAGGGGATATTCACGAGCTCAATCTCAAGGGTGGTCAAAAGATGTACTTTGATCAAAAGATTGAGACGTATGTACCTGTTAAAAATGACTTACATTATTACAATTACATCAAACGTAATGCGCATAATATTCAAATCGGTATTACGAATCATGCTCATCTTATTCACGCATCTCAAGATAATGCCATTTATCAACTTTTTGATGATTGTATCATCGACGAAGCACACCGCTTACCTGAGTATGCATTAAATCAAGTCACAACGACGCTAAGTTATGCTGATGTGAAGTATCAACTCGGTCTAATAGGAAAGACAGAGAATGAGAAGATGCTTTATGATGTGGATCAACTCGAGCAACAACGCATACTAGAGAAATTAGATATTCCACCGATTGATGTCTTTGGCTTGAAAACTGATATTAATGAACTTCATGAGTTAAATGAGGCACTTTTCACAGAAATCTATAATTCGATACTTCCAGAGCACATGTATGACGATGAAACACAGAAACTGCACTTCGTTTATGAATTTGATACAGAGTCAATTCAAGAGAAGATTAAGCTCATCATTCATAAACTGAATATGACTCTAGAATATTTTAACGGCATGAGTCATAAGATCATTAAGAACTTCCGTAAACAACTTCTGTATATTAACGATCAATTTAAAGCGATTTATCAAAGTTTGAAAGATCAACACACTTGTTATCTGTCGCTTAAAAATAAATATGAAAAATCAACAATTCAGCTGCATGTTAAAGACTTTGCAGTGAAAGATATCTTGAAATCTCAAGTTCTTGATAAATTTAAAGCTTTAACATTTATATCTGGTACACTGACATTTAATCATTCGTTTAAGCATTTTCAACAGTGGTTTAATACAGACAAACCGATGAAAAGCTATGAAATAGACGCACCTGCGTTGTCTTCGAAGAAACGTCCGACTGTCTTCATACCCAATGATGTAGCAAGCTATAATCCTCAAAGTACTGAAGATTATATTCACTCCATGATTAACTACATCGTGTCTTATGTCACACAAGTAGAATCTAAGTGTCTCATACTATTCACCAGCTATCGTATGATGTATGCGGTTTACGAAATGCTCTATGATTTACCAGAATTTGAGGACTACATTCTGCTCACTCAACAGCAGAATCAGAACTACAAAGTGGTACAGCAGTTCAACAGCTTTGACAAAGCGATCTTACTTGGCACAAATACGTTCTTTGAAGGATTTGACTTTCAAGCGAACGGGGTAAAATGTGTGATGATTGCCAAACTACCATTCATGAATCAACACAGCACGCGTTATTGGTTAATGCAATCTGAATTTGACTCACCATTTAAAGACTACATTCTGCCTGATGCAGTAACGCGTTTTAGACAAGGTTTAGGCCGCTTGATCCGTAGTGAAGATGATCAAGGTATTATCGTATCGTTCGATAATCGCTTAACAACGAGCAACTATCGTAAATTCTTCACACAGGCGTTAGAAAGCTACCATCAACGTCAGGGCAATATTAAACAGTTTGAAAAAATTCTATCAAAGTTAAGGAATAAATAATAACTTTAAGATAAATAGTGCGCCGAGAAAGGAGGGAGATAAACGTGGATAAGTACCAATTAAGAGAGCGTCCTGTTGTGATACACAAAGCATTGTTAGATCATTACAACGAGTTAGGTATCAATGAAACGGATTTCGTCATACTCATTAAGTTATTGTACGCTGCTGAAACGTCAAATAAGCAACCTTCAATCGAAGTCTTACAACAAGGTACTACTTTAGCTGCTAGAGAAATCACGGCTATTATTCAACGCTTAATACAATGCGAACTTCTTGAGTTAAACGTAAATAAAAATGAAGAGGGTAAGTTCACAGAGTATATGAATCTCGATCCATTTTACGATAAGCTCAGTCAGGTGATCGAAGCCACGCAACTTACTCAAGCTGAAGATGAAGCGAAATTGCAATTTAATACGCTCTTTCAACGAATTGAACAAGCCTTTGGACGTCCATTATCTCCTTATGAAATCGAGACGCTGAATCAGTGGATAGATATTGATCAACACAATTTAGAAATTATTCAAGCAGCGTTAAATGAGGCTGAGAGTCATGATAAGCTCAGTTTCAAATATATGGATCGCATATTACTCAATTGGAAGAAGAAAGATGTTAAGACTGTGGAAGAATCTAAAAAGGTGAGTCAACAGTATCGACAGCCTCAAATGACCCACAAAGTTAAAAAAATACCGAAGTTTGATTGGTTAAATGGAGAGAGTAAAGATGGTAAGTAATAAGAAAGCGTTACAAATGATAGATGTCATTAGCGACATGTTTCCTAATGCTGAATGCGAACTGAAACATGACAATCCATTTCAGCTGACGATTGCAGTTCTCCTTTCAGCTCAAACGACAGATAATTCCGTGAATAAAGTCACAGCAAAGTTATTCCAAAAGTATCATACAGCTGAGGATTTCTTACAAGTGCCTCAAGAAGAGTTAGAGAATGATATTCGTACTATTGGACTTTATCGCAACAAAGCGAAAAACATTCAAAAGCTATGTCGTTCGCTTCTTGATAAGTTTAATGGGGAGATCCCGCGAACTCATAAAGAGCTCGAAAGTCTTGCCGGTGTGGGGCGTAAGACAGCCAATGTCGTGATGAGTGTTGCCTTCGACGAACCTTCCTTAGCCGTGGATACACACGTTGAACGTGTCTCTAAACGTCTTGGTATTTGTCGTTGGAAAGATAATGTGCGCCAAGTTGAAGAGAAACTCTGTAAAGTCGTGCCGCGTGAACGTTGGAATCGCACGCATCATCAACTCATCTTCTTTGGTCGCTATCACTGTCTTGCTCGTACACCCAAATGTGATGTATGTCCTTTATTTGATGATTGTAGAGAAGGGCAGAAACGCTATAAAGCGAAGTTAAGAGAGGCGAAATAAAGTATGATTAAGAAAGCGGACTTCGAACAACTTGAAGCGCAAATCGACCCCTACGTAAAACAGAAACAACTGAAATCTTCTGAAGCTCAACAATATTTAGATCAGTATTTAGAGTTAATCCTGTCGTTTTTTAAAATGATTAATGAGGTCGACGCTATCGACTTTGACCACTTAGAGGATTATCCTGTCGTTCCTATGAACTTCAAAGAACGTTATGATTATATTCAAATGCGTAAATACCACTTTATGGGTTATCGTCAAATGAAGACGATGAAAGATGAGCTCATCAAAATGAATGCGTCGTATCAAATTCGTCGCAAGAGAGAGAAAAAAGAATAGCATGCTTATGTAATTTGAAGTTAAGTAGCTTAATAGAAAAAGTTCACAAACTAAAAAATAACCCTTCAGTTATTTCAATTAAGAATTAACTGAAGGGTATTTATTATGCTCTCATTTAATTATGATGCTTTGAAGAAATCAAAGACTGAATTTAAATGGAACAATCTTGTTAGTGCATTGCCACCGTTGTTACCAGTTTGTTGACCTGTCTGTTGTTGATTACCTTGTTGTTGCTGACCTGTCTGTTGTTGACCTTGGCGATTAGAGCTATTTGAGCTATTAGAGCTGCTTGAGTTGCTAGAATTACTATTGCTACTAGAACTACTGCTACCTTGGCCGTTTGGTTTCTGACTAGTTGTATTACCGTCAGGATGGTTTGCAACAGAAAGGCTATCTTTAGAGTCACCAGATACAGAGCTAGGTTTCTTAAAGTCTTTGCCATCTTTAGGTGAAATGTCACTCATAACATCACGTAAGAGGAATTGTGGATATTCTTGCTCACTGTGACCAACGAATGAGTTCGTACCACCTTGTTTAATTTTATTGAAGCCCATCCATACAGACATGCTGTATTTTGGAGTGAAACCGTTAATCCAAGTATCAGGTGCTGCGTTATCTGGTAAACCATATTTCGCTTGAATATTAGGGTCGTAGTTGTTTGTACCTGTCTTAGCAGCAAGGTTAACACCGTCTACACCATGATTGTAAGCTGAACCGTATGCTTCGAATGTACCTTTCAGCATTTCAGCTAACATGTAAGACGTGTAGTCTTGCATTGCTTTATGACTTGTATGGTCGTATTCGATCGTATCACCATTCTGCTTAACGACTTTCTTGATTGAGTGTGCGTTGTTGTATTCACCGCCATTAGCTAATGCTGCGAATGCAGAAGCTAATTGAGTAGGTGAGAATTCTGAAGACGCACCACCAAGAACGTCTGGCGCAGTTGGATTCTTCTCATAATCAAGTCCGACTTTAGATGCAAAATCTTTCGGAGCACTTTCACCGGCATTCTCTTTCGTTTGTTGCCAAGCTTTAAGCGCTGGGATGTTGAAACTTTGACGTAATGCGTCATACATCTTCACGAGACCGTGACCATTCGTGTCATAGTTTCGGAATGTCGTACCATCCACTTGATAAGAAGATTCGTCTTGGATACCGTGATTTGTTGCCCATTGCATGTTTTCAATTGCTGGTCCGTAAGCTAAGAATGGCTTAAGTGATGAACCAGTAGGGTGAGCATCTGTCGCTTGGTTACGATCAACGATATCTTTGAAATGACGTCCACCTGAAATAGCGACTAGGGCACCAGATTGGCTGTCTACGATAGAAGAACCAACTTGTTGGTCATCGTTCTTGTAGTAATTACCGTTATCAATACGGTTCTGTAACGATTTCTGTACGTCGGCATCCATGTTTGTATAGATCTTAACGCCACTGTTTAATACATCACCGAGGTTTTTACCTTTGAATTCTTTGTTGTTCATTAACTCAGATTTCACAAAGTTGATGTATGAAGCATACTCTGGATTCTTATCTTCGTCTTTAACTTGACGATCCTCTGCACTACGTTTAACCAAGTTCTTCTGTAGTGACGTTTCTTGTGCTTCTTTCTTCTCTTTATCAGAAATTCTATGGTGACGAGCCATGAGATATAGCACAACGTCTTTACGATGTTCCGCTTGTTTAGGATGATCGTAAATATTGTTAGAGTTTGGAACTTGTGGTAAACCTGCGAGGTAAGCTTCTTCAGCTAAGTTTAAGTCCTTCAAGTCTTTGTTGAAGTAGTATTTAGCTGCTGCTTTGATACCAGTTACACCATCAGAGTAGTAAATCTTGTTCAAGTACATTTCGAAGATTTCATCTTTACTGTACTCTTGTTCAAGACGATAGGATAGGTATGCCTCTTGCGCTTTACGACCAATTGTCTTCTTATCAGTTAAGAAGGAACGTTTCACAACCTGTTGCGTTAAGCTGGAACCACCTTGGGCACCAAAGCCACCAGTGACGTTACTTAACGCCGCTTTGACGAAACGTTTATAGTCGATCGCACCATGTTTGTAGAAGCTGTTATCTTCTGTTGCCAGAACAGCGTTACGCATGTTCTCTGGAACATCATTCAACTTCACGTGTGCACGACGCTGACCATTATCCAAGGTCTTCATCAGATTGCCATCTTTATCATAAATCTTCGCTGGGATATCATCTTGCAGTTTCGATTCGGTAAAAGCAGGTGCTTTCCATGCATAGTAAGCAAAAAGCAAGATACCTACGAGTGCTAGGATGATAAACGCGATGATGATAAAGCCGATAATCTTGATAATCGTTCTCTTGATGTTTCTATTCTTTTTTTGATTGGACTTCCCATTGTTCTTATTAGATTGAGAAGTCCCTTTCTTTTCCGTCATACGCGGTCCTCACTTTCATCTAATATCAACTTATCTACAGCTTCGAGGTAATTCAATCTCGGTTGATACTGATACGGAATATAGTAACTATTTTCACGCATTTCTTCAACCTTAATCGACTTTTTCACTCCATTTTTATATCTCTCCCAGAAGTATTTGAACTTCGAGAAAGGTAGGAGATAGACCTCGTTAAGCGTCTTAAAACGAATGAGTAAAAACACCAGACCATGTTGTAAATAACACGCCTGCATATGATCAACTTGGTGGTCGTGAATATTACTTAATGGAAAGGAAGTCTTGTTCTTTGTCTCTTTCGCTTCAAAGTCAATATAATAACCTTTATAGATTCCATTGTAATCTGTGGTTGACGGTGTTCTGAAATAAGCTTCGTTAATCACAGCCTTACTACGCTTAGGATAATGAACATTGACAATTTGAACGGGCGTCGGTTTCTTATGTATTACCGCACGACCTTCACGCAAATAGTATTTGTTCGAACGTTCAATATCCTTCTCAAGCGTCATACCTCGGCCACCATAGTCAATGTTACTATGTTGCTTAGGCTTAGAACGTCCGTCTTGAGTCTTATTTCTCAAAAATGGCTTCCCATTTGGATAATTCATCATTGTCACCACTTTTAATAGTTAATCAAAACTTTACTTATTATACATTAAAAATGCGTGTTTTCCAAATCATCTCGCCATACCACACTTAACAAGGACGATGCTTACGCTATCTCTGTAATTCAATGGTGAGTTTAAATTAACTATATTTGAGATGAATCATGTCTTAGGTTGAGCATTCTCAGGTTGTTGCGACGCATCTCCTCTCATTATTTTACCTTTAAAATCAACTTTAAACAAATACATCTCGGCCTAGAGTGCGACATGACGTGGAACTGAGGAATGTGATAAATTAAATGAAGTAGGTGATTTAATTGTACGAACTCATCAATCAATTTCTTGATGAACTCCAATACATGGAACAGCGTTTCAATACAGTGAAACATGAGCAGGAAGAGGATTCATTCTATAGTATAGTGTTACCGTACGCTGAACATATTGATGCACTCATAGCAGACTTAAAAACGTATCAAAATGTAATTACTCAGAAGGTGAATTACTTTAATGAATCCAAATTCTCTTTACTCATTTCAAATCTTCAAGACTTGTCAGTAGAGTGTCACTTCGCACGAACAAGCCGCAAACTCTTTAATGAGAAATTAAAGGCCGTGCGCTATGATTTAAATCAAATTAAACGAAATGGTGAATGCAATGATTAAGACGATTTACGTAACAGGATATAAATCATTCGAACTAGGCATCTTCAAAGATGACGATCCGGCAATTTATTACATTAAAGCATTCCTTGAACGTCGTCTAACTGCGTTGATAGAGGAAGGTTTAGAGTGGGTATTGATTCAAGGTCAAATGGGAATTGAGCTCTGGGCAGCCGAAACAGTCATCCAACTTAAAGAGACGTACCCAGAGGTGAAACTCGGTATTGTCACGCCATTTGAACACCATACCGAGCGTTGGAATGAGACGAATCAACTCAAGTACATGCAAATCACTGAACAAGCAGATTTCGTCGATAGCGTGTTTCATGAGGGATACCAAGGCCCATATCAGTTTCAACGCACAGATCAGTTCATGTTAGATCACACAGACATGACACTTCTAGTTTATGATGATGAGAGAGAGGCCACACCAAAGTTTTTCAAGAAGAAGTTAGTTGATTTTATGGATAAAACGAATTATACTTGTAACATTGTTACACTCGACGATTTGAGCGAGTTCGTGAACGATTTGCAATGGGAACAAAGCGATTTTTAACAGTGGAATAGACCGTAGCAGAAAGGTCGTCGATTCCATTGCATGGCTCGATTATGTGATAAAGATAAGGTATGAGGACAAGCATACTTTAAAAGTGAATGGGTAATATAATGTTATATGCAATTTAATATTAGGACACACCTATTTAGCGACATGCATGAAAGCATACGTGGAACGTTCAACTCTACATCATCTTTATTCGATGTATATTGACATTTCGCGTGAGAAGATCTCGCTAAAGTAAAGCTATATAAATGAGAAATAGATAACAAGGTGTCCTAATTTTTTGATGAATATTATAAATGAGGTGAGAGATATGTCAGATGTATCTTTAAAGCTTACTGCAAAGGATATTTATGAAAAGGACTTCGAAAAAACAATGACACGTGGTTATCGTCGTGAGGAAGTGGATGCTTTCTTAGACGATATCATCGCTGATTATCAAAAAATGTCTGATCTTAATAGTGAAGTCGTTAAACTTTCAGAAGAAAATCATAAACTAAAGAAAGAACTTGAAGAATTACGTTTACGCGTTGCTACTTCACGTCCACAAGAGAATAAAAGTTTCTCTTCAAATAGTGGCAATAACAACGTGGATATTCTTAAACGTTTATCTAATTTAGAAAAAGCAGTCTTTGGACAAAAGAAATAATACTTATGTGAACCAGGTTAGTTACGTACAGTAAAACATGCATAAACGCGAGTCTAAGTGCAATCAAATCTAGTGATTGTCGTAGACTCGCATTTTATCTGATTGATGTATGTCTATTGTGAGTGACCCAGTGAAATGGTATAATTTGAAAGATGGTATTTAGGGTAATCGCTATAGCAATATAGAGGAAAGTCCATGCTCACACAGTCTGAGACGACTGTAGTGTTCGTGCTTGATGAAATCATAAGTCAAGGCAAATAATTGACGGCAACGAAATAATCTAAGTCGACAGATAAGATTAGAATAGTTTGAAAGTGCCACAGTGACGTAGCTTTTGTGGAAACACAAAAGGTGGAACGCGGTAAACCCCTCGAGTGAGCAATCCAAATTTGGTAGGAGCACTTGTTAAGCGGAATTCAACGTATTAACGAGGAGATGAGTCATATACTCATCTCAGACAGATGATTACCACCGGAGTACAAGTGTAACTAGTGCACGTAGCAGTACGATGGTACAGAACATGGCTTATATAAATACCATCACTAGTTGATCGCTCTCCTGTATGCTCAGGAGAGCTTTTTTACATATAAGAATAGCTATTATCGCATATTCAATCCCCGTCACATTTGATAATATAACTATACAAGAAGAGATAAAGGAGCGAAATCATGTACCAATTATTAGCAGTCTGTCCGATGGGTCTTGAAGCTATCGTCGCACGCGAAATTCAAGATTTAGGTTATGAGACGACAGTGGAGAACGGACGTATATTCTTTGAAGGTGATGAAGAAGCGATCGCGAAGTGCAATTTATGGTTGCGTACTGCCGATCGTATCAAACTTGTCGTAGGGCGTTTTAAAGCTACCACATTCGAAGATTTATTTGAAGCTACTAAGGCATTACCTTGGGAAACGATCATCGAAGAGGGCGGTCAATTCCCGGTACAAGGTCGTAGTGTGAAGTCTACATTGCACAGTGTTCCAGATTGCCAGGCGATAGTTAAAAAGGCTATCGTAGAACGTTTAAAGCAAGCATTTAATATTAAAGGCTGGATCGATGAAACAGGTTCTAAATATCCTATTGAAGTCGCTTTGTTGAAAGATGAAGCCTTACTCACGGTCGATACTTCTGGTTCAGGCTTGAATAAAAGAGGTTATCGTGTCGCGCAAGGTGAAGCGCCACTGAAAGAAACGTTAGCTGCAAGTCTAGTGAAACTCGCGAACTGGACAGGTTCAACACCTCTCATCGACCCATTCTGCGGTTCGGGAACTATTGCAATTGAAGCATGCTTGATTGCTCAAAATATTGCACCAGGCTTCAATCGTGAATTTGTCTCTGAATCGTGGGAATTTATGCCTGACGATATGTACGACAAACTCAGGGCTGAAGCAGATCAAGCTGCAGATTACGATAGAGAAGTTGAAGTGTATGCTTATGATATCGATCCAGAAATGGTCGAAATCGCTAAGCGAAATGCAGAAGAAGTGGGGCTTTCTGAAATTATTCAATTCAAAGTTAAAGATGTTAACACGCTATCTATCGATCATGACGACCCCGTCGCTTTAATAGGTAATCCACCCTATGGTGAACGTATCGGAGATCGTGAAGAAGTAGAAACGATGTATCGTTACATTGGAAAGCTAATGAAAGCTCATCCACATCTTTCTGCCTATATCTTAACGAGTAATAAAGAATTCGAACATCTTGTAAACCGTAAAGCTACAAAGCGTCGTAAGCTCTTTAACGGTTATATCGAATGCACATATTACCAATATTGGGGTGCTAAAAAGTAATCATTTAAAGGAGGGCCTATATGCACAATAACGAAATGAAAAAGGGCATATTCTTTGCACTATCTGCCTATGTTTTATGGGGCATCTTGCCACTCTATTGGCATTTAATTCACGGTATAGGACCTTTTGAGATTCTCGCATTTCGTATCGTCCTATCGATGATTTTCATGCTCATCGTTGCGATTGTCTCCAAACAAACGCATTTCGGTTCAGATGTGAATCAACTTTTCAAACATCCTATACAACTCATAGCGATTATCGTCGCGGGTTACGTGATAACGATTAACTGGGGGACATTTATTTGGGCCGTCAACAACGGGCACGTCTTACAAACGAGTCTCGGATACTATATCAATCCTCTCGTGAGCATCTTACTCGCGCTCATCTTCTTGAAAGAGCGCTTTAATAAGTTTGAGTGGTTAGCCATCATTCTCGCGTTCGTTGGCGTCGTTTACATGACAATTCAAGTCGGCGAGTTCCCATTGATATCTTTATTACTCGCTTTCTCATTTGGCTTTTACGGCTTGATTAAAAAGGTAGTACCGATGAACGCTATCAGTAGTATCACTATCGAATGTATCGTGACTGCGCCGGCAGGTCTCATTTATTTATGGGTGATCTGGCAACAAGGTCATATGACATCTGGACTCAACATGCCAACATTCTGGTTATTATTCTCAGGTGCCATAACAGCAATTCCACTCATCTTATTCTCTGCAGGTGCACAACGTATCCCGTTGTCATTAACAGGATTTATTCAATATGTAGGTCCAACGTTAATCTTTATACTCGGTATCTTTGTGTTCAAAGAACCGTTCGATATTCATCAGTTCATCACCTTTGTCTTTATCTGGGTCGGTATTATCGTATACAGTATCTCCCCTGTCTCTTATACACATCT
>NZ_PPRN01000027.1 GCF_002902685.1 Staphylococcus pettenkoferi | reverse complement strand
GGCTCCTTGTCAATAACGGTTGGTGAGGGTCAAACGCACTAAGCAACTTTATTATGTTGTTTGGTGCGTTTTTTATATTCACTTACGAACATCCTAGAAATAATGAGTATTCTAGCTTTGAAGTTTTCAAAGTTTCTATAACCGTAAGATACCCGTTTGATTAATTTTATTTTGTTATTAATACCTTCTAATGGACCGTTAGTTAATTGCGGATGATCAATTGTGTGTTCTATATACGGTAAATACTTGATTAAAGTATTCATCACACGCTGTAAGCCCTTAGAAATAGGCTTAGATTTTGAGTTTTTAAGTACATACGTTAATTGATTGATATCATTTAATCTTAAGGCATCGAGTATTTGATGACCTACCTTATAAGTTTCATGTAATAGATCATCTAAGTTTATTAAGTATTGAACGAGAGAGTGCTCACTCTG
>NZ_PPRN01000026.1 GCF_002902685.1 Staphylococcus pettenkoferi | reverse complement strand
CGTAAGTGAATATAAAAAACGCACCAAACAACATAATAAAGTTGCTTAGTGCGTTTGACCCTCACCAACCGTTATTGACAAGGAGCCCTTTTTTGTTGCGTTATATCTCACCGAAAGGGCAAATCCAACCCAACTTTTACTACCTCTCAAACTACCCTCACAATCCCTTAGATTTCAGTCCAAATTTGTTAATAAATCATAAATTCTAATACATATATTTTATAAATTGACTTTTTTAAACTTTCGCTCAAAAACGCTATAAACAGAGTTCCGTTTCATGTATAATCTAATTGAGAGCGAGGTGAGAACATGAATACCGTCTCAGATATACATAGTTTATTTGCGACAGATATGACAGGAGATGGCAGCTGGGTAAGTCAACTTGCTAATTTCATTGTTCATCCAATTATTACCCTAATACTTACTTGTCTGATTTTCTGTGGTTTCTTATTCCAACTCTATTCTAAACGCATCAACGTGATTGGGATATTATCCACAATTGTCTTATTAATCTTTTTCTTAGGGTTCCTAGTGAAAGGCGAAGTGAACTTACTTTCGATTATCTTATTTATCTTAGGTGTCATTCTTGTCGTAATTGAATTGTTTGTCGTGGGTGCTGTGATCGGCATCATTGGTATAGGTTTAATTATTTTCAGTATTGTGACTCTCGGTAATAGTTTAGTTTATATGGTAGGCAATGTTGTCGTTGCACTTATACTCGCAATTATCGAATGGGTCATTCTAGTTAAGGTGTGTCATCGCACAATACCTTTATTGCAGAATGTAGTACTCAATGACTCAACCAGTGCCGAAGCTGGCTTTACATCCCACGATGACCGTTCTCATTTAGTAGGTCAAACTGCTCTGACGTTAACGGATTTACGTCCGGCAGGTATGATCTCAATTGATAACGAACGTATTGATGCAGTGTCAGACGGGGCTTTTATCCTACGCAACAAACAAGTCCGTGTACTTGAAGTTGAAGGCACACGCGTCGTTGTTCGTGAATTAGAATCTTAAAAGGAGTGGATTTTCAACTATGCCAGGACTATTTGGTCTTATCATCATAGCAATAGTTATTATTGTCGTATTACTTATCTTCTTCTCATTCGTACCAGTAGGTCTATGGATTTCAGCTATAGCTGCTGGTGTTAAAGTAAGTATCGGTACACTTATCGGTATGCGCTTCAGACGTGTATCACCACGTAAAGTCATCGAACCGTTGATTAAAGCGCACAAAGCTGGTTTACACTTGAAGATTGAACAGCTTGAATCTCACTATTTAGCGGGTGGTAACGTTGACCGCGTTGTAGATGCAAACATCGCTGCAGAACGTGCAGAAATCAACTTGCCATTTGAGCGTGCGGCTGCAATCGACCTTGCAGGACGTGACGTGTTAGATGCAGTTAAAATGTCTGTTAACCCTAAAGTCATTGAAACACCATTTATCGCTGGTGTAGCTATGAACGGTATCGAAGTTAAAGCGAAAGCACGTATTACTGTTCGAGCTAACATCTCTCGCTTAGTCGGTGGTGCTGGAGAAGAAACAATCATCGCTCGTGTTGGTGAAGGTATCGTTTCTACTCTAGGTTCAAGTGATTCTCATACACAAGTGTTAGAGAATCCAGACAATATTTCTAAGACTGTCTTAAGTAAAGGTCTCGATTCAGGTACAGCATTCGAAATTCTTTCTATCGATATCGCAGACGTAGATATTAGCAAGAACATCGGTGCCGATCTTCAAACTGAACAAGCCATCGCAGATAAGAACATCGCTCAAGCGAAAGCGGAAGAAAGACGTGCCATGGCTGTTGCTCAAGAACAAGAAATGAAAGCGAAAGTTCAAGAAATGAGATCTAAAGTTGTTGAAGCCGAAGCTGAAGTACCACTTGCTATGGCAGAAGCTTTACGTTCAGGAAATATCGGTGTGAAAGATTATTATAATCTGAAGAATATCGAAGCAGATACAGGCATGAGAAATGCAATTAATGAACGTACACATCAAGAAGATGACGAATCACCAGAAGAATAACTAGGGGTGATTAAATGAGTATAGGTATTATTATCTTTGTAATATCTGTAGTAATTTCGATTATTAAAGCTGTTATTGATAACAGTGATAAAGAGCGCGACCCCTCTAAACCGAAAAAGCAAACTCAGAATGATGATGGCTTCTTCGGCGAAATCAAGAAAAGCATGCGGGAGATAGAGAGAGAGTTCTCAGATGACGGCTCTTCAAGACGTACAAATAAAGTACCCAGACCCGATTATCAACCGAACGGGAGACGTTATAAAAATCAAACACGTCCTGAAAAAATGGATAATGAACAACCTCAGCCCGTTACGCAAACAACGTCGCACGTAGAAGAACAACCAAGCCAAGCGGAACAAACGAAACGACGTCAACTTGATAGAGATGAGGAAAAGCGTGCAGAACTTCAACGTGATATGTTTACACGTATCGACGATATTAGAGACCAAATTAATCGAGAAAGCGATCAACGATTAGAACGCCTTGAGAAAAAAGCTCAAGCTATCATTTCAGATTCTACGTTATCTACACGTGCGAAACGGGTTAGACTCAATCAACTGTTTAATCGCACTTCACGTCAATCACAGTCAACTCAATCGTCACTTGCTTTCCATAAAGACGATGTCGTCAATGGCATCATTTGGTCAGAAATACTCAATAAACCGAAACAACTTTAATAATTCCTATTTGTAAGAGTGGGACCATCTCATCGAAGATAGTGTCCCACTCTTTTAATATCTCAAATGCCATCATTCATTTTATCAACAATGTCTGTGATCAATTCCTTTGACTCTCCATAAACTTTTGAATGTTAAATCTTCCAAAGTCACCCTCAATCAATGTTATAATGATGTTGATATTCGAAACTTTCAACTATCCATTTCAAAGTGACTCTTACTTTGTTTCAACAAGCCAATTAGGCTAGAATAATGATGGAAATATTAAGTAGTAAAGGAGCGCCTATATGCCTGGAATTATACAAATTGATGACATCAATGTGACTCAAGCTCTTGTCGGTAATAACGACGAACATTTAGAAGCGATTGAAGAGGGATTTGATGTTATCATACATGCTCGTGGGCAAGAAATTGCAGTGAAAGGTGAGAAAGTAGAGCATGTTGAACAAGCCGAAGCAGTACTACTCAATCTTAGAAAGGTGATCGAACAAGGCATCACTATCACGATTAAAGACGTAGAAGCTGCTATTAAAATGGCTCAGAACCATACAATACAATATCTATTAGATCTCTATGAAGAAGAGATTACGAAAGACGCTTTCGGTAAAACGATTCGTGCCAAGACGATGGGTCAGCGTATGTATATTAATGCGATGCAACGAGATGATCTCGTCTTTGGTCTAGGGCCTGCAGGTACAGGTAAGACATTCTTAGCTGTCGTATTTGCAGCTAAACAATTGCGCAAAGGTAATGTGAAACGAATCGTCTTAACGCGTCCTGCAGTGGAAGCAGGCGAATCTTTAGGGTTCTTACCTGGTGATTTAAAGGAAAAGGTTGATCCTTATTTAAGACCTTTATATGATGGCTTAAACACTGTACTCGGTCGCGAACAAACAGCGCGTTTTATTGAAAGAGGGATTATAGAAATCGCACCATTAGCCTATATGCGTGGACGTACATTGGATGATGCTTTCGTTATTCTCGACGAAGCGCAGAATACTACGCATGCGCAGATGAAGATGTTCCTTACACGTCTTGGCTTTGGTTCTAAAATGGTAGTTACTGGCGACCAATCCCAAGTCGATTTACCTAAAGGGATTAAAAGTGGTTTAAAAGAAGCTACAAAGAAATTACGAAATGTTAAAGGCATCAGTATTATGGAACTCGATCAAACTGATGTAGTACGTCATCCACTAGTCAGTCGCATCATCGATCGATACGAAGGGAATGAGTAAATGTTTACTATAGATTATAGCGATCATACGGATAGTGTGAAATCTGAATGGATTCAACAGATTGACGACTTACTCCAATTCGCTAAAGATAAAGAAGAGATTAACGAAGATGCTGAACTCTCTGTAACCTTTGCAGATAAAGCAGAAATTCATGAGATTAATCAAACCTATAGAGATAAAGATAAACCGACGGACGTGATTTCCTTTGCATTTGAAGAAGAGGATCCTCACATCATGGGAGCAGATTTACCACGTGTGCTAGGAGACATCATCATTTGTACTGACGTCGCAGAGGAACAAGCAGAAGCGTATGGTCATTCATTTGAACGTGAATTAGGCTTTCTCGCGTTGCATGGTTTTCTCCATCTGTTAGGTTATGATCACATGACTGAAGACGAAGAGAAAGTGATGTTCGGACGTCAGAAAGACATACTGGATGACTATGGTCTGACAAGGGACTGAGGCTATGCAGCGCTTTAAATATGCTTATCAAGGTTTCATCGCCCTGATTAAGAAAGATTTCAAATTTCTATTACATTGTATCTTTGGACTCATCGTTATATTCTTTGGGTTCGTTTTTCACATCACACAAACCGAATGGCTCTTTCTCATCTTAGCAATAGGGTTAGTCATGTCCTTTGAAGCGATAAATACCGCTGTCGAGTATGTCGTGGATTTGGCAACCGATGAATATCATCTCTTCGCTAAACATGCGAAAGATATTGCTGCGACGAGTGTACTTATTGTTAGTATTATTGCAGCCATTATTGGATTAATTATCTTCATTCCGTACATTTTATAAGTTATTCAACAACTTTAGTCAGATGCATGAGCTATTTGTAAAAGATAAATTAACAAAGGAAGGTTAACTGAATGTCAGAACACAAATCAGGATTCGTATCTATCATCGGTAGACCGAATGTAGGTAAATCTACGTTCGTCAACCGTGTAATTGGGCATAAAATTGCAATTATGTCTGACAAACCACAAACAACGCGCAATAAAATTCAAGGTGTAATGACGCAAGAAGATGCCCAGATTATCTTTTTAGACACACCTGGAATTCACAAACCAAAACATAAATTAGGCGATTACATGATGCGTGTCGCACGAAATACGTTAGCTGAAATTGACGCTATCATGTTCATGGTGAACATTAATGAAGAAATCGGCCGTGGTGACGAGTATATTATGGAGATGTTGAAACATGGCGACACACCAGTATTTCTCGTCTTAAATAAGATTGATCTCGTTCACCCAGATGATTTGATGCCTAAGATTGAGCAATATCAAACCTACATGGACTTTACCGAAATTGTGCCAATCTCTGCACTTGAAGGGCACAACGTCGATCATTTTATCGAAGTGCTAAAGTCCTATTTACCAGAAGGGCCTAAATACTATCCAGACGATCAAATTTCAGACCATCCAGAACAGTTTGTGGTCAGTGAACTGATTCGTGAAAAAATCTTGCATTTAACGAGTGAAGAAATTCCTCACTCTATCGGAGTCAACGTTGATCGCATGATTAAAGAAAGTGAATATCGCGTACGTATTGAAGCGACCATCTTCGTCGAACGTAATTCACAAAAAGGTATCGTTATCGGTAAAGGCGGCAAAAAGTTAAAAGAAGTAGGGAAACGTGCGCGACTCGATATCGAGCATTTGCTCGGCTCTAAAGTCTATCTTGAACTGTGGGTTAAAGTACAAAAAGACTGGAGAAACAAAGTGAATTTCATTCGTCAAATGGGTTACATTGAAGACCAAGATTAATAGGAATGAGAGTCGGTGTTTGTCATGTTAGTCAAACAAAAAGGTATAATTATCAAAACGATTGATTATGGAGAATCCGATAAGATTATCACTATTCTTAACGAACATGGTGCGAAAGTTCCTTTAATGGCTAGACGTGCGAAAAAGAGTAAGAGTGGTTTACAAGCGAATACACAACGCTTCGTTTATGGTCTCTTTATCTTTTCTCGTTGGAAAGGCATGGGAACATTAAATTCTGTCGATGTGATTGAGCAGAACTACAATCTCCGACTCGATATTTATGAAAGTAGCTATGCCTCACTCTGCGTAGAGACGATTGACCGTTCGTTAGAGGACGATGAAGTCTCTGAATATAGTTACAAACTTCTCTCTTTCGCTTTAGAGAAGATGCGCGAAGGTGTATCTGCACAATTGATATCCGTAGTCATCTTGTTAAAATGTATGCCACGTTTCGGTTTCAACGCAGTATTTGACCATTGCGTAGTAACTGGTTCAACCACTCAAGCTGATTTTGTGGGTTATAGTTTCAAGTTTGATGGTGCTATTTCACAACAAGCGCTATCAGAAGATCCGCACGCACTACGATTATCCAACAAGACACTGTATTTACTTTATATGTTACAATCACTTCCTATCGATAAGATGAGTGGACTCAGTATTCATCAAGCAATTGTAGATGAGATGTCCGAGTTAGTGATTATGCTTTATCGCGAATATGCAGGTATGTTTTTTAGAAGTCAGAAATTAATTAATCAACTTCGTCGTTTAGAAACTGATTCAAAGTAAACTCAGTATCAATTAGTAAGAGCGGGAGAGTGTAGGTCATTTTCTTTATCCCGCTTCTTATATATTGTTTCTAAAACTGATTCCTCATCAGACAAGCCATAAATCAAGCCCGTAAATGGATTAATACATCCATCTACGGGCATTTTTCTATAACTTAACACTCAAAATTAATATTTAATTTTTTCAGCTAAGAAATCATCTAACTCAGAAATTGGCATACGGATTTGTTCCATAGAATCACGGTCACGCACAGTAACTTGATTGTCTTCTAATGAATCGAAGTCGAACGTAATACAGTATGGCGTACCAATTTCGTCTTGACGACGGTAACGTTTACCAATAGATTGAGATTCGTCAAAGTCGATGGAGAATTTCGGACTTAATTGTCCGAAGATCTTAATCGCTTCGCCTGATAATTTCTTACTTAATGGAAGAACGGCTGCTTTGTATGGTGCAAGGGCAGGGTGGAAGTGAAGCACTGTACGTGCATCTTTACTACCTTCAACACCTTCTTCGTCATATGCATCACATAAGAATGCGAGTGTTACACGATCAGCACCTAATGAAGGTTCGATACAATATGGTAAATATTTCTCGTTTGCTTCTTGATCATGGTAACGGAAATCTTCACCTGAATGTTCTGCGTGTTTCTTCAAGTCATAGTCTGTACGACTTGCGATACCCCAAAGTTCGCCCCAGCCGAATGGGAAACGATACTCGATATCAGTTGTCGCATTAGAGTAGTGAGATAATTCATCTGCATCGTGATCACGTAAACGTGTATTGGCTTCTTGAAGACCAAGATCTTTTAACCATTCGCTCGCAAAGGTCTTCCAGTAACTTTGCCATTCAATTTCTTCACCAGGTTTACAGAAGAATTCAAGTTCCATTTGTTCGAATTCACGAGTTCTGAAGATGAAGTTACCAGGTGTGATTTCGTTACGGAATGATTTACCAATTTGACCAATACCAAATGGTAATTTCTTACGCATCGTACGTTGCACGTTCTTATAGTTAACGAAGATACCTTGTGCAGTTTCAGGACGTAAGAAGAGTTCACTAGTAGAATCTTCCGTTACACCTTGGAATGTCTTGAACATTAAGTTAAATTGACGAATATCAGTCCAGTTAGCTGTGCCACTCACAGGACAAACGATGCCTTCCTCGTCGATGATACGTTTCATTTCATCGAAACTTAAGCCATCAGCAACGAAGTTTTCGTCACCTTTTTCATTTTGCATATATTCTTCAATTAATTTATCAGCACGATAGCGAATTTTACTATCTTTGTTATCAATCATTGGGTCATTGAAGTTACCGAGGTGACCAGACGCTTCCCAAGTCTTAGGATTCATTAAGATTGCTGCGTCTAAACCAACGTTGTATGGTGATTGCGTGATAAATTTTTGCCACCAAGCTTTTTTGATATTATTCTTTAATTCAACACCGAGTGGACCGTAATCCCATGTGTTAGATAAACCACCGTAGATGTCACTACCAGGGAAGACGAACCCTCTATGTTTTGCTAAATGAACGACACTTTCCATGTCTTTTGCCATTGTACAAACACTCCTTTTTTACATAAAAACGTCCCAAGACAAAGTAAACATTTGACCTTGCCTTGGGACGAGTTTGATTTCTGATTTCATGTATATGTTAATCCGCTTCGTATGCACGTCAAATGTATGACGTAAGCGCTGATTAACTATTACTATTAGCATTAAAATTGAAATTAACCCGCGGTTCCACCCAAATTAGTGTAGACACTCGCTTTAGAGGTATATAATTGTGTGCCAATTTAAGTCGTTAAGCTCACACTATCCTTAACTCGCTGTACAACTTATTCTAATTGATACCTTGTATAATAGCAAGTAAATATCTGTATTTGTGGCAAATATCATTTCAATGTATAATTAATATCTGTATAGGTAAAAAGGGGTGAAGCGCTATCGAACTTAATAAACGTCAACAACAGATTATTGATATCGTGAAACATAACGGCCCAATTACGGGTGAGCATATCGCTGATCGACTAGATCTCACACGTGCAACACTACGACCTGATCTCGCTATCTTAACGATGTCAGGGATTCTTGAAGCGAGACCTCGAGTGGGCTACTATTATACTAATAAATCACAGAATAAAATTATCGCTGATGAATTGAAAAAATATCATGTTCGAGAATACGCTTCTCATCCAATTATTATTAAAAATGGAATGTCAATTTATGATGCAATTTGTACTATTTTTATGGAAGATGTAAGCACACTTTTTATCATCAATGATAAGGGTGATTTCGTAGGTGTCTGCTCGCGTAAAGATTTACTCCGCGCTTCAATGATGGGCGAAGATATCCATACTACGCCAGTAGATATTATTATGACGCGCATGCCTAACCTAAGTTATATTTCCATGGATGACAAAGTTATTTATGCAGCGCAATTAATGATTGAGAAAGAAATAGATTCTTTACCCATCGTACAACAGAAAGAGAACGGTAATTTAGAAATTAAAGGACGCATTTCTAAGACGACAATCACTAAATTATTTGTTTCATTATTTAAAGAATAGGTGGTCTGATCACGATGAAGAAAGTTAATATAATAGTCGCGTCAGATTCAGTTGGTGAAACAGCTGATTTAGTCGCTAGAGCAGGTTTATCACAATTCACACCCGATCAATGCGATCAGGAAACTGCGCGCTATCCTTATGTTGAATCATTTGAGAACGTTGATGAGGTAGTACAAGTCGCAGAAGATACAAATTCAATCGTAGTTTACACGTTAGTTAAGCCCGAAATACGCGCTTATATGGAGTCGAAATTACAAGAGAGTACTGTGAAATCTGTAGATATCATGGGACCTTTGATGAATATTTTAAGAGACGAAATTGAAGAGGAACCGTATTATGAGCCTGGACTTGTCCACCGACTAGACGAAGCTTATTTTAATAAAATAGAAGCGATTGAGTTTGCTGTAAAATATGACGACGGGAAGGATCCCAAAGGTATTTCAAAAGCAGATATTATTCTACTAGGAATTTCTAGAACTTCAAAAACTCCTTTATCACAGTACTTGGCACACAAAAGCTATAAAGTACTTAACATTCCTGTCGTTCCAGAAGTTACTCCTCCAGATAATTTGTTTGAGGTTGATCCTAAGAAGATAATAGCGCTTAAAATTAGTGAACAGAAACTCAACAAGATTCGTAAAGAGCGCCTTAAGCAACTCGGATTAGGAGATAAAGCGCGATATGCTACTGAGCAACGCATTCAAGAAGAACTTGAATATTTCCATGAACTCGTTGATCGTATAGGTTGCACGGTAATTGACGTTTCGGATAAAGCTATTGAAGAAACAGCAAATGATATTATGAATATTATCGACCAGAATGATTTCAATGAACTAAAGAAAGATAGCTAATACTTAAAGTAGTTAGGTGATGACTAGTGCGAATTGACCAATCGACAATCAATGAAATAAAAGATAAGACCGATATACTCGATGTTGTCAGTGAATATGTCAAATTGGAGAAAAGGGGACGCAATTATATTGGATTGTGTCCTTTTCATGATGAAAAGACGCCATCATTTACCGTATCAGAGGACAAACAGATTTGTCACTGTTTCGGTTGTAAAAAAGGTGGGAATGTCTTCCAATTTATTCAAGAAATTAAAGATATTCCTTTTACCGAAGCTGTGAAAGAACTTGGCGACAGAGTCAATATTCAAGTAGATGTTCCAAACTATAGCCAAGCTGGCGGTACACACCAAATCGCCTCTGAAGATTTACAGATGATAGAAATGCATGAACTGATGCAAGCGTACTATCACTATGCGCTAGTGAAGACAGTAGAAGGGGAAGCAGCGCTCAATTATTTGAAAGAACGTGGCTTTAGCGATGAAATGATAGAGAAACGTAAGATTGGTTATGCTCCTGATAATGCGACTTTCTGTCACGATTTCCTGGAGAAAAAAGGTTATGACATCGAACTCGCGTATGAGGCAGGTCTGTTATCGAGAAATGAAGAGAACTTTAGTTACTACGACCGTTTCCGCGATCGTATCATGTTTCCTTTGCAGAATGCTCAAGGTCGCACGGTAGGCTATTCAGGAAGAACATATACAGATCAAGAACCGAAATATCTTAATAGCCCAGAGACACCAATCTTCCAAAAACGTCGCTTGCTCTATAATCTTGATAAAGCACGACGTTCTATTAGAAAAATTGATGAAATCATGCTGCTTGAAGGTTTCATGGACGTTATTAAATCCGATCAAGCTGGTCTTCATCAAGTTGTAGCTACGATGGGGACACAACTTTCTCAAGAACATATCACTGTGGTCAAAAAATTAACGAATAATATTACCCTCATGTTTGATGGTGATAGTGCAGGACAGAATGCTACACTCAAAACAGGTCAACAACTGTTGCAACAAGGATTTAATGTCTTCGTCATTCAGCTTCCATCTGGCATGGACCCCGATGAATATTTAGTTAAACACGGTGAAGATGCGTTCAATCATTTCGTGACGCACGAAAAGAAAACGTTTATCAATTTCAAGATTCACTTACATCAAGATGAAATTCAAAATAATGATTTAGCATATGAGAAATATTTAAAAGAAATCACTCAAGATATTTCATATATGAATTCTTCAATTTTACGCAAAAAAGTATTGCAAGAAGTTGCAGATTTGTTTAAAGTTAGCTTTGATAGTCTCAGTCAATCAGTGGGACATTACTCACATCAAGCACCTGAGCCACCATCTGCAGCGCCGGACATACCACAATTCAGGCAACTTTCTCGTAATGAGAAAGCGGAAGTCTGTCTCTTGAAACACTTTGTTTATGATAAAGACCGTTTCCTGAATTATCATAGACAGATTGAAGCAGATGATTTTACAAATTCTTATTTTAAGCGTATATTTAATACTTTACGCGACTTTTATTCAGAGAATGAAACCTATACACTCAGTGATGTGATTCAATATGTGGACTCAGACGAGATGAAGGAAGCTTTCATCGCATTGGACAACTTCTTATTGAATGATGAACCCTATGATCATGAACTTGATGATTATGTCGCAATCATTCTTGAGAATCGCGATGAAGAAAGTAAAGAATCTCTCAATCGTCGTTTAAATGAAGCTTTACGATTAGGTGATGTTGAACTTCAAAAATATTACTTAGAGAAAATCGTTAATTTTAATAAAAATACGAAGACATAGTATACAAATATATCACTTATTTAGTATAATAATAGGGTTACTGAATGTTTAACACAAGGCGATTTTGTGAATTATTATAGTGTAATTTGTTCTCATTATTATACTATGTTGACTTTATAATCGGGAGGCCTTTTTGATGTCTGGTAATGAAGTGAAAATAAAGAAACAAACGATTGATCCATCTCTTACGCTAGAGGATGTAAAAAAACAATTATTAGAAAAAGGGAAAAAAGAAGGTCACTTAAGCCATGAAGAAATAGCTGAGAAATTGCAGAATTTCGAGATGGATAGCGACCAAATGGATGATTTCTTTGATCAACTCAACGATAATGATATCAATCTTGTTAATGAAAAGGACAATTCTGATACGGATGATAAATTAAATCCTAACGATTTAAGCGCGCCTCCAGGTGTAAAGATAAATGACCCAGTGCGCATGTACTTAAAGGAAATTGGACGTGTGGATTTACTCAGCGCTCAAGAAGAAATAGAACTCGCTAAACGTATTGAACAAGGCGATGAAGTAGCTAAATCTCGCTTAGCTGAAGCTAACTTACGTCTCGTGGTAAGTATCGCTAAACGTTACGTTGGGCGTGGCATGTTGTTCTTAGACCTTATTCAAGAAGGGAATATGGGTCTCATCAAAGCCGTTGAGAAATTCGACTTTAGTAAAGGATTTAAATTCTCCACATATGCGACATGGTGGATTCGTCAAGCTATTACACGTGCGATCGCTGACCAAGCACGTACGATTCGTATTCCCGTGCATATGGTTGAAACTATCAATAAACTCATCCGTGTTCAAAGACAACTCTTACAAGATTTAGGTCGTGATCCAGCACCTGAAGAAATCGGTGAAGAAATGGATTTACCACCTGAAAAGGTCAGAGAAATCTTGAAGATTGCTCAAGAACCTGTGTCTCTTGAAACGCCAATCGGTGAAGAAGACGACAGTCATCTTGGTGACTTTATCGAAGACCAAGAAGCACAAAGTCCTTCAGATCACGCGGCATACGAGTTGTTGAAAGAGCAACTTGAAGATGTACTCGACACGCTTACTGATAGAGAAGAGAATGTCTTACGTTTACGTTTTGGCCTTGATGATGGTCGTACACGTACGCTTGAAGAAGTAGGTAAGGTGTTTGGTGTAACACGCGAACGTATTCGTCAAATCGAAGCGAAGGCATTGAGAAAACTGAGACATCCAAGTCGTAGCAAACGACTCAAAGACTTTATGGATTAATTGTTCATGGGGGTGTGACTACTTATCCTTTTGTAAATTTGGATTTAGTCTCATCCCTTTATTTTACGTATTAAGGAGATCCTGCATGCTACAACTTAATCAACGACTGACATATGTAAGTGAATATATTCAAGGCGACTGTTTAGCAGATATTGGTTCTGACCATGCATATTTACCTATTTATGCTTTAGAACATCATTTAATTCGCACAGCGATAGCAGGTGAAGTGATTCAAGGTCCATACGAAGCTTCTATTAAAAATGTTCGATCCTATGGATACGACAGTCAAATTGATGTACGTCTAGGAGATGGACTCTCGATTCTCACTGACTCTGATCATGTAGATACCATTACTATCTGTGGGATGGGAGGTCCTCTCATTGCACAAATTCTGCAACAAGGGGCTAGTAAGCTGAAACCCCACACACGCCTAGTACTACAAAGTAATGTACAAACCGAAGCTTTGCGACGGACGTTAGAAAACTTAGATTTCGAGATTACACAGGAATTGATTTTTAAAGAAAAAGGCCATATTTATGAACTCGTCGTTGCAGATTATCAATCCAATTCTCGACCGTTAACTAAGCAAGAATTAAAATTTGGTCCTATATTACTGCGTCACAAAAATGCTCAATTTATAGAAAAATGGCAACGTGAAGTCGATGCACTTGAAAAAATAAAAGCGCAATTAGATACGACCAAACATCAACAACGTTTAGAGGAGATCAACGCTGAAATCGAAATGATAAATGAGGTGTTAAAGATATGAAGTTAAAACAATTACTCACAACGTTAAATGAGCATGTGCCATTTGAGACAGCTGAATCATGGGATAATGTAGGATTACTTATTGGCGACGAAGAAAGTGACGTGACAGGTATTCTTACAGCACTCGACTGCACTGAAGTGGTAGTAGACGAAGCTATTGAACTCGGATATAACACAATTATTAGTCATCATCCTTTAATTTTTAAAGGGGTTCAAAGTATCGTTCAACAAGAAGGTTATGGTGCAATTATACGTAAGCTCATCCAACACAATATCAATCTCATTGCATTACATACGAATCTCGACGTTTATTCTCAAGGTGTCAATGCGATGCTTGCTGACCGTTTACATCTCAGTGACGTTGAAATTCTTAAGCCACAAACGTTTGAATATGATAAAGTTCAAGTATTCATTCCTGAAACAGACGTAGAAACATTTAAAGACCAGTTAAGTCGTCACGGTTTAGCTCAAGAAGGCAATTATGAAGCTTGTTACTTCCAGTCACAAGGCAAAGGTCAGTTTAAACCGGTGGGTGATGCAAATCCGACACTAGGCGAAGTAGGCGAAATAGAACATGTTGATGAGATGAAAGTAGAATTTATGATCGCACCGCATCAACGTCAACTCACGCAACGAGCTATTGAGAAATATCATCCTTATGAAACACCAGTCTACGATATCATGCGTATGACGAAATTTAGCGAACGTGGTTTGGGCGTTATCGGTCAACTCGATCAATCCATGGACGTCCCAACGTTTGTTAAACAGGTTAAATCACAACTTGACATGCCAAGTGTGAGATTTATCGGTGATGAACATTCTAAGATTGAAACTGTAGCGATTATCGGTGGTGCAGGTGTAGGTTTCGAAACACTTGCGCATAACCTTGGCGCTGATATCTTTATTACGGGTGATATTAAACATCACGAAGCGTTAGATGCGAAGATTGCTGGCATAAATATGCTAGACATTAATCATTATAGTGAGTACGTTATGAAAGAAGGGCTCGTTAACCTTTTAAATAGTTGGTACAATCATCAATTAGAAATCCCAGTTAAAGCGAGCGAACACAATACGGATCCTTACAGTTATTATTAAGTGGGTAAAATGCGTAACATCGAACTCTGCTAAAATGATGAATCAAAAACAAACTTGAAACACACCCATCCTTAATGAATATAACTAATTACAAAAACTGAACTATCAAGACAAAGGAGTGAAAAAGATGAGCAAACATCCATTTGAACATTTTAATCTTGACTCATCTTTAATAGATGCAGTTAAAGATCTTAATTTTGACAAACCTACACAAATTCAAAATCGCGTCATCCCAAAGATCATCAAACAAACTAATCTGATTGGTCAATCTCAGACAGGAACTGGGAAATCGCATGCATTCTTGTTACCTTTAATGCAACTCATTGACCCAGAAGTTCAAGAACCTCAATCTATCGTCGTGGCGCCTACGCGTGAACTCGCACAACAACTCTTTGATGTGGCACAACAGCTCGCACGATTCAAAAAAGATGTAAGTGTCAAGCTATTCATCGGTGGAACAGATATTGAACGTGATAGACAGCGCGCGAAACAGCAACCTCAACTCGTGATTGGCACACCCACACGTATCAATGATTTAGCTCGCAACGGAGAGCTACATGTACATTTAGCTTCATATCTCGTTATCGACGAGGCGGATCTTATGATTGACTTAGGCCTTATAGAAGATGTTGACCACGTGGCAGCACGGTTGAGTTCAGAAGCACATATTGCAGTCTTTAGTGCTACGATTCCTAAATCATTGCATCCATTCTTGAATAAATACCTTGAGAATCCGGATTATGTCGAAATCAACAATAAATCGCAGAACAAGAAGAATATTGACTTCTATTTAATCCCAACTAAAGGCGATAGTAAAGTTGCGAAAACGTTAAAATTAATTGATATCCTTAATCCTTATCTCTGTATCATTTTCTGTAACAGTAGAGAGAATGCAGATGATTTAGCTGAGGAATTAACAAACGAAGGCATCAAGGTAGGGATGATTCACGGTGGTTTAACGCCTCGTGAACGTAAACAACAAATGAAGCGTATACGTAACCTAGACTATCAATACGTCATTGCGAGTGACTTGGCATCACGAGGGATCGATATTGAAGGTGTCAGCCATGTTATCAACTTTGATGTACCACATGAACTTGACTTCTTTACTCACCGCGTCGGACGTACAGGACGTGGCCAATATAAAGGCATAGCGATAACGCTTTATAGTCCAGATGAAGAAGAAAACGTAATGTTAATTGAAGAGAAAGGTTACCATTTTACCAATGTGGATGTGAAAAATGGAGAACTTAAAGAAATTAAGGCACATAATAAACGTCATACTCGTAAGAAACAAGACGACCATCTTACTCAAAAAGTGAAACATAAAGTTAAACGCAATAATAAGAAAAAAGTCAAACCAGGTTATAAGAAAAAGTTCAAAAAAGAACTGGAAGAATTGAAGCGTCAGGAACGTAAACAGTATAGTAAGAAACAGCGACGTATGAATAAGAAAAAGAAATAAAGGATAGGTGAATCACATGTTATTAGGCTCACATGTCTCAATGAGCGGTAAGAAAATGTTACAAGGAGCAGCCGAACAAGCACATGAATATGGCGAAACAACATTTATGATCTATACCGGCGCTCCTCAGAATACACGCCGTAAAGCGATTGAAGATTTGAATATCGAAAAAGGCCATGAAGCTATGAAAGAATATGGCTTATCAAATATCGTCGTTCACGCTCCCTACATTATCAATATCGCTAATACTCAAAAACCTCACGTATTCGACTTGGGTGTGGAGTTCCTACAAAGCGAAATTGAACGTACCCAAGCAATTGGTGCGAAAGATATCGTCTTACATCCTGGCTCACATGTTGGTGCCGGTGCAGATGCAGGGATCAAAAAGATAATCGAAGGTCTTAATGAAGTCCTAACACATGATAACGATGTCCGTATCGCACTTGAAACGATGGCAGGCAAGGGCTCTGAAGTTGGACGTAATTTCGAAGAACTTGCGCGCATTATCGACGGTGTTGAACACAACGAAAGACTTTCTGTGTGCTTTGATACGTGCCATACACATGACGCGGGTTACGATGTGAAGAATGACTTTGATGGTGTCTTAAATGAGTTTGATCAAATCATCGGTTTAGATCGCATTAAAGTTGTCCATGTCAACGACAGTAAGAACGAATGCGGCGCACATAAAGACAGACACGAGAACATCGGTTTCGGTCACATCGGTTTCGACGCGCTTAACTATGTCGTCCACCATGATGCATTTAAAGACATTCCTAAGATTCTTGAGACACCTTTTGTAGGTTTAGATAAGAAGAGTAAAAAGAATCCATTCGAACGTGAAATTCAAATGTTGCGTAATCAACAATTTGATCCAGATATGAAAGATAAGATTATTAACGAAGGTCATTAATTGGTTGACACTTCGAGGATGATGGCTGTTCATGAATGATAGAGGGCGTAAATATAAGTTGAACGCCCAATACGAAATGAACAGCCACTTTTTTTCAGCCCCATTTAATTCTTCACACTTATTGTAACGATGTAGTTATTTTCGACGTATCCGAACGGTTTTTTCCTTATTTTTCAAAGGTTAAACAAGTCGAAAACATTACTATTTACAAGACTAACGAGAGATTGTATAGTAATTACGAGGTGAAATCATGACGACACCAGTCTTCGAACTTAAAAATATAGATTATTATTTCGACAGAAAGCAAGTGCTTGAGAATATTAATATCAAAATCAACCGAGGCGAATTTCTGGCTATTGTAGGACCTAATGGAGCAGGTAAGTCAACCTTACTTAAGATCATGCTAGGATTGTTACCGCTTCAACAAGGTCAAATCCTGATTGACGGCAAAGTCTACAAAAAGTCACAACAAGCGCCCCAAGTGAGTTATGTTTCTCAGAAAGCACGCGCATTCAATTCCGGCTTTCCAGCAAGTGTTAAAGAAGTGGTCTTGAGTGGCTTAACGAAAAAGAAAAGGCTCTTACAATGGTTCAATAAAAAAGATGTCGCACAAGTGCACAACGTCTTGGAACGTTTAAATATTGGACATCTCATCAATAAAAATATCGCCGAGCTCTCAGGTGGCCAGCAGCAACGTGTGCTCATTGCTCGAGCATTAATTAGCAATCCGAGCGTCTTAATTCTCGATGAGCCAACCAATGGTATCGACGCGAAACACGTTAACGAATTCTATCAAACATTAGAGCGTCTAAAGCATGAAGGTGTGACGATCATACTTGTAACACACGATATGGGAGTAGTAGCGGATACAGCGACCGAAGTGGCATGTCTCAATAAACACTTACACTTCCATGGTTCAACTGAAGACTTCAAATCTTTAGATGAAGTAGAAATATCTAAGATATACGGTCATCCTGTACGCTTTGTAGATCATCAACATGAGAGGGAGTGTTGTAACTCATGATTGATGCATTACTCAATTTCGATTTCGTCCGCTACTCGCTCATCAGTGGTCTGCTCATCGGTTTCGTCGCGCCACTCATCGGCGCCTTTATCGTGGTCCGCCGTTTATCTTTAATTGCCGACGCACTGAGCCACGTCACGCTCGGTGGAATTTCATTCGGTATGTTCCTTATCACAGTCGTCCCTGCAGTTGCCTTTATTAACCCAATGTGGTTCGGTATTCTGTATGCTGTGGTAGGTGCTTTACTTATTGAGAAACTACGGACGTCCTACAGCAATTATCAAGAAATTGCGATTCCCATTATTATGAGTGCAGGGATTGCATTGAGTGCTATCTTTATCTCACTTGCTGATGGTTTTAATCAAGAAATTATAGGGTTACTTTTCGGATCAATCAGTGCAGTCACTTTAAGTGACACAATTACGATCTTGATCATCACATTGATAGTGGTTATTTTTATCCTGTCACTTTACAAAGAATTATTTTTACTCTCATTTGACGAAGAGTATAGTGCTGTAATCGGCATACCAAAGTGGATACAATTCCTCTTCATCGTCATTGTAGCTATGGTCATTTCAGCTTCAATGCGCGTCGTTGGTATCTTGCTTGTCAGCGCGCTTATAACACTGCCTGTAGCTATTTCTCTCAGATTGACCAAAGCCTTTAAACAACTTATCTTACTCAGTATTGTTATCGGTGAGATAGCAGTCATTGCAGGGCTCGTACTTGCCTTCTACCTGAACCTCTCGCCAGGTGGAGTCATTGTTATCTTGCTCGTTCTGGGTCTCGCACTCGTCATGTTGATACAGAAAGTGAGATCTCATAGTGTAAAAGGAGTGAAAACACATGAAGACAGATAATGCGATTAAAATTTTAAAAAACAAGGGTCATAAGTATACAGATAAAAGACGCGATATGATTCAGCTGTTCGTTAATGAAGATAAATATATCAACGCAAAACATGTTCAAGCAGAACTCGAACATAACTATCCCGGTATCTCTTTCGATACGATTTATCGTAACTTACATTTGTTTAAAGAATTAGGTATTATCGAAAGCACGGAGTTAGATGGAGAAATGAAGTTTAGAATTGCTTGTACAGATCATCACCACCATCACTTTATCTGTGAATCTTGTGGTGATACGAAAGTGATTGATTATTGTCCAATCGACAACATCAAATCCTATTTACCTGGTGTTGCCATTCACCAACATAAACTTGAAGTTTACGGTATTTGTGAAGCTTGCCAGAAAGCACATTAATATCAAGATATTTGTTGTCTCAGCTCGACACTCTCTGTTGGGCTGAGATTTTTTATGGGCAAAAACGACATAGTCATGTTCCACCATGTATTCCTACATCAAATGTAAATTCTAGGGTAGGCCATTAGTCTGAATTCTGAGTAGAATGGTCAATTTATAGTCAGGAAATGTTTAAAAAGTTGTCATATGAGATATAATATGACTGTAAAGATAACAAAGAGATAACGAGCGACTGAGTATGATGTATCAAGCAGAAACTTTGTCGTTATCTAGCTTTATTGTTATTCTAAAGGTGAAGAAAACTTAGGAGGATGATTATTTATGGCTTTTGAATTACCAAAATTACCTTACGACTATGATGCGTTAGAACCTTATATCGATAAAGAAACAATGACTATCCATCATGACAAACACCACAACACTTATGTTACTAAATTAAATTCAGCTATCGAAGGTACTGATTTAGAATCTAAATCAATCGAAGAAATCGTAGCTAACCTTGACAGCGTACCTAGCGACATTCAAACTGCAGTACGTAACAATGGTGGTGGACACCTAAACCACTCATTATTCTGGGAAATGATGACTCCTAATTCTAAAGAAGAAGGTACTGTAATTGATGAAATCAAAAAACAATGGGGCTCATTAGACAAATTTAAAGAAGAATTTGCTGATGCAGCTGCTGGACGTTTCGGTTCAGGCTGGGCTTGGTTAGTAGTTAATAACGGTAAATTAGAAATCACTTCTACTCCAAACCAAGACAACCCAATTACAGAAGGTAAAACACCTATCTTAGGTATCGACGTTTGGGAACACGCTTACTACCTTAAATATCAAAACGCACGTCCAGAATATATCAAACAATTCTGGAACGTAGTTAACTGGGAAAAAGTTGACGAATTATACAACGCTGCTAAATAATCGTCATCACTCTAAAGTTTAACTATTAGGGAGTATGAGGCTGTCGATGAGAATTTCTCGGGCTCCTTGTCAATAACGGTTGGTGAGGGTCAAACGCACTAAGCAACTTTATTATGTTGTTTGGTGCGTTTTTTATATTCACTTACG
>NZ_PPRN01000025.1 GCF_002902685.1 Staphylococcus pettenkoferi | reverse complement strand
GTAAATTAATAGTTAAAATTATATTTATCTTTGGAATTTAAAGTTTATAGCTTTTTCTTCAAAATATATTCATTACTATATTGTAAATAGCACAAAAATAACTTAAACTAATTGTATAAGTTTTTGGGGAAGCGTTTTCGATTGTGAAACAAAATTTAAGCTAAATTTACATAGAGTATAAATAATTAAAATTGAATTAATAGCGATATGCTAGTGTGGCCTTCAATAGGGATATGAAGTATAGATAATCAGCAATCTTTTCAACCGATTAGATTGCCTAGCGGAGTATCTTCTTTTTGGTGAAATTGTAAAAAATGTAACCAAAGGAATTTTAAGAAAGACTGACACTAGATTTTTTTATGTCTTTAACGCACCTAAAATCGACCTATGTGTCAATACAACTTAATGAAGAGAGGGACGTAACTTGGTATTAATCATAATCTGTGTAGGATTAATTCTCTGGCTTGGTATCGTCGACAAGCGTAAACATGCGAGACGGCTAGAGAAGATTCCGGTTCGAATTAACATCAACGGCATTCGAGGCAAGTCCACGATCACTCGCTTGATTTACGGTATGTTACGTGAAGATGAGTACCGTGTGATCGGAAAGACGACAGGTACGGATGCACGTATGATGTATTGGTTTACACCACGGGAATATCCTGTCTATCGTAAACCGCAAGGCGCTAACATAGGGGAACAGCGCGATATTATTCGCAAGGTAGTCAAACAGAAAGCCAACGCACTCGTGAATGAATGTATGGCAGTAAATCCGGACTACCAAATTACTTTCCAGAAGGATTTAGTTAAAGCGAATATTGGCGTCATCGTTAATGTCATGGAGGACCATATGGATGTTCTAGGCCCAACATTAGATGAGGTCGCACAAGCCTTTACAGCGACGATTCCTTACAATGGTCATCTCGTAATCATGAAAGATGACTATACTGACTTTTTCATCAAAGAGGCTAAGAAACGACATACCACACCGATTGTAGTTGATAAGAATACAATCTCAGAAGACTTCTTACGTCGCTTTGACTATCTCGTCTTCCCAGATAACGTCGCAATAGCTATCGGAGTGGCAGAGGCATTAGGTATCGACCAAGAGACGGCTGAGCGAGGCATGTTGAATGCACCACCGGACTCGGGCGCGGTCAATATCGAGTACTTCACTGCTAACAATACGACGAACGTCTATGTCAATGCTTTCGCTGCCAATGAGCCGCAGTCTACGAAAGCGATTCTCAACAAAGTGGAGTCTTACAACTATCCTTACACCAAGAAAGTGGTCATCTTAAACTGTCGTGGCGATAGAGTCGATCGTACGCGTATGTTCGCGGATAACTTTATCGCTGAAGTTGATTACGACACGTTAATCTGCACGGGTAAAAGTACGCAACTCGTAACTGAAATCATGCGTTCACAACCCGATAAGAAATATTTAAACTTCGAAGGTCATGATATCCATGATGTCGAAGAAGCGGTGTTACATGAAGCACAGAACGCACTCATCTTCTGTGTTGGTAATATTCATGGACATGGTAAACAAATTGCCCAATATATAGAAAGGATAGGAAAATAACATGATAGGTTCAGAATTATATTTCTCATTATTTGTCGGCATCGTACTCAGTCTCATCTTTGCCGAAAAATTTGGAATTAATCCAGCTGGGCTCGTAGTTCCAGGTTATTTAGCACTCATCTTTGATCAACCCATAATGTTACTTTCAGTGCTCGTCATCAGTTGCATTACATACTTTATCGTCAATCATGGTATCAGCCGTGTCGTTATTCTATATGGACGTCGTAAGTTCGCAGCGATGATCTTAACAGGTATGGTCATGAAGTTTATCTTTGATCTCATCTATCCGCTCACACCCTTTGAGATGGTCGAAATGTCAGGTATCGGGGTAGTCATCCCTGGTATCATCGCTAATACAATTCAGAAACAAGGTGCAGTCATCACACTATCCACGTGTATGTTACTCACTTGTATCACGTATGTCATTCTCTTCTTCTACAGCTTTATTAGTTAGTGAGGGTCAGTTATGAAGGATAAAAAATTTACAATTTCTGAACGCGTCTTAAAGTGGACGAAGAAGACGAAGAAATATAACTTTATCATTATGATAACAATCACGATTATTGCTGTGTTGCTGCTCATCTTTGCGATGACACGACAAACCATTGAACCTGTGAAAGGTATGGCTAAGAAGAATGATGACATACAAATGACCTATTTAGGTAACGTGAACTTAGATAAACATATGCGGATGCAAGATTTAGATCATGCTTTCGGAGCACTTAAAGATGTGCTTAAACAGAGTGACTATTCCACAGCAAGCCTTGAAACAAGTAAGCTTGCTGGCGATCAGAACGAGAACATCAAGAAGAATATCGAGAACATTATGTCCTTGAAGAAACTGAATTTGAAGACACTCAATCTTGTGAATGACAAGTTAGATAATAAGCAAATCCAAGAGTTGAATAAAAGGATAGAAGCTCAGACAGATTATAACTTTTTAACTGGTAACGGCTCTAACCTGATCAACAGTAAAGCAGTTCAACAAGATATTAAAGGCAAGAAAGTGGCTACCATCTCACTGACAGATACAAGATCAGACTATACAGATTCCTTAAAGAATACATCTTCTATCAGTATGGAACCACGTATTTTTATCCCGCTCATCAAGAAGTTGAAAGACCAGAATGATTACGTGGTTGTCAACGCAGACTGGGGAATTCCTAACGAGAAGCAAGTCACGACAAGACAACGTGAATTTGCGCATGCGATGGCAGATTCAGGCGCAGATGTCATCGTAGGTCACAATAGTGTCGTTCAAGAAATAGAACAATATAAAGGTACGGATGTCTTCTATAGTCTGGGTAATGTCACAGCTGAAGGTTTCTTGTCTAAGACGAAACAAGGTTTAGCAGTTCAACAGAATTGGAATGGCAAACATTCTAAATTCAAGTTAACACCAATTAAGACTAAGGGTGGCGTTGTCTCAGAAGCGAATCCAAATAAAGTTGAAGAACGTAAACTACTGAATAATATTCAAACGAAAGATGTGAAGTTGAAGAAAGAGAACGGAGGTTACGTCTATGAGAACTAAAGAGAGATGGGTCTATATCGCAATCATTGCTATCATTGTCGTGATCTTTCTCATGGTTACTTTTGCGAAAGCGAACGAAGGACTCGATCATTATGAGAAGCAAGATATCCAAATCGAGCGCCAACAATATCTATCTAAAGGAGCCAGCTAAGTATGTCAATGTATAACAAGAAATTTCTCATTGTAGTCTTAGCGCTTGTTATTGTCGTCTCCTTTATCTTCTACTTTGTAACTAAACCAGACAGCTACAACAAAGACGACCTTTACGAGAATAAGATTGCAGACCATAATCAGAACTATTCTAATAAGAACTACGGCGTGGCAACGAATAACCCTATCGCACAACGTGTTGGAGAGAAGATTATCAACGATGGGGGTAACGCGGTAGATGCTGCGATTGGTGTCTCTTACGCCTTAGCAGTTACAGAACCTCACTCCTCCGGTATTGGTGGTGGGGGCGCCATGTTGACTTATGATGGTAAAGAGAACGACGAGCCAAACCAATATCAATACAAAGACATCTCCTCTTACGATTACAAGCAAGGGGATCAAATTGGTACGCCAGGCTTTGTGAAAGGGATACACGAAGTTCACGATAAAGAGGGCAAGATGGATGAGAAAGAGATCTTAAACCGTGTCATCCCATTAGCGAAAGATGGTTTCGAAATCGATTCTGAGCTTGAGCGCAGCTTGAAACTCTTCGGTGATAAGATTGACCGCGATACACCATTCTTCAACGATGAGAAGACGAAGCGTCAAGGTGACGTTGTTAAACAGCCTGAGCTAGCGAAGACGTTAGAAGGTATCAGAGATCATGGGCCAGATTACTTTTACGATAAGGTAGGTAAAAGTATTTCCAAGCAGCTCGATGATAAATTGACAGAGAAAGACTTTAAAGACTACAAGCCAGAACAAAAAGACCCTGTCAGCACGACGTATCTCAACAATAAAGTTTATTCAGCGTCTAACCCACTCGGTGGAACGTTAATGTTACAAGGATTGAAGATTGACGAAAGTATCAATGACTCGCCGACATTAAACGATCGAGATGACTTTATTCAAAACATTATTGATGCGCGTGACTTGATGTATCGTAACCGTGATATCGTTAATGGCAACGATGCGGACTATAGCCAATACTTATCTCAAGATTACATTTCTGGAGAGCTTCAGAAGATTAAAGCAGGCAACGGCTTTGACAACATCTTCTCAAATGACATTGAAACGATGTCTACCACTCACTTTGTGGTCATTGACAAGCAAGGTAAGATGGCTAGTACGACAAATACATTATCTAGCTTCTTTGGCTCCGGTAAGTTTATGAAAGAAGGCTTCTATATGAATGACTCACTGTCAAACTTCTCTCAATCCGAAGCCAGTCCAAACCACGGCGAACCACATAAACAGCCGAGATCCTTTACTGCACCATCCATTGTCGTAGGTCCTGACTTCTATCTCGGTATTGGTACACCTGGTGGTAACAAGATTCCTACGACAGAGAACGAAGTCCTTATCGATTACTTACGTGGTCAAGGCACATTGCAACAATCTATCGATAAACCACGTTTCTACAACGACGGTGATACGATTTATTATGAAAATGCGATGAAGAAAAGCGACATTGAAACATTCGAACGTATGGGCTATCAAACAGAAGAGAAACGTAACGATCCAAACTTTGGTAGTATCCAAGCCGCATCATTCAATAAGAAAGATAAACGTGTAGAAATTGGTCACGATGTAGGTAATAGGTAGGAATAAAATAATCGCAATACAAATCCCCCGTCATTTGATTATGGCGGGGGTTAACTATTGAAAAGTATCTACCACACAAATACAAAGCCACACCCAACGCAAGGTGTGGCTTTATTCATTGTTAACCATTTTCACTACTACTGCGACTAGGCACCACTGAATTCCATAAAGTACGTAGGAAGATGGCGATAACGACGAGCGCACCGACATAACCTGTAAATTGATAAACAGTAGACACAAGTTTGTCGAAAGGTAACATTCCACAAAGAATAAAGATGATACCGAGTGCTACAGTGAGTGTGTAGTTAAATGATTTTGGAATGAATTTCAAGAATTCATTTTTAACTAACCAGAACATCGGAGCTGTCGTAGAATATATACCGAGTAGAATACATACTGAGAAGATGACAGCCACGATAGGTGAAATCGTCTTACCTAGATAAAGTACAGGAACTTGTAGGTGAAAGACGTGATGTGCGTGTGCTAACATCGCTAGAATCATAAAGACGACAGTCAACATCAAGCCACTGGCGCCAACGAATGCTGTGAGGCCAGCTTCTCTCTTGCTCGTGGATTGGCGACCCAGTTGAGTAAAGAAGATTGTTCCGGCTAAGATATTATAGCAGAAGAACAATGCACCAGATTGCCACCAAGAGTGCGTCGGACGCACTTGTTCTGCCAAGTGTGGCATATTATTCAATGACGGAATATTGCCAATATTTTGTAGAAAAACGACAAGACAAATACCAATCGTTAGAACGACGATTACAGGGCCTACTGTGCCGATGATATCAACGAGCTTGCGTAGACCCAGGATTACCGTAATCATCGCGATGAAGCCCATTCCTAGAATACCAACGAGATTAGGTAAATGGAATTGTTGTGCGACGACTGCACCTGTTCCTGCGATAGTGATGACTACGATGCTAAATAAGAAGAGTATTGTAAAGTATTCGATGATCGTTCCAAGTATATTGCCACAATAATATTTAAAGATATGACCTGGTTGTTCAAGTTGTAAATCATGACCTTTAATCATTAAAGTTGATCCTAAGAAACAGAATAAGAGTGCACTCACAATCGCTGCGAATATACCATAAATTCCAAACGAAGCGAAGAATTGCATCACTTCTTGTCCTGTTGCAAATCCTGAGCCGATTAAGTATGCAATGTAAGCGCCGCTCAATTTAAACACATTACTTACACTTACTTTCTGCATCTAATACCCCCAATGTTTGATTTAAATTGTCTTACCATCCTTGTCCAGAAATTTCATAATTATCGAGTTCGCCGTTAGTGAGCTTCTCAAATGCTTCCTCTAAGACATCAAGTGCTGTGTCGAGTTGTTCGTAAGTGATGACTAATGGTGGTTGGAAGCGGAGTACATTTCCTGCGACAGCGATAACGATAACGCCATGATCGAACGCGTAGTTACAGATCTTTAAGGCTGCTTCGTTATCTCGTGTCTTAGCTTGGCGATCTGATACGATGTCGATGCCGATAGATAAGCCTTTACCTCTGATGTCGCCGATAAAGTCGTATTGTGCTTCCCACTTATCCATACGTTTACGTACGTAAGCGCCTTTTTCTGTACTAGCAGTCAATAACTCTTCATCCTCAATCATTTGTAAGGTAGCTAAAGCTGCTTCACAACTTACTGGATTGGCACCTGTCGTAAAGAGGTGAGCCGGTGCATCGAGTGTGTTCATGATTTCTTCTCTACCTACGACTGCTGACATTGGTAAGCCGCCTGCGAGAGATTTACCATAAGAGATTAAATCCGGTTCGATGTTGTAATGTTCTACAGAACTCCAAGTCCCTGTTCGTCCGAGCCCTTGTTGTATGTCGTCTACTGCGAGTAAGATACCGTTCTCGCGACATAATGCTTGAAGTGCTTCGAAATAACCGTCCACCGGTTCAATGAGTCCACCATCGCCTTGAATCGTTTCAATCATGATACATGCGACCTCATCAGCCGGTACATATTTATTGAACATCTCTTTGAGTGGTGCTAAGTATTCCTCTACAGTACCTGGTTCTGAATGTTCAAACATGCCGCGATACTTATCTGGAAACGGTATATGGTAAAAGCCAGGCACGAGTGGCGCATATTTTTTACGCATATTTAAACTGATCGCCGATATTGATAATGCCCCGTAAGGTGAACCATGATAAGCGTTTGTAAAGCTAATGATGTAAGGTCTACCCGTGTAACCCCGTGCTAACTTGATGATACCGTCATTCGCATCTGAGCCTGAAAGTCCAAATAAGACACGTTTCTCAAAGTCACCTGGCGAGATTTCACATAACTTCTTACTTAACTTCACTAATGGTTCGTGATACATGTAAGCAGGTGTGTAATGGATGAAGCGGTCCACTTGTGCTTTGATCGCTTCCGTTACTTGTTCAGGTGCATGTCCTACATTCTGAGAGCTTGCGCTAGCGAGTAAATCAATATAAGATTTCCCATCGACATCTGTGAGGATGGCACCCTTTCCTGATTCAATAGCTAAAGGATAATATTTGATACGTCCCGGTTTCGCAAAATACTTGCTGTCTTCTGATATTAATGATTGTGCTTTGCTCATAATTAATTCCTCCCCGTAATATGAAGTCTATCGGTTAGTTAAAAATGCTGACTTCATTAGATAACTGAGTTAAGTCCCTTAAGTTATTATCAACTTCTATCTCCTTTGTCTGAAAATTGAAATAGCTTATAGATATGAATATACT
>NZ_PPRN01000024.1 GCF_002902685.1 Staphylococcus pettenkoferi | reverse complement strand
GTGTATAATAAATATGAAAGGGCTTACATAAAAATATTATTTCTTTTACGACTATAAATAATACATAAAATCATAGTAGCTCAATTAAAAATGTAGGTCATCATGATTGGGTTGAAGTTTATGGAGGTTATAGGGATGAAAAAGTTGTTTGTAGCAAGTGGAGCGGCTTTATTATTGCTTACAGGATGCGGACAAGGTCAGGGTGAAGATGGGAACAAGGCGCATTCTCAACAGGAGAAAGTCTCTCAATTATCAGAGAATCAACGCCTTGCGCTCGCATTTTATGATAATAATAGTAAAGATTATATGTTGTCTAAAAATGATATATTGACTGGTTTTTATACGTATAAAGGTCAAAATGGGGATGAAAAACGACAAATTAATCATCTCGTTTTACAAAAAGTGGGGGATGTGGATAATGCGCCGAAAGGTATGAAGTTCTATACTGTTCATCCTCAAACTAGAGAAGCAGAATCTGTGATTGGCGTAAGTAAGTCGAAGTTGTTTATAGGAAGCACACAAGCTCAACTTCAAGACTATTCACAGATGTTGAATAATGGTATAGAGATTAAAGTAAAAGATTTATACAAGAAACACAAGAATCACCGAGCTTGGCCTGAATTAACTGATAAAGTGAAAAAAGCGAAGAAAGAATCAAATGTCGAGGATGCTGATACAGGTACTACAACGATGGCACATATGCGTTCACAAATGTATCATCAGATATCAGAATTTGAAGGAAAAGAGCTAAGTGATAAATATTTATGGGATAATGTCAGCTTTGATGATTCTGACCATTGGACAGTGAGCTACCGTAATAAAGACGGTGAAGTCTTAGGTACTTATACGATTAAAGATAATAAAATTGTGAAGTACGATAAGAATGGTAAAAAAGTGAAGAGTAAGAAGATTAAAAGTGAAGATCGGTAATCAAGTTGGGAGAATTAAGTAACGCATTTCGTGATTTGAAAAAGTAATCACAAGAAAACAATAAATATTCTCCATCGATAGCTTGCTGTATTGGCTCGATAATTTAAAGACACCTCTGTGCTTTGATATTAAATACTCAAATTTAAATAGAGTTGTGTATAATTGACATGAAAGGGCTTACACAAAGAAAATATCTCTTTTTACTATAAATGAAAAAGTATGGAGGTTACAGCGATGAAAAAACTTCTATTAACGAGTGGTACAGCTTTACTATTACTTGCGGCATGTGGCCAAAGTCATGAACATGACGGGCAACACACAAAGAAAGAGAGTCACGAGCACAAAGAAACTCAAGCACATAAAGAAACACACAAACATCATGAAGATAAAAAGCACCACGAAGAGAAAGCGCATCAAAAATTTAAAAAGAAAGATAATCAACAGGCAGAAAAATCCCAAGGTCATAAAGATAAGCAAGCGCAATCCGAACAAGCAGATGCGCCCTCGCAATTATCAGAAGATCAGCGTCTTGCTTTAGCATTTTATGCAAAAACGAACCAAAAACATATATTGACAAAAAATGAAGTTCTCACAGGTTTCTACACGGCAAATGCACCTGCGGGTAAAATGAATTATATTATTAATCATTTAATATTAAAGCAGGAACTCAATGTGAGTAATGCGCCGGAAGGGATGAAATTCTATTCGCTATATCCAGGTGTTGAGGATGCAGCATCAATCATTGGAGTGAGTGATTCGAAAATATATATCGGTGGGACACAAACGACGGTCGTTGACTACAATGATTTGCTCAAAAATGGTGAAGAAGTGAATATTAAAGATCTATATGATAAATATAAAAATCATCGCGCTTGGCCTGAACTGACGGAAAAAGTGAAACAAGCGAAACAGAAACCTGATACGGACAGTGTGGCTGCTCTACCTACAACGATGGCGCATATGCGTTCTCAAATCCATCAAATAATTCAAGACTTTGAGGGCCATCCTATTGATAACCAGTATTTATGGGACAACGTAAGTTTTGATGATCCAAAGCATCCAGACGTTTGGACTATGAAATATCGTAATCAAGATGGAGAGTTGCTTGGCTCATATTCACCAGCGAAGGATGGTCAGATTGTAAAATATGATCAAAATGGGAATGAAATAGCACGTAAACATGTGAAAGTTAAAGCCGAAATGAATGAGTGATTGTGAGATTTGAATAAGAAGAGTAGCGCATAAAAATAATAATTTAAGACACCGGGTAGTCTTAAAAATGAGTAATTGTGAGATTTCATGAATGAAAATGAAATAACACCGAATTTTCTTATCACTTTCTCAAAAAAGCTTCAATTCGAACGACAAAGACAGGTAAGTCTAAATTATCGTTCGGGTTGAAGCTTTTCTATATTTCCCAAAACTAGAATAATTGGCATACACCACGTTTAAAGTATTTCTTAAAATAGCGCTGTCTATGAATGCCACGTCGTGATGTTTCAAAGTATAACGAGGCATCATGATTTTGTAGGGCTCCTTTTAGCAAACGTTGTCCTTCTAAGCTATTCGGAACCATTTCTTTAAGGCGATGTGTGTGGCGAATACCTTCTTTCAAACCTACGTACCAATAGACATCAACTGCTGTAGAAATAGACACTTCACGTTTCATAAATTCAATAAAGTTAGGGTACCAAAGAGACGGTGAAATAAGCATGAACTTGCCAAAGGTTTCTGGATAACGATACAACGCGTATAACGCAACGAGTGCCCCATACGAAGCGCCGCTGATGCCCAGTTTCTCTCGCTTATCGCAAATGCGAAATTGCGCACGTAAATCAGGAATTAAAGTTTCCACCAACCAACCTAAGTATTGATCCGCTTGTCCCTTAGTTTCTTGGTCATTCACTTGGGCTGCCCAAGGTGTAAAGTCGTGGGCACGCTTAGGTGATTCGATTCCGATAAAAATAATCTCACTTTTTAACTTTTTAAATAAATCGTCGCCATCGTGAACGATTAATGCAGGATAACGACTATCGCATGCTTGATAATAACTGCGTGGTAACTTAACAGCAATGTGATAACCGTCCTTGTCGAAGTGAAATACAAACTGTTTCATTACATAGCCTCCCAAATAAGTACTTGTAGATAGTTACTATTATGCTATAATTGATAATGATTATCAATATCATACACTCATTTTACCTAACTCAAAGGAGAGAACAGCTATGACACAACTGCAAGGTATACCTGAATCGCTGTTGATTCCACTAGTAGCACGAAGTTACGAAACCGAGAGACCACGCGGCATTATCAAAGATCCATTATCTCAGAAAATCATGGCCTCTTTAGATTATAACTTTGATAAGTTTAGTGGCTCATGGATGACGCAAGTCGGTATCAGTGTTCGCACGTGGTTAATCGACCAACTCGTGAGGCGTTTTATTCAACAAGCGAGACGGCCACTCATCATCAATATCGGGTGCGGTTTAGATACGAGAAGGCAACGCTTGAATCTTGAAGACATTCCGTGGATTGATTTAGACGTACCGGAAGTCATCTTGCTCAGGAAACAGTTCTTCACAGAGACGGAACTCAATCGGTTCATAGCGAAATCGATGTTAGATGAAACGTGGATGGATGATGTGATGACGTGGTCCCCCTATTCTGAGAAGAGTGAAATTCTCATCATTGTTGAAGGCGTGCTGATGTACTTTGAGCGTAGTGAAGTGCAGCAGTTTTTCAATTTCGTCAGTCAGAAGTTCAATCAGCATCAACTACAGATGATTGTGGAATGTTGTTCACAGCTCATGGCCGACCATACGCATTACCATCCCACTGTTTCTCGATTGGATTCAAAGCCAAGTTTCAAATTTGGCTATAATCGTTTGCCGGATTTCGTAAAAATACTTCCACAAACGTTGCGTGTCACTTCAGAACATAGCCTGTTTGACTATTATTCACATCGGTGGAAAGGGTTAGGCGTATTGAGATGGATGCCTTATTTGAAATATCGTTTAAATAATAAAATTGTCGTTATTGGACAAAGGGAGAGAGAAATATGAAAAAATTAATTATTCTAGTGCTATGTCTGATGTTATTTGTAGGGGCGTGTGGCACAAACAGCAAACAAAGTCACTCATCATCAAAAGGAGATAAAGGCGCATCACATCAAACTTATACTTCTGATAATGGCGATAAAGTCAAAGTGCCTACTGATCCGCAACGTATCGTCGTTTTACACCCAACCTATGTAGGTGCTTTAGTGAAATTCGGTCATAAACCTGTGGCAGTTCCGAAGTTTGTGGAACAGAACAAGGTCTTGAACGAAGCAACTAAAGGGATTAAGCGAATAGATAATACCAATGTTGAAGCGGTCGTAAAAGAGAAGCCAGACTTAATTATTACAACTGTTGAAGATAAAAATTTAAAGAAACTCAAGAAAGTGGCGCCGACTGTGGCATTTGATGCACAGAAATCGACATATAAAGACAATACGAAGAATTTGGCGAAACTTGTTGGTGAAGAGCAGAAAGCAGACCAGTGGTTGAAAGATTGGGACGCGAAATTAGCGAAAGATAAGAAAGAGTTAGAGCCGTTTATTAAAGGTAAGACAGCGTCTGTAGTTCAAGAGACGCCGAAAGGGATCATGGCATTTAGCACCCATCTCGGCCGTGGCACAGAAATTATTTATGAAGGCTATGGTTTGAAACAGCCAGATAAGCTTGCTGAAGCGACTAAAAGTAAGTTTGCGACACCTTTGAAACCGGAATTATTCAACGATTATATTGGCGACATTGCTGTTATAGCACAGCAAGGTGACCATCAACCTTCATTTGAGAACACAAATTATTGGCAGAATTTAGATGCCGTTAAAAACCATCGTGTCATTGAATTTGATGTTTCAGAAACACAATATAACGACCCTATTTCACTTGAAAAACAACGCGAGATTTTCTTTAAAACTTTGAAAGAAATGGCAGAAAAATAGAATGTTATAGGTTAATACGCAGGAGTGAGACTACGAAATCAAGTCGATTTCGGTCTCACTCCATTTTTTAATTCTTGAAAATTCAAAACAAATTCCACTTAATTTCTAAATTTATAAAAGTTCATTGACAAATAGCATAAGTTCTATATAATTGATAACGATTCTCATTATCATAAATAGACAAAGGATAGTGATTTTTTGAAATTAACAAGGAACGCTCAATTGAGCGATATACATAAACATTTTCCAAAAGTGACTGAAAAACAGTTGCACCAAGCTGAAACGGAAGCACAACAAGAAGTTCAACAACGTGTCCGTCAGCTTGCAGATTTTGAACAACTCGATCTCACACAGTTAGAATCAGATGGTCGCATCCAAGCTGAACTTGCCAACTCAGAACAGAACCTCACGCTCAGCTATCTTCAATATCAACAAGACCGTGAGCGCTACAGTCCGCACTATAAAGACATCTTTGATTTCGTGCACGGGGAAGGTTTAGACGATACTTTCTTTGAGCAGAGCGTTACGGAAGGGCATCCTTTCCATCCGATGACGAAGACGAAGTTAGGATTTAATTCCGAACAGGTCATCACATTCTCTCCAGAATTTAGACAGCAAGCGCGGATTATTCCAGTACTCTGTGCATCAGAACTCGTGACACAAATTCATCCTACTCACTCAACGCTCAGCCCGGAATATACGCAGTGGTTTGAACAACTTCAGAATGAGTTATCAACACAGAATATCGATATTTCACGTTATGAAATACTCTTTCTTCATGAATGGCAACTGGAACATTTCGTTCGACAACAATACCCGGAATTACTACAGCAGGAACAGCTCATCCCACTCTATCAACATGCTATTTCAGCACGACCATTATTGTCGTTTAGAACGCTAGACGTGCCACAGTTTAACGCCATTGTGAAAACGGCGGTGAATGTCCAAGCGACCAGCGCTGTACGCAATGTTTCGCCACCTTCTATTCGCAACGGTATTGCATTGAGTGAAGCGGTAGCGCAAATCTATGCTGGAGGCGACTATCATCATAGCGCGATTCAGAGGGACCTAGCAGGTGCGTTTTTAAATATCGATGAAGCACACGCGAATAAAGTGAGTTATTTACTACGTGAACGGCTCCCTGAAACGACTCAAGCGCACCAAACGCATCACCTCGTTTGTGCGAGTTTGATTACGAAAAGTTTTATTACTGATCAACATATCTTGATTGAATGTATTGAACGCTTAATGGAACGCCAAAATCTCTCCTTTGAAACAGCGACAACACAATTTCTTGAACAATACACTGCCATCCTACTCGAAGCGACGTATCGTCTGCTTTTAGAAGAGGGGATTAGTCTCGAAGCGCACATGCAGAATAGTACGATTGAAATTCAAGAGGGCTTACCGACGAAGATTTACGTTCGCGATTTCGGAGGCGTGCGACTCTTCGATAGAGATGTCGATATCGATGGTTCGACTGGTCTTATCACAGATGACTTTGATGAACTACTTGCAGTATTCTCACATTCTGTGCTTTACAATCACTTGTTCCAACTTATCCGTGTACTAGAACAGTATGGTTACGAACCATCTATCGGCTACTACATCATTCGTGAACAACTTCGTAAATATAATGACCGTTATCAGCCACAAATTGATTTATTGCAGCAACCTACTTTTCGTATTAAATCACTATTGAAGATGCGTATTTATGAAGATGGCTATGATTACCAACATACGTACGTTAATAATCCGCTTTACGAGAAAGGAGCGACAACGACATGCAATGGATAGATGAAGTATTTGCGCATACGTACCGGTACGAATGCAGTTACGTAGAAAGTTGTATTCAAGAGAGTATTGATATTACGTTTACTAAGTTAGTGAAGTGTCTATTTGATGAGTTAACGCCGCCAATTCATCGAGTAGAACAGCATCCACAAATGAAACGGCTCTACATTTCCCAGGAAATATTTTTAGAGTTTGAGGAAGATACGAAGAAACTCACACTCTATCACAACGATGACGAGCAAATCTTGCAAGATCCGTTAGAACTTATCCATTGGTTAAGTCAACTCAGCAAAGGCAACTATGATTATGACCAACTCAAAGTCGAAATCGAGAATCACCTTATTAATCAAGCGATGAGTATCACATGTTGCCAGAATATGCCGAAGAGTGATCATCCGTTACTACAAGGCGAACAATACGTCATTCAAGGACACAACATTCATCCGTGTGCGAAGACGAAACTTGGGCTGTCGTTCCAAGAAGTGATGCAATATTCGCCAGAGTATAACCAAGCCTTTAAATTGAACTGGATTCTCGTAAAACGAGGGCTTCTGTTTAACAATTTATCAGAAACAGAAATGCAAACACTCGTCGATTTCAGTGGTTATTTAGCAGAAATTCCACACAACTATGATTTAATTCCAGTGCACCCTTATCAATTTGAACACGTACTCGAACACGTCTATGCCGAGGAAATCGCTAATCAAGACATCATTTTACTCAAACATCGTGGCGGTCTTGTCAAGAGTACGTCGTCTTTCCGCACGGTCTGCCCGATTGATGGTGTTACACCGATTCTGAAATTGCCGGTCAATTCACAAATGACTTCGACAATTCGTTCGATTAGTAATAACAGTATTATCAATTCACGAAATATCGGTGAGTATTTTAACTATATCTACAACAATGACGCACGTTTAGCAGCTATTAGCTTTCCTGTTCAAGAATACGGGGGCATGACGTATCGCCACTCACAAGAAGATAAGCAGCGTAACCTGTCCTTTATCTTGCGTGAGAATAACGCGCAATATATTCCGGTCAATGCGTCGCTCTATACGGCTACGTGTCTGTTTGAGCGTAATGAAGCGGGTGAGAAAGTGTATACGACGCTCGTGGATATGGCGCAATCGCTCCATCAACCATTAGCGTGGTTTAAACAGTATACGCGCTTGCTCGTAGAAACGGCGGTAACTTTAATGACGAAATATGGGGTTGGCTTAGAAGCCCATCTTCAGAATATGTCGTTTGAGTTTCAGCATGGGATGCCGACGCGTCTCCACGTCCGTGACTTCGGAGGTTTGCGTATTGATAGCTCGCGCATTCCTGAATGGGTGGAACTCACTCAAGCCTTAACGAATGCGACGACAGAGGGGATGTACGAGAAAGTGCAGAACACGTTGATTAGCAACCATCTCCAAACGTTGGTCACGCACTTTAGCCAAGATTACGGTTATGATGAAGCCGCACTATGGCAACATATCAACGCTATTTTCCAAACGACCTTCGATAATCTTGAAGCGCAAGGATTAACACATGCGGAAGCAGACCGCTCTGCCTTTTACACTGAGACGATTAACGAGAAAGCACTGCTCACGATGCGTATTGCGGAAGAGAGTCAGGATATTTATGTGAAGCGGGCGAATCCGTTGTTGGTGGCGCGTAATGTTCAAGTTTAATCCGTATATCCGTTTCATCAGTGCTCAGTGTCTCGCGCGGACGATCGACTGGGTAGACATCATTGCATTGAACTGGATCACGCTGCAGCTCACAGGAAGTGCGATTTATATCGCGTACATCAACTTTGCTCGTTTGATTCCGCAGCTCGTCTTTGCGTTTGTGATAGGTAAAATGATTGATCGCATCAGTTCGACGAAACTCATGTATTTGATTCATCTGGCGAATATCGTCCTAACTGTCGGTGTCGTTGGTGCGTTATGGCAACAGTGGAATATTTATCTTATCTTAGTCATCATCATGGCTCGGTCATTCTTCCAAGCGATCGATACGATTCAACGCAATGCGTTAATCCCGAGCTTTGTTACTGAGGAAAAGCTACACAAAGCAATTAGTCTCAATGCCTTGATTCTTAACGTTTCACGTTTAATCGGTCCGTTTATCGGTGGGCTATTACTCGGTGCTATCAGCTCATACATCGTCCTAGCGTTACCGATTCTAGGCAGTATCTGTGTGATTTTACTGAATCGCGTATTACCGGAAGTTCACCGTAAGAAGAAAGAGCGACACAAGATTGGCGCTTACTTGAAGTCTCAACCGGTCATCGTACTGTTGATGGTTTCAAGCGTGTTTGCGATGCTGTTCGGCTTCTCTTATACCATCGTATTACCAAGTATTGTCGATGCACAATTCGGTCGTCACACGATGATTTATTCACTCTTTACAGCGATGATTGCGGCAGGTTCTATTCTGATTCTGCTCATCTTTATGCGTTCTGAACGCCAAGGGAGTCTCAGAAGTCTACGCTTATGGTCGATACTGTTTATCGTCTTAATTGTGCCATTGATGTTTATTCACCAAGCTTGGCTTTATGCCATCGTGTTAGTCTTAATGGGCTTTGCATCTCAAGCATTCCGAACGACGAATCGCATTCTTGTACAGAAATGGGTTGAGCCGAAATATCGCGGTTCTGTACTATCCATTTCGATGATGGACAAAGGTTTCATCCCACTCGGAGGTATCTTACTCAGCTTTATCTTCGAACACCTCGGTCTGCACGTAGTATACGTGACGATGATTGTTGGGTTAATACTGACACTTTTATGTGTCTTACTGATGTTTACAAAGGAGCATGACTATGGAACGCATTAAACATTTACTTACTGATCCAGAACAAGATTATTACATTTATGATTTAACGACGTTAGAACAACGGATTCACTGGCTCACTTCGACGACGAAACATGCCATTTATTATGCGGTGAAAGCCAATTCTCATCCTCGTATCCTTGAAACCCTCGTACCCTATGTGGCGGGTTTCGAGGTTGCTTCACCGGGTGAGATTGAGAAAGTACGCGCAGTTTCAGCGACGGCGCCTATGATTTACGGCGGGCCAGTTAAGACGAGAGGCAATCTTGCTTATGCCTTAGCGCATCAAGTGAAATCCATTCAAGTGGAAAGTCTGTACGAACTCGATGCACTTCAATCTTTATTAGCGGAGTCTGAACGCTCAGTTGAAGTGATGTTACGCATTAATTTAAGCAATATCGAGTCGTCAGCCAAGCTCAAGATGGCGGGTGTACCTACACAGTTTGGTCTTCCTTACGACGACTTAGAAGAGGCCTTTGAAATATGCGAGGCTACGCCGGAACTTCAACTTACAGGCTTTCACTTCCATTCCATGAGTAATAATTTAGACGAGCAAGCCCATGTTGATTTTATTAAAAATGCCATCGCATTCGCTCAAAAATACAGTTTAAGACTGCCGGCAGACTACGCGATCAATGTTGGCGGAGGGATTGGCGTCAATTACGAAGGCGAGACGCAATTCGATTTTGAAACCTTTGCATCCCAAATCGAGACCTTCCCACAGCTTACTTTTGAGCTGGGTCGCTTTATCACAGCACCAATCGGCTATTACGCGGCGAATGTTTATGATATTAAAACAATGCATGGCAAAACGTTCGTCTTACTCAACGGAGGTACGAATCACTTCCGTTTTCCGAAGGTGTGGTATCACAATCACCCATTAGACATTCTGCATGTTGAAACAACATCTTCGCGTGTGAAATCGATCGAGAATCAACAAGTCACATTGGCAGGTAAGTTATGTACGCCTAATGATGTCTTCGGACCGCCGTATTCAATCAAGTCGCTCAAGACAGGGGATTGGGTCATTTTTAAAAAGGCTGGAAGTTATGCTTACGACATTAGTCACTTACAATTCTTATCCCACAATCTCCCTAAAATAAAATTTATTTAATTTCCAGTTGACAAGAGTTCTCACTTAGCTATAATTGAGAATGAATATCATCTGTTTTTTTATTTAAATAACTATACATAGAAAGAGGGAGTTATAATGAAAAGGTTAATACCTGTACTATTGATACTCGTATTAATGCTTGCTGCATGTGGCGGCGGTAATGATAGTAAATCTTCAAGCAAGGATAAGGATACGCGTGAAATCAAACATGCGATGGGGACAACTAAAGTACCTAAGCATCCGAAACGCGTAGTCATGTTGACGAACGAAGGGACAGAAGCAGCAGTAGCGATGGACGTGAAACCTGTAGGCGCAGCGAACTCATACGCAGGTGACCCTTGGTACCCACACTTGAAAGACAAATACAAAGGCATTAAACCTGTGGGCGGCGAAAGTGACTTAGATTTAGAGAAGATTGCGAAGTTGAAACCAGACTTAATCATCGGTAATAAATTCAGACAAGAAGCACAATATAAAAAACTTTCTAAGATTGCGCCAACTGTATTCTCTAAAGAACTCCGCGGTGACTGGAAAGAGAACTTCAACCTTTACGCGAAAGCTTTAGGTAAAGAGAAGAAAGGTAAAGAAGTACTCAAAGATTACGACGACCACGTGAATAAAGTGAAGAAAGAACTTGGCGACAAGAAGAATGAATCTGTTTCAATCGTTCGTTTCATGCCTGGTGATGTACGTATCTATCATCAACGTACATTCACTGGTATCGTACTTAAAGAATTAGGTATTAAACGTCCGAAAGGCCAAGACAAAGATGACTTTGTTGAAAAAGGCGTATCAAAAGAACGTATTAAAGCGATGGATGGAGATTACCTCTTCTACTTCACCTTCCAAGATGGAGATAAGAAAGTATCACAACTAGAGAAAGATTGGGTTAATGATCCAGAATTCAAGAAACTGAAAGCTTCTAAGAAAGATCATGTATATAAAGTAGATGACGGAGTTTGGAACACTTCCGGTGGTGTGTTATCTGCAAATCAAATGATCGATGAAGTGAAGGACAAAATGTTAAATGAAAAATAGATACATTTGGTGGCTTCTCGCGTTTACTGGATTATTTATCGTACTCTTTGTCTTGAGTATGATGTTGGGGTATAAACACTTCTCATTCGTAAACGTGTGGAAACATCTGATCTTAGGTCAAGAGATCAAAGATCAACGTATCTTAACACAATTACGACTACCTCGCGCAGTATTGGGCGGGGTTGTCGGCGTTTTAATGGGAATTAGTGGTGTGATGATCCAAACCATTACACGTAACCCATTCGCAAGTCCGGGAATCATGGGCGTAAACAGTGGTGCGAGTTTAATGGTCGTGATCATGTTGATTGGTTTCGGCGTCAACGGTTCATTCCAGCTTGCATTTATGGCTTTCCTCGGTACGATTATTGTTGCGACGATGATTATCTTAGCGACAAGCTTGCCGTTACGCCCTTTTACCGCAATGGAATTAACCCTCTTTGGCGCGAGTATCAGCGCATTCTGTATGGCGGTTACGCAAGGTTTGCTCGTCTACAACGAGTCAGCGATTGAGGAAATTATCAGTTGGCTCAACGGCTCTGTCGCGAACAAGCATCTCAACGTCTTGATGTATATTTGGCCGTTTATCGTCGTAGGTCTCATCATTTCTATGTATATGGCACGTCAACTGAACTTATATATTTTGAGTGAGGATGCTTTAAAAGGTTTAGGTGCTAAGATTCTATCGATTAAAGTCATCACAATGATTGCGGTCGTCTTATTGAGTGGTTCTGCTGTAGCGCTCGCAGGTCCAATTGCCTTTGTCGGCCTGATTACACCGCACGTAGCGAAACTACTCTGTCGAACGCACAATCATTTTATCATCATACCGATGTCGGGCTTGCTTGGCGGCTGTCTATTGATGCTCAGTGACATCTTGAGTCGTTATCTATTGATGCCACGTGAGATTCCAGTAGGGATTACGACAGCACTGCTCGGTACGCCGGTATTTATCTATCTGATCTTAAAACGTAAGGAGTTAACAGAATGAAGCGTTTAATTATCTTAACCGTATTATTGTTGTTGACGACCTTACTCACATTGATGCTTGGTGACCATTTGCTCATGCCACAAGATGTTATCGGTGGACTCTTTAACGGTGCCGATGCTTACACGAACTTGGTAGTGACAGATTTAAGACTGCCGAGGGTCTTCTTAGCGATCGTGACTGGAGCAGCGCTCGGTGTAGCAGGGTGTGTGCTGCAGTTCATCACGAAGAACCCACTCGCTTCACCAGACGTTATCGGTATTTCACAAGGAGCGAACGTGGGCTCTCTCGTCTTTCTCATCGTATTGACGACGAGTACTGAAGCCTTATTGATGCCGATTCAATACCAACCGATCTTCTCCATGCTCGGTGCGATTGTGATTACGGCATTACTGTATCTCTTAGCTTTACGTAAGAACTATAAACGCAATCGTCTGATCTTGATTGGGGTCAGCTTTAATATTCTCTGTCAGGCGATTATTATGTTCTTGATTCTGACGTCGAATAAGCGTAGTGGTCAGGCTCAGATTTGGATTACGGGCTCTGTTCATCAAGCTGAGTATTATCAGGCGATCTTGATTACGATTGTGCTTGCGATCGTGATGTTTGCGTTGACATATTTCTCTCGTTCGATGGATATTCATTATTTAGGTAAAAATATTTCTGATGCGCTGGGTGTGCGTTATCAATTTATTTCGGTGTTTGCGTTGATTTCGATGAGTATCTTGATTGGTATTTCGATGAGTTATGTTGGTGGTATTCAGTTTGTGGGCTTGATTGCGCCGCATATTGCGATGCGTATGGGTGCGCATCAGTTTAGGTCGCGTATGTGGAGTAGTGCGTTGATTGGTGCGATGATTTTGTTGGTTAGTGATTTGATTGGTAGGACGTTGTTCTTGCCGAAAGAGGTGCCGGCGGGTATCTTTACGGCGTTGATTGGTTCTCCTTTCTTTATGTATTTGTTGGTTAAAAGTAGAAAGTAGATGGATTTGGTGCCCGCAGATGGATGGTGTCTGCGGGTTTTTTGATGTGTTGGTTCGTAGGAATTTAGTGCGTTGTACTAATTTGTGTTCGAGAGAATGTAATGTCATGTGACTAATTTGTATTCGAAAGAATGTTGTATCATGTGACTAATTTGCAATACTGCGTATTGGGCTCGGCGATGCTTTCTTAAGGGGTCTTGCTCAACTAAGTAATAATGCTTATTGCGCATTATTACTGGATTTTCGCTTCGACCTTGTTCCTTCAAGAGTCACGCCGGCCCTTTAACTTGTATTGCAATAATACCAGCTGAAGATAAATTTCTTTCTAATCATTTCTACAATCAAACACCACACCCTCTCTCTTTTGTTTGTGTTTGGTTTAATAAGGTGTTTCTAGGAATAGGGTGTGTTGATATAAGGATAGAGTTTCTAAATTTTCGTTCTAACAAATAATACTACGTATTGGGTGGGAGAAACGGCTCGCGTCCTTAGGGTGAGAAGCACAGAAATCTGTGATTTCGTAGTGCTTCCCCCGCGAGGATGACTAGAGTTCGAGAAAGTAAAATACCTTCTCGAACTCAGTCAGCTACCGCGAACCCTCAACTAAGTAATGACACGCTTTGCGTATCATTACTGGATTTTCGCTGTGCCCTTAATCCCTCAAGAGTCTCACCTACTCCCACCTTTTACTTGTGTTGCAATTGTATCTAGAGATTTTAATACTTTCCTATAACACCAAATATTACATTAACCCCAATCAACACAACACACTCTCTATTTGTTTATTGTTTTAATATTATTGTTTCGAGGGATTAGAGTGTTTCTTTTTAATTTGTAGAACTAAGTATTTAGGAGAGACAATAAATTACCAACAGCACCTAAAAATGTATTTTCATCTGATAAAAATAATGATCTACCAAAGGGATATATAGATAGGACTCTTAAAACTAAGAATTATGTCTCAAATTCATATAAAGGGAGTAAATGAGTCTATATTAGAAATAGATTAGTGGTAAAATGTTTTTAAATAATGCCAGTTGAAGGATGTAATGTTAACTAAAGATAAACAATGTAGAATTTTATCTTCCAAATCGTCTTCTGATCTATCTACTAGACCGTATGTTTAACCCTAGGAGGAGCTAATATGAGAACTTATATTAAAAAAGGAACTGAGGTATTTAAAGTTAGAGGGCAAGAGATCGAAGTAGAATCAGAATTTTGTTTTGATATAGAAACAAATGAAAAAGTTTTTAACGAAGAACTAGATGCTATAGCTATAAATAAAGCTTTCGATATGTATAGAGAGCAAAATAACATATTAAGTAAAGAAAAGATAAAAGAAATTAGAGATAAATATGGATTGTCACTAAGCGAATTTGCCGAATTAACTGGGATTAGTAAAGCAAGTATAACTAGATATGAAAAGGGAGCAATACCCACTAAAGTAAATAATAATTTATACATTGACTTAGATAAAAATGCTGGCGAGATAGTACAACGATAAATCTCTTTTCCAATCATTTATACCATCCTATGTTGAATAAGATGTGTTCCTTTACGTGATTTCGTGTTACAACGAGTCTGCGTCATGTGAATTCGTTACTTTATTGTTAGTGTCGTGACTTCAACAATAACATGAAATTCACTTGGCGTTTTTGTATGTTTTTTAAGTGGCTAATTTAATATTAAAATCTACCCATTTCTTTTGCTGTAAGATATTTCATGATTTTTAAACTTTATATATCTACTAATTTTTTAAATGTTTCACCGTATCTTTCTGTCATCTTTTCGGCAATATTCAATATATCTTTATTGTCATAAGAATCTTCATTAGGTGCTTTTTCGATAGGTATTTTTTCGTCTTCAACGTTAAATCTTAGTTGCTTTCTTTCACAAATATTTAATCTTTGTAGTACTTCATTAGGCAACGTTACAATTTGAGTTGCTTCCAAAGGTCTTACTGTTCTCGCATTTTTAAAAGTCATGATTTCCACTTCTTGTATAGTTATCTTTAATGTAGTTATCTCTCTCATTTATTTCAATACTTTAAGTTATCGAATGAATCACTACAAAATTTTCTATACTAAGAATAAGAAAAAACGCAGTGACTCTCGTGGAATGAGGGAAACTGCGCCTTTTAAGTACTTTATAATTTTATACAACGCGGAAATGCAAATTCTGCCTACTTTATTAAATCAATTTCTCGATATCTTCTATCATGTTTTGTGGCTTGTCTTTGGGTGCGAAGCGTTTTACGACGTTGCCTTCACGGTCGATAAGGAATTTGGTGAAGTTCCATTTAATCTTACTATTGAATAGTCCGTTTTGTTGTTCTTTTAAGTACGTAAAGAGTGGGTGTTCGTTTTTACCGTTCACGTCAATCTTTGCGTGGAGTGGGAAGGTTACGCCAAAGTTGATTTTACAAGTTTGTGCAACGGTATCGTCGGTCTCAGGTTCTTGGTTCGCGAATTGGTTACAAGGAAAGCCAAGTACTACTAAACCTTGATCTTTGTATTGTTGATAGATCTCTTCTAAATCTTCAAACTGACCTTTCAATCCACATTTCGTCGCCGTGTTAACGATGACCATGACTTGGCCTTTATACTCATCCAACTTGTATGTTTCACCTGTATTCTTCTTCACTTCAATATCATAAATAGATTGTGTCATTGTACCTCATCCTTTCCTATTCTTTATCTTGTAAGAGCTGTTTCAAGTGTACTTCCAACTGTTCCAATGTCTGTTTCGCTTGTTGATAGCTTTCGAGATCTAGTTCTGAGGAGACGCATTCTGAGATGGCTTTGAAGACGGCAGCTTGTTCGCGTGTGCCTTTTTCGGTGAGGGATACGACGAGTTGTCGTTTGTCTTGGTCTGATTTGTGCCGTGTGACCCAGCCGGCTTGTTCTAGCCTTTTTAAAAGGGGAGTGAGCGTGTTGCTGGATAAATCGAGTTGTTGACCGATTGCATTCAATGTTTGAGGACTCTGCTCCCACAGCGTCAATAGCACTAAATATTGTGAGAATGTCAGTCCAAATTGTTTGAGTTGTTGTTCGTAAAATTGACCGAATAAGCGATTCACATTGTAGGCGGAAAAACAGAGTTGATTCGTAAGTTTCATATCTGATAGGTCCATGTATCCACTCCTTTCAATCGTGTACGATTAATTCAACTATAACCAATCTCGCGCGATTAATCAACAATTATGTTCTCCTCATTATAAAAGGGTAGGGGAGAATTAGAGCGCTTTGTCGCATTTTAAAAGTAAGAGAGAAAGTGATAACTACGCGAGTTAAACGAGAAAATAACAACAATTTTGCGTATCTGTTGCATTTTTAAACACAATAAACAAACTAATGGTGTTCAATGAAAAATGAGGCGAGTACACTGTAAAATGTGTTCCAAAATAGGGCGTAATATTACTTTTAAAATTACGTGAAAAGGGAAAAGTTGGAGTAATTCCAAATTTAGAATAAGTTATAGGAGGTAGTGTCTTGGCAAAGTTACTGTATAGAATGGGCTCGTTCATCGCGAAGCACAAGTGGTCAGCGCTCTTTGCATGGATCATTGTGTTAGCCATTATCATCGGCACGCTCGTCGTTAACGCGCCGAAGTTTGACGATGACATCACGATGAATGGTCTGAAATCCATCGATACAAATGACAAGATCAGTAAAGAATTCCATCAGGATAGTCAGAAAGCGAAGATGCGGATTGTCTTCCACTCGGATAAAGACAATGGCATTACAGATAAAGATACGAAGAAAGATATTCAGAAAGCACTAGACAACATTAAACAAGATGATGACTATGTGCAAAATATTTCTGATCCATATGATAGTGGACAGGTAAATAAAGAGAAAGATACTGCGATTGCAGATATCAACTACGTCGTTTCTCAAACGAATATGCAAGATCAATCTAAGAAGATCATCAATAAAGAGCTTGATGATGTGAAAGATGATCATAACCTTAAGATTGAACAGACAAATCAAATGTCTATGAAGACTGAAGTCGGCGGTACTTCTGAAATTGTAGGTATCATTGCTGCCTTCATTATCTTACTCATCACATTTGGTTCTATCATCGCAGCAGGTATGCCGATTGTCAGCGCATTAATCGGTCTTGGTACAAGTGTTGGTATCATTGGACTCTTAACGTATGCGTTCGACATTCCAAACTTTACATTAACGCTTGCCGTCATGATCGGTCTCGCGGTCGGCATCGACTACTCCTTATTCATTCTATTTAGATATAAGGAAATTGCGAAGAAAGGTAAAGATCCAATCGAAGCCATTGGTCTTGCGGTAGGTACTGCAGGTAGTGCGGTCATCTTCGCAGGTATTACAGTAATGGTTGCCGTTTGTGGTCTATCACTCGTCGGCATCGACTTCTTAGCCGTGATGGGCTTTGCTTCAGCAATTAGTGTGCTCTTTGCGGTACTTGCAGCGCTCACTCTTTTACCAGCGCTCATCAGCATTTTCCGCAAACATATCAAGTTGAGAAGCAAGAAAGAGAAACAACAATCTCAAGCTACTGCTTCTACGACAGAAGATGCACAAGGTGTACAACACCAAGCAGTGCAACAATCACAAGATGAAGAAGCGAAGAAAGCACAAGGCAATGGTTGGGGCAGATTTATCACTGGTAAACCGCTCATTGCAGCGCTCATCGGTTTAGTCATCTTAATCATTGCACTCATTCCGGTAACGCATATGCGTTTAGGTATGCCAGACGACAGCTTGAAACCGCAGAATTCACCAGAGCATAAAGCTTACAACATGATCTCTGATAACTTTGGTGAAGGTTACAATGGTCAAATCGTTATGCTCGTAAATACGAAAGATGGCGGTAGTAAGAAAGATATTGAGAATGACTTAGACAATATTCGTGATGATATTAAAGATTTAGATCACGTGGATAAGGTTGAAAAGGCACATCTCAATGAAAATAATCACTACGCATTAATTTCTATCGTTCCAGACGAAGGACCTAATGCGAAATCAACACAAGATCTAACTTACGAATTACGTGACTATCATAGTCAAGCGAAAGAAAAATATGACTTCAACACAGAAATTTCAGGACAAAGTGTCATTAACATTGATATGTCAGAAAAACTCAATAATGCAATTCCTGTATTCGCAGGTGTTATCGTAGCGATTGCATTCGTTCTCTTACTCTTTGTCTTCCGTTCAATCGTCGTACCGTTGAAAGCCGTGCTTGGTTTCGTACTCTCTCTCGCAGCGACACTCGGCTTTACAACACTCGTTATGCAAGACGGATTCTTAGGCGGACTCTTTGGTGTAGATGCGACAGGACCGATACTGGCATTCTTACCAGTTATCGTCATCGGTATCCTCTTTGGTCTCGCCATCGACTACGAACTGTTCTTGATGACACGTGTACACGAGGAATACAGTAAGACAGGTGACAACGACCGTGCGATTCTCGTAGGTATCAAGCAAAGTGGTCCAGTCATCGTAGCAGCTGCACTCATCATGTTCAGTGTGTTTATCTCATTCGTCTTCCAAGATGACACAGCAATCAAATCTGTAGGTCTCGCACTCGCATTCGGTGTACTCTTTGATGCCTTTATCGTTCGTATGATGATTATTCCAGCATTGACGAAACTCTTCGGCAAAGCATCATGGTACTTACCGAAATGGTTAGATGCGATCTTGCCTAAGATTGACGTGGAAGGTAAGGCGTTAGAAGAAGATGATTCAGAAGCAGCAAACAAAGATGCACAACAAAGCATGGCACCAGCAGCAACACATGATCGTTCTGAAGCGGTTGGCTCTGATTTACCTTCAGATCACGTAGATCCAGACCGTCAACATGCAGATAGTCACAAACCTGCTTACACAACTTATGAATCAGGTCGTCCAGAAGGTGCAGGCTATTCTGGTGGTAGTCATTTCTACAATGCGTACAACAGTTACTTCACAGGTGCCCATGCGAGCGAAGATATCGACTATGAACGTGCTTACACTGAAGACAGCCGTTACAGTCAGTATAACGATCAACAAGCGCCATCAGACGAAGAACAGAAACGTAAGATTGAGAAGACAACTGAACTTTACGAAGCACTTGCACAAGAGTCTTCAGACCAAGACATTGTCTTCAACGCATTGATGCTCTACGCACGTGTGAACCATAAAGATATTTATGATAAGTATAAAAATGATCGTACGAATGGATACGGAGACTTAGATTAATTGCATAAGGAGGAACGAATGATGATCAAGCGACGTTTATTTAAGACGTTCGGCCTCATCGCCACACTCGCCTTAGCCCTCGTGCTAAGTGCGTGTGGTAATGGCGGTGCTTCAGATGACAAAGCGACGTCATTAGGGGACAAAGATGTTGAAATCCCTTATATCGCGTCTGACAATTCTTCACCACGCTCACTTGTCATTGCTGAAGTGTTGAAGAAAGCAGGCTATAACGTGAAGACGACACCAATGCCAGCGAGCGGTCCAATGTACGCGTCCGTTTCGCAGGATAAAGACCAATTCCATGCATCAGGCATTTTCCCATCTACAGACAAACGTTATTACAACAAGTTTAAAGATAACTTAACTGTTTATGATAAAAAGCACTTAAACGATGACGTGAAAGTCGGTCTTGCAGTGCCTAAGTACATGAAAGACGTGGACTCTACGCGTGACTTAAAAGCGAAAAGCTTTGGTGACAAAGTAGACTGGACTATCCAAGGTACAGACAAACGTAACGGTGTTATGAAACAAACGAAAGATGAGATTGGTGACAATGACTTAAGTAAATACAAATTACACAAGTCATCAGACCAAGAACAATTCAAGAAGATTCAAGAAGCATACAAGAAACAACAACCCCTCGTCTTTACAGCGATGGATCCTAGTTGGATTAACAAAGAGCTCGACTTCAAGATGTTGAAAGATCCAGAGAAAATTTATGGTTCTAACGATCAACACATTGACTTAGTCTTCAATAAAGACTTCAAACAGAATCATCCAGGTGCGTACACGATTGCGACACGCATTGCTGATGACTGGAGTCAGAAAGATGAAGAAGACTTAGCGAAGAAAATCTTTAAAGAGAACAAGAATCCACAACAAGTTGCTAAGGACTATGTAGACGATCACGACAATAAAGTCGATGATTGGAAGAAAGATATCGGTGATTAATTCACCGGTGTAAACCTCTGGGACAAAATAAAGGGAGTTCTGAGCAATCATAAGGCGCTCTCTTTTATCGTCCCAAATTCATAAAGATTAGCATAAGGTAACGAATTCAGATGTAATTCAAATTCTCCCAATATACAATAAGTAACTATAAAAAATATGTAACTCCTTATATCGTCCCTATTTGAATGGTTTGTGTAGCGATTGACCATTTAGATAGGGGCGATTTTTAGTGTTGGAAGAGGGGTGTAGGGCGACTTTAATGTCAGATAGATAAGGTAATTTTAGTGACGGGAGAGCTAAAGTTGGTTATAGAGGAGACGATAATTTTTGAGGGATTACGACAGTTTTAGAAATATGATGAGTAAACGATAAGCATTTTACGAAAGTGAGTAGATAAAGGTTGTGGCTTGATAAATGATGTTTGTCTGTGATAAATTACGTTTAAACGAAAGACTGAAGATTGATTGCATGAGGAGGCAGGACGGTGAACGCACAATCCCCTGTACAAAAACGCACGGTTCAACATATTATTCAAGTGACGTATGATCTCTTGAATACGCACTATTTCGATATGTTAACCGTTCAACAACTATGCGCAGAAGCGGAGATTAACCGCAGCACATTCTACCGCTACTTTGAGGATAAATATGATTTGTTGTATCATCTTGCGCAGTTTGTAGGTCAAGAATTTGAGAAACGGAAGCTCAGACATAATGATGAATCGAGTTTGAATTCCTTTGCCGCCTACTTTGAAGAGAATAAAGCGATCTTTAAACATGTGCTCTCTTCAGAGCGTTCCGTAGAAGTGTTAAACGAGCTGAAACGCATTCATAGTAAGATATTGAGAGAGGAAGCACGCACAGATGATGACGTATTAGCGCAAAAGATTCGTGAGTCGAGCCAACCTGAAATGTTCTGTGACTTTATCAGCAGTGGCTTGATTGAAATCTTGCGTAACTGGACTGAGAATAAATATGAAGAGGATACGAAGACGTTATTTAAATTTCTTAACGAAATCTTGCATACATTGTAGAGAAACAAAGCCTATGCTGACATACGTTTGAATGCGTATGAGCATAGGCTTTTTAGCTTAGTGCTTCATATGTTTTTCTTGTTCTTTCACGTAGAATTGATGTTGTTTTTCGTTAGGCTGTAAGGATAGTCCTAAGAATTTACGTTCGGCATTGGCGTCTTTGTAAAAAGCAATCATCATCATTATCACAACGATACTGAATGGTAAGGCTGAAATGATTGCGGCGGATTGTAAGGCATCAAGTCCTGTGTCTCCACCTGCTAGGAGTAAGACGTAAGCGATAGCAGCCAAGCCGATACCCCAAACAATTTTAACAAAGCCAGATGGATATAATGTACCAAATGACGTTTGCGAACCGAGCACGTAAGTCGCCGAGTCAGCTGACGTGATGAAGAATGACGAAATCAAGAGCAATGCGACCATCGATAAGATGAAACTCATCGGCAGGTGACTGAAGATACCGAAGAGTTGCGTCTCAGGTGGCATCTCAAAGATCTTCTTGTGCGCTTGACCAACGTGAATGCCTGTCGTACCGAATGCGCTGAACCAAATGACACTCACGATGAACGGAGCGCCTAGCACCGCGATAGCGAATTCTCGGATACTGCGGCCTTTAGAAATACGCGCGATAAAGAGACCGACGAACGGACTCCAGCTCATCCACCAGCCCCAGTAGTTCAGTGTCCATAACTGTAGCCATTTCGATTTCTGATGGTTTAATGGCGCGCTGTCTAAACTGATTTCGAAGAATGAATTGAGATAATGACCTACGCCATTTGTGAGTGTATTTAAGATGAGTACTGTCGGACCAACGATGAAGATCACGATCAGTAGTAGTGCCGCAAAGAACATGTTCAAGTTACTTAAATATTGAATACCTTTGCTGAGACCACTCCAGGCACTGTATAAAAATAGTACAGTGACAATCGCGATGATGATCCCTTGAATGAGTTTATTATTCGGTATGCCAAAGAGATAGTTCAAACCACCATTGATTTGCATAGCACCTACGCCAAGTGATACGGCAACACCGATGATTGTCGCGAAGACGGAGAGTGCATCCACGACATCTCCCATCCAACCTTCGACTTTGTTGCCTAAAATAGGACGTAATGTGCGTGATATCAAGCCTTTTTCGCCTTTTCTAAACTGAGCATAAGCCAGAGCTAATGCCACAATGCCGTAGACTGCCCAAGGATGGAAACCGTAATCAAGGAACGAATACTTGAACGCATCCGCCATTGCTTTCTTCGTCTCAGGATCGGCAGTTGCAGGTGATAAGTAGTCTGAAATCGGTTCAGATGCACCGTAGAAGACAAGACCAATACCCATACCTGCACTGAAGAGCATCGTAATCCAAGAAATGCGATTGAAATCAGGTTTGTCATCCGGCTTTCCTAGCTTCAACTTACCGATAGGGCTGAAGATAAGAAAGGCAAAGAAACCTAAGATTACAGTATAAAGTAGCATGTAGTACCAACCGAAAGTATGTGAAATCCACGTAGCAATGGCACTTGAAACGCGGCCGAATTGATCTGGAAAGATCGCGCCAAGAATAACAAGAATTCCTACAACACTTCCCGCATATATAAAGACATCTGATAACTTACGTCGTTGCGCTTGCAAAATGAAACCCTCCCAATATGTAAAGTCAGATATGCTTACGATAACATACTAGGGATTGAGTTCAATTTATTGCGTTCAACAACTACTAGAAAATTTAATTGATAAGGTCGCGAAATATTAAAAATAACGAGGTGTAGTTCAGTGATGTCTAAATTAGGAGTTTAGGGGTTGCATTCCCGTAAGAAGAGCTAGGATTCATAAGAGTGGAAATCCTTATGAATCCAGATCTCTACTGCGTCTCCAAAAGTATTTTATCTACATTATGTAGCTCAAGGAATGGATTTTCATTAATCTTATATTTTAATTTCACTTAATATCCTAAACTCATATACTAGCTAATTACTTAATTTAATATTTACCATTTGTATGATTGTACCTAATAATGCGATGAAACAAGCAGCATAGATTAATATATTGACTGACTGTGTTTGTGCAAGTACAAGGCCACCTAAGGCAGAACCGATCGCACTGCCTAGATAATTTAAAGAACTATTTAATGCTACAGATGTGGCACCGTGTTCTGGGTGCTTATCTAGTAAAATATGTTGTTGAGGTGCTTGAGTCGCCCATCCCATAGCTCCCCATATAATAAAAGGAATTAAATTAAGTAGGGGTATGTGAATCAACAACGGAATTAAAATAATACTTAGCGTTAAAATCCCCATAATACTAAGTATTACAAAATTAGTATTTTTAAATTTGTCTAAGATAATCCCTATTCCAAAACTACCTATAAGACCTCCAATACCCCAACTAGTAAGAAATAAAGAGATATTTAGAGGTGATAAAAAGGTGCTAATTACGTCCGCTAAGTAAGTGTAAAGACCCAAACTAGCAATGGCAGCACAAATCGTAACTGATACCACACGTAATACATGCGTGTTGAGAAATAATTTAAAACGTGCACTTAAACTTGGAGGAGCGGGCATTTTAAAGTTAGAAAGTGAAAATAAAATACCTACTAAAGCTACTACACCTAGAAGAATAATGATAATGATTGAGATTCTCCAATCAAAAATTCTAGCTAATTGTAAACCTACTGGCACACCTATAACAGTTCCTACACTCATGCCTCCGACAGTAAAAGCGAGTGCTTTACCTTTATGGTGAGATGGAACTAAATAACCTGCTGAACTAATAGCCATAGGTGAAAATAAACCAGCGCCGAGTCCGGCGATACAACGCGAAATAATATAGATCGTGTAGTTCGGTGATAGTGCAGTTAATATATTAGCCCCAGTAAACAATATTAATGCTACTATCAGACTCTTCTTAACTGGCATTTTTGCTAATAAAGTTGAAAATAAGGGAGCAGACATAGCGAAACATAAGGTAAACACTGTTACACCTTGTCCTACTTCAGAACTCGATTTATGAAAATCTTGGCCAATGTCTGGTAATAAACCTGCAACAATATATGTATCCATGCCTAACGCAAACATTCCTAAAGTTAAAACCCATATCTTTCTCATATCACATTATCCTCTCAAATTAATATAATCATGTTATGGTTTTTATAGATTAAACACACATATAATTAAGTAATGATTCTCGATGTTAAGATTGAGCTCATAATGTAAGACTAGTAATAAAACCTGTTATTAGGAATAATAATTTAGTTCTACAGGGGTTTAACCAAAAGTTAAAAGAGAGGTCATCACATGCATTTAGATTATATTGAGGATTTAAAGAGAGTGGCTGAGTTACAAAGTATGAACAAGGCGGCGCAATATTTAAATATCAGTACGCCAGCGTTGAGTAAAAGAATTAAAAGTGTAGAAAATTATTTTGAATGCAAGCTCTTTTACAGAAATGCTAAAGGAATATTTTAACAGAAGCGGGAGAAACAGTGTTACTAAAGTTAGTTAACATACATAAGGAAATGCGCAATTTAAAGCGTGATATTAGTAAAATGACTACTTCAAAAGTGAAAGTGGGCGTATTACCCAGTTATTTCTTATATCAATTAGAAGACACATCGAGTCGCATATTAGATAAAGATTTAACTATAAATGTGGAAAGTACGACTCAAATATTACTATCTCGTTTATATGAAACGAAAATTGATGCATTGATTGGAGATATAGAGTCCGTTAAAGAGGACGATTTATATTACAAAGCTTTATATTCTGAGGGATATAATCTTATTTGTTCAAGAAACTTATCTGAATCATTTAAAGAAGATGTAGAGGTTGAAGAAATAAATGAAGGCACACTTTTCGTATTAAATCCTCCATGTGACACGTTGAATTTTATTAGAGATAATCTCAACGTTAGTAACATGAATTTAGAATATAAAGATAACCTAGACTCTATTTTAGCTAATGTAAAAATGGAAAAGGGTTATACGATTCTTCCTGACTCCTTAAGATTTAAGGCAGACAAATTAAATTTAGATTATGTGAAGATTAAATATAAGAAAAGAGATGTGGGAATAGTAAGTTATAACAAATGTATGGTGCAGAGTGTTTATGATATGTTATCTCGTAATTTAAAAGAGGAGTAGAATAATTATTTGTGAGAACCTTAGACTATTTTAAGTTAGAATTATATTTGTTTTCCAGACGACTCGACACGCTAGATAGATAAAGGCTACAACGAAAATCCATTCTTGGAGCTCACTGAGCGAGAAGAATTAGTTGAGTGTAGCCCTATTAGCAAGGGAGAGTCGTCAAGAAAACAATAATTTTATTCACTAAATCCTATCCTTTTCCACCCATAAAGGCAGGATAGTTCGTCATACCACCATCTACATAAATCGTCGTGCCATGAATATAGCTCGCTAAATCGGAAGCTAAAAACAGTGCAGTGTTAGAAATATGATGCGGTTTACCAATTTCACGCGCCGGAATCATCTTCAACGTCTCTTCACGCGTCTCTGGATCATCAAATTTCTCACTCGTACGTTCAGTCATAATCGCACCTGGTGAAATATTATTAATGCGAATACCGTGTTGCGCATATTCCATCGACATCGTTTCCATCATTAGCTTCACGCCACCTTTACTAGCGGCATAGCTGACATAGTTTGGCCAAGGAATGGTGTCGTGTACGGAAGAAATATTAATGATGACACCTTTCTTATCCTCACTCAAGAACTGCTTGATCGCCGCTTGAGAACCTAAGAACGCACCCGTCAAATTGACGTCTGTCACTTTCTGCCAATCTTTGAGTGACATTTCATGCGTTGGGATAGGTTGCTCGTAACCTGCGTTATTGATGAAGATATCGAGCGTGCCAAATTGCTTCACTGTTTCTTCGATGAGATGAGCCATGTCCTCTTCTTTCGTCACATCACCTTGGACTTGGATGGCTTGTCCACCTGCATCTTTAATGGTTTGAATCGATTTTTTAACCGTCTCATCATGGTTGGCACTGCGCACGTTCAATACGACTTTCGCTTTCGACTTACCGAAGGCTTGTGCCATGTCGGCGCCGAGTCCACTTCCTGCGCCTGTGATGATGACTACTTTATCTTCAATATCTGTAAACATTACTTTTCCTCCTTAGCTAAACTACGCTATTTTAGGTAAAATGAGCGCGTTATAGCTCACGTTTATTAAAATTTGTAGAAGTCATTTTAACAACTTCATAATTACCTGTTCTATTACAGTATTCCCCAGTTAAAGAGGGATTATAACTTACCTCGGGAAAATTTTACTCAAAGCCTATTCCAATATAGCGGGAGGGGTACGGATGGGGTATAATAAACGTTAAAGGTTTAGAAAATTCAGATTCGAAATCAAGGTGAAAGATAAATGGAGTTAAGTAAAGGTTTGGCTGCGTATCGTATGCAGATGAAAGAGGCGATAGGGTTGGATATCCTTGACCACGGTTTCACCAAGGAAGAAAGTGAGCGCATCTTCGACTATGTGCATCAATTTCTGCCTGAAGTGGCACATGTTGAGGCGCGGACGATCAATCCAACTGGAGAACAGGATATACATATGCGAATTTATACGCCAATGACGTTAAAAACGAGACGGGCAGTCGTTCTCTATCACGGTGGAGGATGGCGTGGCGGTTCGCTCGATACGATAGAATTGCCTGCGCGAGAACTTGCGGAACGGCTTGGTTGTAAAGTCTTCTCTGTGACTTATCGACTTGCGCCTGAACACAAGTTTCCTCGAGGATTGGAAGATTGCTATCAAGCTGCACTGTGGATTGCTGAACATGCGCAAGATTATGATGTTGATCCAGAATATCTCATGGGTGTAGGCGAAAGTGCAGGTGCCAACCTCGTCACTGCAGTAGCAATGAAGCTTGAAGATGAGCAAGCGAACTTTCAATTTGATAAAGTCGTGCTCTTTTACCCAGCACTAGATGGACGCGTGTTGACGAATCGCGATGAAGAGAACTATCCAAGTATGAATCGCTTCAAAGATGGTCCGCAGATTTCACGCGCCTCCATGCAAAGTTGTTATGAGATGTATGTGGAGGATACGCAAGATGTTGATCATCCATACGTGTCACCTGTATTAGCACAGGATTTATCAAATTTTCCACAAACAATGATCTACGCTGCCGAACTCGATCCGCTCTGTGATGAAGGGGTAACATTTGGCCACAAATTGGCTGATCATGGCGTGGAGGTAACGACGAAAGTCATGCCGAAACTCATTCACGCTTTCTTCCTCTATCCACTAGAGGAGTTAGACGCCGTTTATCGAGAACTCAACGATTTCATCCAAGCATAGAAGTAAGATATCATCGAAGACAAGGAGAGGGACAAGATTAACATACTGAGAATCACAACTATTGCCTTAGCGATTGCGCTCGTGACACAATTAGTCAAAGTTCATTTGACTGACCATCATAAGAACCACGAATGGACGAGCTATGTGGAAGAACAACATGAGCGCATTGAGTTATACACGCGTTACAACTATGAACATGTTGACGACCTAGATATGAAATTAGGGAAACTTCGAGATCGTCAGACCACACCGTCATTAACGGTGAAAGTTCGCGTCAATCATAGTTGGAAGCATTATTTAGACGTCCATCTGACGCAGGATACGCCATTTGATGGCAAGTCCGTCCAAAGTAGTCCTGCACTTCACAAGTGGCAGCGTCACAGTCGACTAGCGACGGTAGATGAGATTGTCGAAACGATGCACGCCAAATCTGTGACCGATGCTTTAGAACAGCTCAAGAAAGAGGGTGCGCACCATGACTAGGCTCCAATATATTATGCGAAGAGGGATGGGTATTGTCGGCATTCTCTTCGTTATCTATACGGTCGCAGTGCTACTCTTGCTGTTCGCTAATCTAATCGCGTTATTCTTTATGCCGCTGATGATCTTTCTGTTAAAAGCCTGGTGCTTGAAAGCAGCAATCTTTGTTGTAATCGGAGCAGTTGTGGCCGTGATTAACTCGTTTATTCGAGAGACGAAGTATCATTCTCAAAGTATTCTGCTGTTATACTGCATTACGTTATTTTGTTTAGTGATGGCAACTGAGATTATTAAACACATTAACTGATTCTAGGAGCGATAGAGGAGGTTATAGTTGTGCCACGCGACAAGAGATTCTATCTATATTACGTACTTTGGTGTATTGCTTTGACCCTGATGTTGTACGTCATATTTGTAATTGTGGATCATCTATTCCACATGCATCTTGCGGGATTACTTTTAAATTTAGATTTCTTGCTGGATCCTGCCCACACACCATTTGTAGTTGAGTTATTCTGTCACTTATGTATTACGCTTGTGATATTAGCTGCGAGCTTGTGGGTCGATCGCCGTCGAGGATGGAACTTTAAACTTTGGCTCGGCATCTTAGCTGTCTTTTTCATTGTCCTTTACCCATTGATGATAGGGCTATCTCAGCGAGCGATATTCCAATATCACTTCGGTGCGCATGTGTTATGGATCGTCGGCCACTTCATCTTTCTAGGCTTGATGGCAGGCGTAGTGAAGCACAGTAGACGCTTTGAGTAAGGGGATTCGAGCCTAGGACGATGTTGGTAAAATGTTTGATGGCTGCAAGAATTTTTAAAAGATTTTTGACAAACTGATATTTTTCAACAAAATAGGGTAATACTATATCTAAGTGGAATAAGAGAACTTAATTTAGATACTAATTCACATACGTTAATGGGACGAGGTGATTAATTATTTGATGACAAATAGTTAATCACTCGTCCCTTTTCACTCAAAAGGAACTAAATTGTGCTAAAGAGAGTTGAGGAAGATGAAACGATTAGTGCTGAAAAATATAGTAGGATGGTTTCTCGTACATATGATTGTATCGATAGGGGTAGCACTCATCCCGACCCAGCAACTTCGACGCATACGTCCTTACTTTCGCAACTTTAGAAATGAAGCGGATGTGCTAAAGCGTTATCTACATATTCGCCGATGGAAAGATCAATTACCCGAAAGTTCTCAATTTCTCTTCTTAAGTTATGATAAATCTCACTTTAACGAACATACTGAGGATTTAGTCGAACGCTTTCTTCTCGAAGTCAATCGTGCGGAACTGACACATTGGCTTTCGATGGCGCCTTTTCCGCTCTTCTTCTTGTGGAACCCGCCTCGTTATCGCGCCATTCATGTTGTTTACGCTGTGATGAGCAATCTGCCATTTATTTTAGTACAACGTTATAATCGCATACGACTTGAACGTGTGCTTAAGAAGATGAACCAACGTCACTCTAATGCGCCATAACTGAAATCGTTATAGAGTGAAGTGGGAGGCCACGATATTTCTTAGTCATTTTACCCCTCGTAAGTAACTGAAGTGAATCGCGTTCAACATACGGCAACAACGCTTTAACAAGTCTATCTCGCAATGAAAGGATGATAATGTGACCCGTGTAATTGTCATTGGCGCTGGTGTAGCAGGATTAGCTAGTGCGATAAGACTGCAGAACGAAGGTTATCAAGTCACGATTGTGGAGAAGCAATCTCACGTCGGTGGAAAGATGAATCGCGTGGACTTTGATGGCTATACCTTTGATTTAGGGCCCACCATAGTTATGATGCCTGAGCTTTATCGTGAAATCTTTGAACTCACAGGCGTAGATGCGGACGACTATATCCCGATGAGACGTTTAGATCCTATGTATAGTAGCTACTTCGATCATGGTCAAACGCGTTTCGAAGTCTCGAATGATTTGGTTAAGATGCGCGAGATGTTTGAATCTGTGAGCGAAGCGGATGCAGCAGGCTTTCTGCGTTATCTCAGTGATTTATACTCACGCTTTCTGACAGCGAAGGATTACTTTCTTCAACGGTCCTTTAATCGTAAAAGAGATTTCTACAACTTTACCACTTTGTATCAAGGCATGAAGTTAAAAACGTTAAATAGTGCAGAGAAGTTGCTTCAAAAATATATTTCAGATCAACGTATGCGTCAGATGATCAGCTTTCAAACGCTGTATATTGGTATTTCTCCACATAAAGGGCCATCACTCTATACGATTATTCCTCTCATCGAATTTGTTTATGGCGTGTGGTTTATTCAAGGGGGCATGCGTACGATGGCTGAAAGTATGGCACGCCGGTTTAAAGAGATGGGCGGCGATATTCAACTCGAAACACCAGTTACAGACATTTGCGTGTCAGAGGGCATAGTTCAAGGTGTCCAAACCCCAGAAAGCAGATTGGCGTCAGACATTGTCTTGTGTAATGCAGACTTCCCATATGCGATGAAATATTTATTAGAGGAACCCCAACACAAAGGGAACTATCCAGACAAGAAGATAGATCGCATGGACTACTCTTGTTCTTGCCTGGTGTTCTATTTTGGTATGGATCAGAAATTTAATGCGCTATCGACTGTTCACAACTTCGTCTTCTCTGAGAATTTAGACCGCAATATTCATCAAATATTCGAGGGCGACGTCATTACTGATCCATCTCTATATTTTTATGTCGCATCGCAATTAGATCCGTCACTTGCACCTGAAGGGAAAGACGGTATTTATGTGCTGATGCCAGTGTCGAATACGCAAGTAATGAAGTATCAGTGGACGGAAGCAATGACGGACTATTATCGTCAGAAAGTATTGGATAAAATGTCAGAGCTCCCAGAGTTTGAACGCTTTGCGCAACATATTCAGTCAGAGCGTGTAACAACGCCTAAAGATTTCGAACAAGACTTCAATGCCTATTACGGTGCTACATTTGGTTTAATGCCGACATTGGCGCAAAGTAATCATTTACGCCCTCAAAGTAAATCGGCTAACGTGCGCGGACTTTACTTCACGGGAAGCAGTACACACCCTGGCGCTGGTGTGCCGATCGTCTTATTATCGGCGAAGATTGCTGTAGAGGAGATTTTAAAAGATGCACGAGGAGGTCATTATGAAAAATAGAGATTTGGCTTACTGTGAACGTGTGATCAAACAACATTCGAAATCGTTCTATTACGCCTTCTCCCAATTGCCGAAACAAGACCGTTTAGCCGTGTATGCGATTTATGCGTTTTGTCGTATGTGTGATGATGCGGTAGATGAAGAACAAGGGTCGATTGATCAAATTCAACGCGAACTTGATCATTTTAAACGAGGAAAGGTAGTTGATCATCCTGTATGGAGAGCGCTTGCGTGGGTACACGAACGTTATGAGATCAACACTGACTTTTACGATGAGCAGATAGAAGGGCAACGAATGGATTTGATGTTCAAGCAACCTGAGACGTTTGAAACGCTAGTGATGTATTGTGAGAAAGTCGCTGCGTCGGTTGGCGGGATGTTACTGCCGATATTGAGCCATGAAGTTGATGCGCAACGTTATGCTCAGGCGCGTCGTCTGGGTGTCGCGATGCAGTTGACGAATATATTGCGCGATGTGGGAGAAGACTATCGTGATTTGCAGCGTATCTATTTGCCACGTCAAATGATGGCACACTATGGTGTGACGGAACCGCAAATTGCACAAGGACAAGTGACAAATGGCTTTAAGCAACTCTTTGAAGCGCTGGCGGTTGAAGCGGAAACACGTTACAAGCAATTTCGTGATGAGTTGTCACATTATAAGAGGGAAGCGAGACTGCCGGTATGCTTATCGGCGACCGTGTATGGAGAAATTCTCAATGTGATTCGCGAACATCATTACGATTCACTTTCTCAACGACATGTCGTACCTCGCAGTCGTAAGCAAGCGTTATATCGTAAAGAGAAACATAATGTAGGAGGTTGAGATCATGCCTAGCAAAGTAGTAGTTATCGGTGGCGGATTAGGCGGAATGTCTGCGGCGATTACGTTGCGTCAACGCGGCTTTGAAGTCACGTTATATGAGAAAAATGATCATCTCGGAGGCAAGCTTAATCGTCGTGAACAGGACGGTTTCGGTTTTGATTTAGGGCCTTCACTCTTGACGATGCCTAAAGTGATGGAACGGCTATTTAAGCGCAGTGATAGAGAGATGCGTGATTATGTGGACATTACTGAAATCCCCTTACAATGGCGTGCCTTCTTTCCTGATGGTGCAAAGATTGATTTGTACCAAGATCTCGAACGTATGCAAACGGCGTCGCAATTATCAGAGCGTGATATGTCTGAGTATCGCCAATTTCTTAACTACGCCGGCCGATTAGATCGTTTAACGGAACAAGGATATTTCCGACATGGTCTCGATAACTTACGCCAAGTGATACGTTATTATGGACCGTTCAAAGCGCTACAATTCGATGTCTTTCGGACGATGCAACAAGCGATTAATCACTATATTAGTAATGCACATTTACGAGATATGTTGGGATATTTTATTAAATACGTCGGCTCCAGTGCCTACGATGCGCCAGCAGTATTGAACATGATGGCACATATGCAACATGAACAGGGCGTTTGGTATGTCCAAGGTGGTTTGCATAAACTGGCACAAGGAATGGAACAACTTGCGCGCGATATTGGTGTTCAGATAGAACTGAATGCTGAAATTACCCATGCCACGACAGAGAAAGAGCGTATTGAAAGTCTCGTAGTCAATGGGCAGACTGTGAGTGCCGATGTGTTCATTTCGAATATGGAGGTACTACCATTTTACCGTCATATCCTTGATTATACGCCGAAACAACTTAAGAAATGGGAACGCAAATTCCCACCGGCTAGCTCTGGCTACGTCATGCATCTCGGTTTGGATAAGCAATATTCGCAACTTGCGCATCATAATTTCTTCTTCTCTAAAGATTCAAAGCGCAATTACAAGCAAGTCTTTCATGATAAGATGTTACCGACGGATCCGACGATTTACCTCGTCCATACGACTTCGACAGATGCAACGCAAGCACCTGAGGGTTCTGACAACTTGAAGATCCTGCCTCACATTCCTGCAGGAGCATCCTTTACTGAGGCGAGTTACCAACGTTTCCGTGAACGTGTCTTAGCCAAATTAGAGGCGATGGGACTTGAAGGTTTACGGTCGCACATTGTCTCAGAGTATACGTTGACGCCAGATGACTTACACGCACTCTATTATTCTGATGGGGGTTCCATCTATGGCACGCTGTCAGATCGTCGATTGAATCGAGGGTTTAAGCACCCTAAGCGGTCTGAAGTGGTCGATAATCTATACTTTGTAGGTGGCACTGTTAACCCTGGTGGAGGTATGCCGATGGTCGTGCTCAGCGGTCAGCAAGTCGGTGAGATGATTCCCGAATGAAGCGATTACTCTTTCTGATATTTTGCAGTTTGCCACTCATATTGCTGGGTCGAGCGCGCTATATTCAGTCTACGCATTCAGATGTCAGACGTCAGGTGTCGATTATCATTCCTGCACGAAACGAAGCACATCGTCTTCCTCGGTTGTTGAAGTCGATTCGTCGTCAGCAACAAGTAGAGGTAGAAGTCATTGTAGCGGATGACCAGTCGACGGATAACACACGAGCGATTGCGCATGAATATGGTACAGATGTTGTCGATGTTGAGCCTCACACTTGGTCAGGTAAAAGTTACGCTTGCTACGTCGGGGCTCAAATAGCACATCATGAACGCTTATTATTTATGGATGCGGATACCTTTTTTACTCATCCCTACGCATTGAAAGATTTCCTGGGAAATGGTCAAAGTCAGGGCGTATTGAGTGTGCAACCTTATCATGAAACAGGTGGTGCCTTGGAGCGACTCGCTTCTGTTTTTAATATTGTTACGGTAGTCGGTATGAATATCTTTAGTCTCTTGCCTCATATGCAGACGTCTTGTTTATTTGGTCCAGTCATGTTGACCCATCGAGAAGATTATTGGCGTATCGGAGGTCATCGTGTGGCGAAAGATGCAGTGATGGAAGGTGAGGCGTTGTATCGAGCGTATGCACGAGCCGGGATACCTATCGATTTGCGTTTAGGAAAAGGTTATGTTCACTTCCGTATGTATCACAGTCTCTCAGAAATGGTGCGAGGATTTCGTAAGCACATCGCAGTCGGTTCAAGTCAAACGCATCCATGGGTAATGACGTTAGTTATGCTGTGGCTAAGTGGAAGCATGATTGCGGTGGCGTCACGTCGGTTATCAGCTCTCCTGTGTTATGGTTTGAGTTTCTTTGTTTTAAGCCGACGTGTCATTTCAACACGTCTCAGTTCTATAGTTACGTTTCCACTACATGTGCTGTTTTTCTTCTACGTTTACGGTTTGTCTTGGTACAGCACAAAGCTACGTAAACAAGTAGAGTGGAAAGGACGACATATTGAGTTATAGAATGGTTCATTGAAGTCTAGCTCGTAGTGTTGGGAATGCTGCGGGCTGGTTTTTAAAATGTGAAGCATCACTGCTTTCGAGATTGGATACATAGTCAATAGATGACAATATCAACCTGTGAGATAAAAAGATTTGAGATGTTGTATTGAGTATTGAATTTATAATAGATTTCTTCAAAGGAATGAAGTATGATAACTCTAAACTTATTCAGAAAGGAAGGTCAGACACCACGAACACGCTTGAACATCGATTTAAACAAGAATTAGTCAAAGGGATTATTAAAGGTTATAAAGACTATATTCAAGTACGCAAAAATGCTAACGAAACTTTGAAAATCAGTGATGCATATTGTTACGTTAAAGGAAATCATATTGAGAATCAGATTGCGATTCATTTAGAACACTTATTTGAGCATTCTAAAAAGAAAGCAGGATTTAGTTGGAAATTTCTAGAGTTTATGAAGATTGATGATAGTGATAATCATGTTTTTTCATTTGTTGTAAAAAACGAAAGGTACTTTAATGAAAATAGAGTTTCATATGGAAGAAACCCTTTCCAAGAAGAAACTAATGAAAAGAAATATTTAAAAGAACTTATAAACAAGAATAAAGATGTAAATACAGAGCGAGTTAGAAGTAATTTTAAGAAGAGTTATCAACTAGATGCTAATGAATTGTTGTTTAATGAGAGAAAAGAAGAAAGAAAAGCAAATTTCTATATAATAACTTATAACATAGAGTTAACATCTGAAAAATCCTCATCGATAAAAATTTGGTTACCTATTCCTGAAACAAATACTGCCGAGTTAATTGAAGATTTAACTTCTATAATGAATAAAGTAATAGAGATTAAAGGATATAATATTAGTGAAGAAGAGATAGAGTTTTTAAAATTTATTCAAGATGAACCAATAAAAGCAGAAAAATCTGAAAGTGTGTTTACTGTGATATTAGATGATAAGGAGAAAGAGCAAAACGAGGAAGAATAAACGAAAGTGTGATGAACTTATGTTCTACGGGGAAAATTTAGAAGCGATTAGACTATTGAATAATAAAAGTCGAAGTGACATTGCTAAGAAATTAAAGGTTAATGAACAAACAATTTGGCAGTATGAAACGGGGCGACTGACACCTAATCTAGGTAAAGTTTTTACCTTGGCATGTATATTTAATGTACAAACACAATACTTCTATTCAGATTCACCAATGATAGGTCAGCTTGGTTTAGTTAAGAAAGATTCTATTTTTTATTCTTATAAGGAAAGTGAATATATTAAACCAAGAGAAATCGACCCCCAATATTACGAAGCAAATACATTCAGTACGCTCACTCAATTTATAATGAGTTACTTTCGCTACTATGAAACGATTTTGAAAAAGATAATTATTGAGATAGATAAAACACGCTCGAAAGAAATCAGTAGAGAAGATTTTATTAAACAGGCGGCTCATATAGCTAGAAGTTACATCACTAATGGAGAATTCAATGAAGAATTATTATTAGATTTTGAAAAAGCAGGAGTAATGGTCTATGAAAGAAGCTCACTTGATATTGTAAAATCCTATAGTTTTTGGGATTCGGCAGGACATCCTCATATAATAATGTGCAACCTGAACAGAGCGGTAGGAAATCAAAATTTAGATCTTGCTTATGAATTAGGATATTTATTACTTAATAGGCATGCTGAATTAACTATGGCTTCTGGTGATGACTTCGAGATATTAAATAGAAATGCCTTTGATTTCACGCGCCATTTTTTATTGCCTCAAAGTGAACTGATTAAAGCGTGTCAACCGTATAAAAGGATTACGTGGCGCGTATGGGAGAAAATAGCACAAAAATGGAAAGTTCCTATCTCATTAGTTACACTGCACGCACGAAAAGCGGGTATTATCTCTTATAAGCAGTACTGTTATTATGAAGGTAAGATACACGATGGAACACTTTCAAGTAAAAAACAGTCACGGGCGAGACAAGCTTTAAAAATGAAAAGTCTTTTAAATCTTATGATTAAAAGAGGCATCATTTCATCAGAATACGTATTTAATTATTTTAAAATAGAAAATGCATTTCTGAAGAGGCTCATATCAATCGATTTAACGCGTTATGATAATAAACCAACCCTAGTTAATTCTAACATCATTAATTATGAGACCTTGGTTCAGAAGTAACGTTAGATTGAGAACATTTTAATCTCGCCCTAAATATCGGTCTATGTTTACTCCGATATAAAGGTGGTAGTTAAATAATATGTACGTGCATATATTATAAAAGGAGTGATTTAGAAGATGGAAATCTTAGTTATCGGTGCAAACGGCGCTGTAGGTAGAAAAGTTATTGCGCAACTTAAAGAAACAGGACATCACTCTATCGCATTAGTACGCAAGGAAGAACAAGTATCAGAGTTACGTGAAATTGGTGCAGACCGTGTCATGGTTGGAGATCTTGAAGAGGATTTCTCTGATGCATTTAAAGATGCTGAAGGTGTAGTCTTCGCCGCAGGTTCAGGTGGCAGCACAGGTGCTGACAAGACAATGATGGTTGACCTATGGGGTGCGAAGAAAGCAGTTGACTATGCGAATAAATATCATATTAAACGTTTCGTACAACTCAGTGCGACAGATAGCCTTCATCCTGAAGAAGAGTCAGAAGTTATGAAACCTTATGCGGTTGCTAAACACTTCTCAGACTTATACATTGAAGACTCTGGATTAAACTACACAATCGTACATCCTGGACCACTTCAAGACGATGAAGGTACAGGTAAGATTGAAGTATCAACAGAATTAGAAGACGATCCTAGCAGCTACAAGATTCCTCGCGAAGATGTAGCTACAGTGCTTGTTAATGCATTGGATACAGAAGAAGTAGAGCACAAACATATCTTTATTCAATCTGGTGAAACACCAGTCTTAGAAGCACTTACAGGAGCTAAATAAATAAATTTACTAGAAACTCATAGGACGTAGACACTATGCTTATCCGTTATGTTAGGTAGGTGATGCTCGACGTCTTATGAGTTTTTTCTGTTTTAGTAACGCTTCCTCTCTGCCAATTGTTAAAAAGGATAACCCCTCCACTTCCCATCAAAACAATATATCTTCAAATTTATTTCATTGACTGTGGCAACTATGTTGTAAGATAATTATTTTGTAAACGATTACATAATTTAAATACATATAGTGAGGTATTGAGATGACGACTTCTGAAATCAAGCAACTGATTGACGCAGGTCAGTTGTCTATTGGTATTGAATTTGGTTCTACGCGCATCAAGACTGTAGCGATAGACCCTGAATGTCGAACGATAGCTACAGGTTCGTTTGAGTGGGAGAATCAATTCAAACATGGTTACTGGACGTATTCAATGAACGATGTCTGGGTCGGCTTGCAGCGAAGCTACGCTGAGATGACCAATGCCATTAAAGATCAATACGATACGACAGTGAGACGCATTGCATCACTAGGTATCAGCGGAATGATGCATGGTTATCTCGTCTTTGATGAGCATGATGATTTACTCGTGCCGTTTCGAACTTGGCGTAATAACAATGCGAATGAAGCGGCAAGTATACTGCGAGAAGATTTCCAGGTGAATATCCCAGAGCGCTGGAGTATTGCGCAACTCTATCAATCCGCCATCGACAAAGAAGAACACGTATCACATGTCCGTTATATGACGACGCTGGCAGGGTACGTTCACTGGTATTTATCAGGTGAGCGCGTGCTTGGAATCGGTGACGCCTCAGGGATGTTTCCGATTGACAGCGAGACGTTGACTTACCGTTCGGATTTATTACAGCGCTTCAATACACATTTTCACGAAGCGGGATATACGCAACAGATTGAAGATATCTTACCTGAAGTGGTCGTGGCAGGTCAGTCTGCGGGACGTCTAACTGAGATAGGTGCCAAGCTGATTGATCCTCACGAAGAGCTTAAAGCAGGGTGTCCAATGTGTGCGCCCGAAGCAGATGCAGCAACCGGCATGGTCGCGACGAACAGTGTCGCACCTCGTACGGGGAACGTGTCAGCGGGTACGAGCATCTTCTCTATGATTGTGTTGGAGAAACAGATTCAGCAGCTCTATCCAGAGGTGGATATCGTCTCAACGCCAGATGGCTACGAGGTCGCGATGATTCACGCCAACAATTGCACGTCAGATATCAACGCATGGGTCGGCATCTTTGAAGAGTTACTTCAACGTTTAGGTGTGGATTATGATAAAAATAAGCTCTTCACAACCTTGTTTGAAAGCGCTTTAGAAGGAGATGACGATCTAGGCCAATTATTGTCCATCGGCTACGTTTCGGGTGAATTTATTACTGATGTCCCTCAAGGGTACCCGTTATTGCTTCGTTCGTTAGACAGCAACTTCAATCTCGCGAACTTTATGAAATCACAAATTTATAGTGCCTTTGCGACGCTTAAAATTGGCATCGATTTATTAAAAGAGAACGAACAGATTCAAATCGATTCCATGCTGGGTCACGGTGGCATTTTTACCACGAAAGAAGTGGCACAACGTTACATGGCGGCTGCACTCGAGAGTCCGGTTAGTGTCATGCAAACGGCGTCAGAAGGTGGCGCATGGGGGATCGCAGTGCTCGCGCGCTATCTCGTGGCAGAACACAAAGATTTAGCACAGTTCCTCAACGACTCAGCGTTCGAAGCGTCAGACGCCATCACGATTGAACCGACCGAAGCGGAAATTGAGAGTTTCCGAAACTATACAGAGCGCTTTAAAGCGGGAATGGAACTCGAGCACGTGGCAGATCAGCAGTTCAACTCAAATAAAGATAGAAAGCGGTATCAGTAGTGGGCAAGGATTTAAATACAAATAGTCAACGTCAGTTTCTAGGTTTACCGATGATCTTACTCTGGGGTTACGTCGCAGTAGCGATCTTCATGACTGGAGATGGCATTGAACAGGCCTTCCTATCGAAATACATTAGGATGCTTGGCTTTGACAGTGGGCAAGCAGGGAATGTCCTGACCGTTTATGGTTTCGTCGTGGCTATCGCATCTTGGATGTCCGGGGTGCTAGCTGAAATCTTTAGCCCACGTCGTGTGATGATCTTCGCCTTCATCATGTGGATCATCTTTCACGTCGGCTTTCTCGTTCTCGGTTTAGAACAACACAGCTATCCAATGATGCTCATCATGTATGGCATCCGTGGCCTCGCTTATCCGATGTTTATTTACAGTTTCGTCGTGTGGATTACATACTCTGCACCACGCTATAAACTTGCGTCGGCGATGGGCTGGTTCTGGGCGATGTACTCCATCGGTATCGGTGTGATTGGCACCTACCTACCGAGCTTCACAATTCCATGGCTCGGCTACATGGGCACATTGTGGTCATCGATTATCTTTATCTTCATCGGCGGTATGCTTGCGATGTTCTTGGTAAAAGACAAGCAGGGTGAGCAAAGTGAAGCGAAACAACTGACTAAAAAAGAAATGTTAGGTGAATTTGTCAAAGGGATTACGATATTGCGTAATCCTCAAGTGGCGATCGCTTGTCTCGTGCGAATCATTAACCAACTTTCACTCTTTGGTCTCGTGGTCTTTATGCCAAGTTTCTTTACAGACCACGTCGGTTTCTCGATGGCACAATGGCTGAGAATTTGGGGTGTCATGTACATTGTGACCATCTTTACGAACCTCTTCTGGGGTGTCGTAGGAGACAAGATTGGCTGGATTCGCCAAGTACGCTGGTTCGGCTGTATTGGTATGGCGCTATCGACTTTAGCATTCTACTACATCCCATTGTGGACTGGTCCAAACTTCTGGGTTGCCCTTATTGCAGCGGTTGTCTTCGGATTCGCCGTGGCAGCATTCGTGCCAATGTCAGCCATTTTCCCAACACTAGAGCCAGAGAATAAAGGTGCGGCAGTCTCTATTCACAACTTATCTGCCGGCCTTAGTAACTTTATGGGTCCATTGATTGCGAGAGCAGCCTTACCTTTAGGGGGCACACGTGCAGCAATCTGGGCGCTAGCGATATTCTACATTATCGGGTTTGTATTGACCTTCTTTATGAAAGTCCAACAACCTCGACAAACTATAGAGAGAAAGGTGTCAGAACATGACTAATATTATTGAACAATTTAAATTAAACGGTAAAGTAGCCATCGTCACAGGAGGTGCAATGGGCTTAGGTCAAGCTATGGCAGAAGCACTTGCCCAAGCAGGCGCAGACATCGTGATTGCCGATATCAACCTTCCACTCGCGAAGAAGACCGCGCAGAAGATTAGTGAGGCTGAAGGTGTGAAGACGACTGCGATTGAAACAGATGTAACAGACCCTGAAGCGGTCAATCAAATGGCGGACACAGTAGTAGAGGAGTACGGCAAGATTGATATCCTTGTGAACAACGCCGGCATGACTATCAACGAGAAAGCGGAGGAGATGTCTTACGAGAACTGGAAGAAAGTCATGGATTTAAACTTGAACGGTATCTTCCTAGTCGCTCAAACTGTAGGTAGAATTATGATCAAACAAGGCTACGGTTCAATCATCAATACGTCTTCTATGTCAGGTTTGATCGCAAATAAACCACAAGAACAATGTTCATACAACGCGTCTAAAGCAGGGGTTATTATGTTGACGAAAAGTCTAGCAATGGAATGGTCTAAATACGGTATTAAAGTCAATACCATTGCGCCAGGTTACATGAAGACCGAGTTAACAAAACCCTTCTTCGATGAAGGTGGTGCGATGATCGACGATTGGATGGGCTTCACACCAATGGGTCGTCCAGGTGCGCCACATGAACTTGGCGGTATCGTCGTTTATCTCGCATCCGATGCGTCTTCATTCGCACAAGGTAGCGTGTTTACGATCGATGGTGGTTATACAGCGTTGTAGGGAGTATAAGGAAGTCCATCGTCTGTGAGGGCGGTGGGCTTTGTTGATGGATTTCTATACTATAGTTATATGATTATTGGTAAAAGCTTCGAAAGTGAAGAACTTTCGGAGCTTTTTTATTATAAACGAGTGCGCTTTATTAAGTTAATTTTATTAAAGGTTGGTTAATGAAATATATTCCGTCAAACAGAAAAGTGTTGACATAATTGTGTGAAAATTGTAATAATATAGAAAAGTATACAGGGGGGATGTATATGAAGAAACGGTGGCGCTTAGCATTATTGAGTATGCTAAGCCTAATTTTAATTCTAAGTGGTTGTGGAAGGGGTGACCATGGCGAAGTTAAAGAAACAGATCATACTGCTAAGTCTAAATCTAAAGGTGGAACTTTAAACATAGGGATTTCTGAAGCGCCTGAAGGAGAGTTTCAATCTATTTTTGCGGGTTCAGCAGGTGATAGCGAAGTGATTGATTACTTTAATGATTCGCTCGTTGATTTCGATGATAACTTCAAGATTCAGCCTAAAATTCTTTCATGGAAATCACTCAATAAAGATAAGACTACATATGAGTTCACAATGAAAAAGGGGATTAAATGGCAAGATGGGAATCCATTGACGATTGATGATTGGATATTCACTTTAGAAACTTTAGCAGACCCTGACTATGACGGGCCAAGATATGATGGCGTTCAAGATGTTAAAGGTGCTGAGGAGAAACACGCAGGTAAAGCCAAATCAATCAGCGGCCTCCAAAAAATAGACGATTACACAGTAAGACTTACTTTTAGTAAACCACAGTCAAACAACTTAGAGAGACTCTGGATGAGTGCACCAATTAGTAAGAAAGTATTTGAACATATTCCAGTTAAAGATATGGGGAAATCGCCAGAAGTACGTAAGCATCCAATCGGCTTTGGACCATACAAAGTGAAACGTATTACGGATGGTGAATCAGTAGAGTTAGTAAGAAATAACGACTACTATCAAGGTAAACCAGGTTTGGACAAAATCAATTTACGTGTAGTAGAACAGACATCTTTGACTGAAGCCTTAGATAATGAAGAAATTGATATGGCTTCAGTATCACCGCCAATTGCTAAAGAAGTTAAAGATAACGGCAATAAAAATATGAAAATATTAAGATCACCAGGAACGGATTACGCAATTATCGGTTTTGTGCTCAATGATTATGACAAGACGAAGCAAAAAATCGGTAAAGAAAGACCTAAATATCAAAATAAGAAATTAAGACAAGCACTCACATATGCCATCAATAGAAAAGAATGGATTAATGCTTTTATGTACGGCTATGCGAAACCACTTGAAGGATTGGTTCCATCCGCGTTCTGGAATGGCGCTAAGAAAGGTGAGTTAAAAGATTATTCTTACGATCCGAAAAAAGCCAAGAAATTACTTGATGAAGCGGGATATAAAGATAGAGATGGAGACGGTTGGAGAGAAGATCCAGACGGTAAAAAGTTCGTCGTGAATTTAAAGCATTATGCAGGTTCCAATCCTACATTTGAACCACGAACTGCGGCGATTAAAGGATTCTGGGAAAACGTCGGAATCAAAACTAAGACGGATATGGTTGAATTTGGTAAATATAATGAGGATTTAGAAGATGCATCGAAAGATATGGAAGCTTATGTTCGTACTTGGACGGCAGGCGCCGATCCTGACCCTTCTGATTTATATAAATCCAATGCTTTATGGAATGAAGGACGTTATAACAACCCTAAAGCAGATAAGTTATTAGAAGAAGCGAAAGACCCTAAAGTTGTGGGGGATAGCCAAGAGAAACGTAAGAAGAAATATCTAGAATGGCAAAAGATTATGAACGAAGATGAACCTTATATTCCATTAGCCGAAATGGAGAGTATGACGGCTGTGAATAATCGCGTGAAGAACGTAAAGGTATCACTTAAAGGTTCAAATCCTATTTATGAATGGACGGTGGACGATAAATAAAAAGCCATTAATGACAGGGGATAAACAAGGGGGAATAGGATGGAACATTTATTAGAAGTTAAAAGTTTAAGCACGGGCTTTGAGATAAATAATCAATTCTATAACGCAATTTCAGACATTAATCTGACTCTGAGAAGAGGAGAAATTATGGGCATCGTTGGAGAGTCTGGTTCTGGGAAATCTGTTTTTAGTGCGTCGCTGTTGAAACTTTTACCAGAAAAAATAGCTAAGATTACAGAAGGTGAAGTTTGGTATAAAGGACAACGATTAGACCAAAGTTCAGCGGAAGAATTGAATAAGATTCGTGGAAAAGAATTGGCAATGATCTTTCAGGAACCGATGACCTCACTCAACCCAGTATTTACGATTGGTAATCAAATGATAGAAATGATGAGATTACATCTCAAAATTTCAAAAAAGGAAGCTAAATCACGTGCGATAGAACTACTTGAACAAGTAGGTATCCCTAGAGCAAATGAGGTAGTCAATCAATATCCACACCAACTCTCTGGTGGGATGAGACAACGTGTGATGATTGCGATGGCGATTTCATGTGAACCAAGTTTACTCATTGCAGACGAACCCACTACCGCTCTAGACGTTACGGTGCAAGCCCAGATATTAGATTTATTAAAGCAAGTTCAAGAGAAGAATGATATGGGCATTATCTTCATCTCTCATGACTTAGGGGTTATTGCAGAAATATGTGATTCAGTTGCTGTTATGTATGCGGGCGAAATTGTAGAGCGTGCGCCAGTTGAAGAATTATTCCGTGAGCCGAAGCACCCTTATACACAATTACTATTGAAAGCTATTCCTAAACTAGACGATAACAATAAGAAATTAGAGACAATCAAAGGTACCGTTCCTTCATTAACCGAACTTACTAGAGAGGGCTGTAGTTTCGCGAATAGATGTCCTTTCGCTATGCCAGAGTGTCAGAACGTTTCTTTAAAGACAATTTATCTCAATGAGAAACATCGTATTTCATGTCACTTATTTGATGAAGAAGTAATGAAGGGCAAGGGGGTGCCGAAACATGTCTAAAGATACGATTTTAGAAGTTAACGATTTGAAACAATACTATCCAATACGTGGGGGCGTTTTTCAACGCAAAGTAGGAGAAGTGAAAGCCGTTGATGGGGTATCTTTTAAAATAAAAAAAGGTGAGACTGTAGGGCTGGTAGGAGAATCTGGTTGTGGTAAATCCTCTGCAGGACGCACCATTCTACGTCTTCAAAATGCTACGTCAGGTGAAATTAAATTTTGCGGACAAGATATTACTAAAGCGAAAGGGAAGACATTGCGTGAAGCACGTAAAGGGTTCCAAATGGTCTTTCAAGATCCATATGCATCATTAAATCCTATGCAAATGGTGGGGGATATCGTCGGAGAACCAATACGTAATTATTATAAGAAGAAGCAAAAAGATATTAAGGATGAAGTGATAGAGTTACTCGAACGTGTAGGGCTAGACGAGACTGCGTATTACAAATATGCGCACGAATTCTCAGGGGGTCAGCGTCAACGTGTCGGTATTGCACGCGCATTAGCATTAAAGCCGAAGTTGATTATTGCAGATGAACCTGTAAGTGCATTAGATGTGTCCGTACAATCACAAGTGCTTAATATTATGGATGAGCTTCAAGAAGAGTTTGGACTCAGTTACTTATTTATTGCCCACGATTTAAGCGTAGTGAAACACGTGAGTGATTATATTTGTGTTATGTATTTAGGGCATATTGTGGAACAAGGGCCTGCAGAGGAAATTTATCGCAATCCTCAGCACCCTTATACACAATCGCTCATCTCAGCGATTCCTGAAATTGATCCATCTAAACGTAGAGAAAGAGTGATACTACAAGGAGACCTCCCTTCACCGAGTAATCCACCGAAAGGTTGTCCTTTCCATACGCGGTGTCCACTAGTTACTGAAGAATGTAAACAGGCACCGCCAGAATATAGAAAGATTAGTGATGGTCACGTCGCAGCTTGTATTCATTTGAAGGATGAGGTGAAGAAGGTATGACTACTTTAATTATACGTCGTGTGTTAATTATGATACCTATGCTCATATTGATGTCAGTCGTTATATTCTTTGTAGCTAAGATGCAACCTGGTGACGCATTTACAGGGCAAAAGAGACCTGGAATTTCAGCTGATTATTACAATGAGCAACGCGCAAAGTTAGGATTAGATCAACCGATTTATAAACAATATTTAACATGGGCGAACAACGTCGTTCATGGTGATTTAGGTGAATCTATTAAATATAAACGACCTATTATGGATTTAGTTAAAGAACGTATGACGAATACGATTATGTTAGGAACGATGAGTTTAATCATCACTTATTTAGTCGCATTTCCACTGGGGATTCTCTCGGGTCGTAAACCTTACTCACTATATGATTATGGTATACAATTTGCGAACTATTTAACCCTAGCCATTCCATCATTTGTTGCAGGGGTTTTTGCTATTTATATCTTCGGATTCCAACTCGGATGGTTCCCGTTCTCAGGTTCAGTTGCTATCGGAGTGGAGCCAGGAACGTTACCGTACTTTTTAAGTAAGGTGTATCATACTATTCTACCTGCGATTGTCTTAGGGTTACTTTCAATCGCGAGTTATATTCAATTCTTGCGCAACGATATCATAGAGAATTCGCGTAAGGACTATATTAGAACAGCCAGATCCAAGGGTCTGTCTGAATCTAAGATTTACAACAAACATATCTTACGTAATTCAATTATTCCTATCGTGACATTCTTTGGTGCAGATGTTGTATCCGTATTCGGTGGTGCTGTCATCATTGAAACAATCTTTTCATATCCAGGAATAGGGAAGTTACTGATTGAATCTATTAGTGGTAAAGATTATCCATTAATGATGGCCTTGTTATTATTCTTCTCATTCTTAGGTTTATTGGCAAACCTTATTTCTGATATAGCGTATAGTATTGTGGATCCAAGAATTAAGAGTAACTAAGGAGGGATAATATGGAGAATAAACATAAATCAAGAGGGGCTTCCCCCGTTCAAATTGCAATAAGAAAGTTTAGTCGCAATAAGATCGCAATGATTTCAGCTATTGTATTATTAACGATCTTTGTGTTGTCCTTACTCTCTCCTTTAATTGCACCACATGATCCCAATACGCAATATTTATCAACGATTAAAGGTCAGATGACAGGCACACATTGGTTAGGTACAGATTCTGGTGGTAGAGATATATTTAGTCGATTACTATTTGCTGGGCGCGTATCTTTACTATTTGGCCTCTTTACTACTATCGGGCTAATGATTATCGGTGTACTCATCGGTATGATTTCAGGGTACTACGGAGGATGGGTAGATACATTATTGATGCGTTTCACAGAGTTTGTGATGCTCTTCCCATTCATTCCATTTGCAGTAGTTCTTAATGCGACTTTCAGTGGTAAAATTGAAAGTAAATATGGTTCAGCTATAATATTAGCGCTTGTATTAATTGTGTTGTCTTGGGTCGGAGTCGCACGTGTCGTTCGTGGTAAGGTGATGCAAGAGAAAGAGAACGAATATTTCCTAGCAGCTCAATCTATAGGAACACCTGTATATAAGATACTCTTCAAACATCTTTTACCTAATATACTCAGCGTTATTATTGTACAAGCCACACTCATTTTTGCGGTTCAAATCGTGGCTGAAGCGGGCTTGAGTTTCTTAGGTTTCGGTATTGATAAGACCGTACCAACATGGGGGAATATGTTAACAGATGCGCAAGAGGGAGATATCTTACGAGGCAAACCATGGATTTGGATGCCACCTGCAGCGGCAATTACGATTACTATTCTGTGTATTAACTTTATAGGTGAGGGGTTAAAAGACGCCTTGAATCCGAAGTCCATTCGTTAAATTGCGAGAGTAGTAAAGCTGAAGGTTGATTATAGTGTTTAATAGATAGGTGAGTTAAGTAACTCGCTAATCATCAAGAGTGAGACAGAATAAATTTCAGTCTCACTCTTTCGTTTTTGAATAAGAGGTATGTTTAGTAAAATATAAGTAACATTTTATGCTTTTAGTATATAAATGAGTTTGATATGTGGGGGGATAACAATTGAATAGAAAAGAAGTAGAACATCGACTTCGAGAACGATTTGGAGAACGTCTCATGACCGATATTGCAGATTTAGTATCTTACGGTTATGATGGCTCGTTCGGTCAATACAATCCAGAATACGTCGTTCAAGTATTTTCAACAGCGGAAGTACAACATGTCGTTAAGCTTGCAAATGAGTTTGAAATTCCTGTTTATGCAAGAGGAGCGAGCACGAGTTTATCTGGTGGGGCATTACCAGTTAAAGGTGGCATCGTCATCGACTTCTCTCAATGGGAAGATTTAGAAATTTACCCAGAAGATTTATTGATTAAAGCGAGTCCAGGTGTACGTACGGATAAGATTCATCAACTTGCAGAGCAACGTAATCTGATGTATCCACCTGATCCATCTTCTTCAGTTGTCTGTACAATTGGCGGCAACTTGGCTGAGAATTCTGGAGGTCCTCGTGGAATTAAATATGGCGTAACCAAAGATTATGTCATTGGTTTAGAAGTCGTTATGGCAGATGGCGAAGTAATTCGTACTGGAGGACAAACGATTAAGAACGTCACAGGCTATGACTTAACGAAATTGCTCATCGGCTCGGAGGGCACATTAGGTATTATCACGGAGGCGACGTTACGTTTGATTCCTAAACCGATAGATACGAAGACAGCGATGATTATTTTTGACGACCTTTATACGGCAGGTAAGTCTATTTCACAAATACTGACTTCAGGGGTCCGTCCGTCTAAAATGGAAATTCTTGATCACAATGCCTTAAATAAGGTAGAGGATTATGCAGAATTAGATTTACCACGTGAAGCGGCAGCCATTTTACTCGTGGAAGTAGACGGAGAGCCTGACAACTTAGACAAAGAGTTGACAATCGTTCGTAAAGCCCTGAAAGAAATTGGTGTTGAAAATATTGAAATTGCTGAGTCTAAAGATGATGAAGCCAAACTATGGCAAGTGCGTAAACTCGTATCGCCTGCTGTTGTCGAAAGTGGTTATACTAAGATTTCTGAAGATGCGACGGTACCGTTGAGCAAGATTCCAGAAATGTTCAAGAAAATCGACGAAGTTAAAGAAAAGTATGGACTGAATATAGTTGTGTTCGGTCACGCTGGCGATGGGAACTTACACCCAACGATTAATACTAACATGCGTGATGACGATGAAGTTCGTCGTACAGAAGATGCGGTCGAAGAAATATTTAATTACGCAATTGAACTTGGAGGAACATTATCTGGAGAACACGGTATTGATATTATGAAAAAAGCATTCATGAAGAAAGAAGTTGGGGAACAAGGCATTCGCTATCAACAAATGATTAAACAAGCACTCGATCCTAAGAATATCTTAAATCCGGGTAAGATCTTTCCGGAAGAAGGAGAAGAAAGGTTAGTGTTGCGCAATGAGTAATCGTTTATTGAAGAAATTAGATTATGAAGCGACTTTCGATTGTGTTCAGTGTGGCTATTGTTTACCAGCTTGTCCTACGTATGTAGCCTTTGAGAAAGAGAAACACTCTCCTCGTGGGCGAATTAACTTGGTGAAAATGGCAGCAGAAGGTAAAGTTTCACTCGACGACATGCGCGAAAGTATCGATTTATGTCTCGGATGTCGCGCCTGTGAGACGGTTTGTCCAACAAATGTACAATACGGCGACATTCTAATGTCTGCAGTAGAAGTGTTGAACGAAGATGGCCAGTTAGGTAAGAAGCGTAAGACGGTTCAGAACTTGGCGTTTAAATATATTTTACCTAAAAAAGGGAGTGTGAAGACGCTTAACCATGCGATTTACTATTATGAAAAGACAGGGTTGAAAGCGTTCATTAATCGATTCCATTTACTTGGGAACAAAACAAAAATGGGTGAATTGAATCAAGCATTGCCAAATGTAAAGAAAGTGACTAAGCAACAAGAAGAAAATAGAAATAGTGAGCACATGGGGTCTCAAGGTAAATATGACCAACCTGTGATGCGCGTTGGCTTCTTTGAAGGTTGTATCATGGATGCTTTCTTCTCAAAAATTAATGATTTAGCAGTAGAAATTATGAAAAAGCATGGAGTTCAAGTTGAGAATATCTCAGGTCAAACGTGTTGTGGCGCTTTACAACATCATGCTGGAGAAACAGATCAAACAGTTGAGTTAGCAAAGAAAAATATTGCAGCGTTTGATGATGCAGATGTTGATTATGTCGTTAACACAATCGGTGGCTGTGGCGCGTCACTTAAAGAATACGATAAGTTATTTAAAGAAGGTAGCTATTGGCATCAGCGTGCGAAACGCTTTGTGAGCAAAGTAAGAGATATATCTGAGATTATGAATCGATTAGAGCTAGATATGTCAAATCCAGTTTCATATAAAGCAGTCTACCAACCGTCATGTCATTTAGAAAACGTTCAACAAGTCTTTCATTCACCGCAAGCTGTCTTAGAACAAGTGCCAAGTTTGAACGTGGTGGATATGGAAGGACAGTCACAATGTTGTGGATCAGCGGGGATTTACAATATTCTACATTATGATGAATCTATGAAAATTTTAGACAATAAGATGAGAAACGTTGAAGCAGCACATCCAAATTTAGTCATCACGTCTAACCCTGGCTGTCACATTCAAATGCAGTTAGGTGTCGAACGCGAAGGACTAAGCGATCAAATTGCTGTTAAACATATCGTGGAAGTTGTGGCGGAAGCGTGCGGAATAACTGCTTAGGTTACAATTTGATTAATAATAGAATGCCCTTTCTAAGTGAGCTGAAACTCGCTTAGAAAGGGCTTTGTTTAGTTAATATCATCTCTCATAATGCGCAATGATTTCTTTCATACGATCTAAGAACCCATTAATATACTTTGCTGGCCCAAGAATACGCACATGTGGTGTGTGCTGATAGGCGATATAATACGCATCAAGCTCTGTCACAGCCAAATCAATAATTAAATAATCATTATGAGATGATGGACGTTCATCGATGACAGTATAAATTTCACATAAACTGCTCTTAATATCTTTGTGCACTTCAAGGGTAACAACATCTCGCGCATAACATTGCTTAAACTGCAAATCCGTAAATTCCACCTGATCAATTTTACGCACATCCACGCTCTTCAGAGAGTCATTCTCCTCATATGTGAGCCAATAATTGTAGTTCATGTAAATCAGCGAATGAGGCACAATCGTACTCTTGCTTTGGTCTGTGAAAGTCACATCGATCAGCACGCCTTCACGGATAGCCGTTTGAATCGTCATCAACTGTTTACCAGGCAGCACTTCACCTTCTCGCGGTTTAAAATGATTGATGACATCTTGAATCGTATTTGCATCTTCAATTCGTGAACCTTGCTTCAATTTCTCAAAAAGCTTAATGACATTCGTATGTAAATAAGGCGTTAAGCTCTTAATCTGCAACAATACGCCCAATACGGCATAACTATCATAGGTGAATGTGTAATTATCGAGATAATAATACGTGCCTTCTGAACCACGTTTATGTTTAATTTCTGTATCAGTTGCATGCCATTCGTCGCTTTGGTAAAAGAATAAATTGATATCTTTAACATCACGTTGTAGTGTTTTGGCGCCTTTACCTGTCTGTTCAACGAATTCCTGTACTGTAATTGTCTTACCGTTAATGAGTTTTAGAAAAATATATAAAATACGTTCTGTTCGGTTCATAAATTTCAACTCCTGTAATTAGTATATAGCCAGAAATGGACAAATATTGTCTTTTTAGAAGAGGAAATTTGTGAAATTGATAGAACAATCATCTTGAGGAGCTGCAAAAAGCTAACGTCGAGCAACATCCTTGTCACCGTTACATCCTTTTAGTAGAAACGAAGCCACTTAGCACGACCTTGATATCAACTATCGAATGACTACTATATGTTTCTTTTTGACAACTATACTTGTCAAAATGACTAAAGTATTATATATTATGAACTAAGGAGTTGAGGGAAATTGCGCAATCGACTTAAAGAATTACGTGCTCGAGATGGCTATAATCAAACGCAACTTGCTAGAAAAGCAGGAATTTCTAGACAAACGGTCTCTTTGATTGAACGAAACGACTTCATGCCATCCATTCTAACTGCAGTGAGAATCGCACGTATATTTAACGAACCAGTAGAAGATATCTTTATATTTGAGGAGGACGAATTGTGAAGGTCGGAAGATACATAGGTTTATTGATACTTGGTGGAATTGTGGGTGGAATTGTAGGCCTAATTATAGGGTGGGGCGAAGACATCAATATTAGTGAATTTTTGTTTTTTGCTAATCTTAGTAATTCTATTATTATTACTGCTATTTCACTAATTATAATTTTGATTTTAGGAATATTTGCCTTTAAATATGCACGTAATGCATATTTTTATAAAAAAGCATTAGAGAAAGATATTAGTGAAGATAATGTAGATACATATGAACAAAAAAGTAGTATTCATTTTATAGAAGCTCAAAAGTTACTGTTAGCTAGCTATGGTATCGCATTTTTAAATTTATTTATTATTGTACTAGGACACGGTTCCATAGAAGTTTATTTTATCGCACTTATACCATTTTTTGTCGTAGTTATTTGGGGAACGATTAATGGTGTTTATGCACGTAAATTAGATTCTCGAATGCCTAAAGTTGGAGACAAGAATTATACAGAAAAGCGTTTAAGTGTGATGGACGAAGGTGAACGTCATATTACATTGAAATCTCTTTTTAAAGTTAACGCGGTTACACTTTCCTTAGTAATAGTTGGAATCTTATTTTTATACTTCTATTCAATGGCAACAGGCGACAACCAAAGCATTGGCATGCTCGTATTAATCATTATTTTCATCTATAACTCACTAACTTATACTTTCAAAGTTGCGAAATACTATAAAAACTAAGAAAGGGAGAATATAATGGACTATTTATTAAATGTGAAAGATCTCAATAAATCTTATAAAGATAGTGAATTCACATTATCTGGCCTTAACTTAACGATTCGACCAGGAGAGGTGGTCGGATTAGTAGGGAAGAACGGTTCAGGTAAATCTACGTTGATCAACACGCTTGTCGGGAATCGTTTTCCAAGCTCAGGAGAAATAGAATTCTTTGATCAGAAAGTGACCTCTGAAAACGAGCAGTATAAAGAATATTTAGGCGTCGTATTCGATGATTTGCGTGTGCCTCATAAGTTAGATATTAAGCACATTGAGAAGGCATTTTCACATATTTATCAAACATGGGATAGCGATAAATTTAACGAATTAATTCAACAATTCGAGTTACCAACCAATCGCCCGGTCAAAGACTTCTCACGAGGAATGAAGATGAAAGTTGCGATATCAATGGCGCTCGCACATGATAGTCGTCTGCTTATCCTCGACGAAGCGACTGCAGGGATGGATGTCTCAGGTCGTGAAGAGGTGCTTGATATATTAGAAGATTATATAGGTGAGAACAATGGCATTATGATTTCTTCTCATATTTCAGAAGATATTGAGACGATTGCGACGAAACTTGTCTTTATGAGAGATGGTCGAATCATTTTAACTGAAGAAAAAGAGAAGTTGCTACAACGATACGGTATCGTGCGTCAACCGGTAGAGGAGTTCTACGTGCCGAACCAAGTGCTCGTTGCGTCAAGAGGATACCGTGGAGAACGCATTTCTCTAGTGAATGATTATACACAAGTAGAGGGTGCGGAATCTCTAAACTCAATCGATGATGCGACAAAAATCTTGATGCGAGGTGAAATCTAATGAAAGGTGTATTTCTAACAAATTTCTATGCGACGAAAAAGCAATTTATTATGTATTTGATTATCGGTATTATTATGTCATTAGTTTTTTCATTCATTAATCCAATGATGGGATGCTTTATGCCAATGGTTCTTCTGTTGAACCCGGCATCTGATAATATTAAGCATGAGAAAGAATCGCATTGGATGTACTACGTATCAACACTTCCAAACGGACGAAAAGGTTACGTTAATTCATACTTTATTTTTGTTCTTATTGCCGTAGTGATTGGTTTAATTATTGGTATGATTGCTATCTTAATCTTACAACAGAGCCTAACCCTTGCTTTACTCGCTATTTTATTTGGTTTAGGGTCAGTAGGTATTTACTCTTTAATTTTTCCGTTTACTTTTAAATTTGGTCCAGAAAATTCAAATTCAATTTTAATGACGGTTACGTTTGTATTGTTAATCGCATTCTTCGCGATTTACTTCTTAACGATTCAACCTGCCTTTATGAAAGCAGGTAGCTTCACTGGCGTTGTGCATGATACGACTGCATTAACTAGCGTCATTGGTTTCGGTATCTTTGGGATTATTATGTTGTTTATATCATACTTTTCTTCCCTATCCATTTTTAAAAATCAAGAACTCTAAAACAAGAAGAAATCCAGCCAGTGCCTCACGCATTGACTGGATTTTCTGTATTTCTTCCTTAGAATATCTTCGAAATGCTCTCTAATTCCCAACCACTAATGTGCTGCGTATATTTCTTCCATTCGCTCCGCTTCACATTCATAAACTCTTTCCAAATCGATTGACCGATTGTTTCTCCTAACACCGCATCTTTCTCAATCGTTTGAACCGCTTCTAATAAATCACGTGGCACCCATTCAATGCCATGTTCTTTTAACTGCTCATCATCAAACTCAGCTACGTCTTCTTGCATTGGGTCACCTGGATCAATTTTATTCTGAATACCATCGAGACCTGCCGCTAATAAGCATGTAGACAGTAAGTAAGGGTTACAAGAGCCGTCAGCGCCACGGAACTCAAAGCGACGTGCACGACGAACTTCAGGCACACGAACGAGTACAGAACGGTTCGCATCACCATAACATACATGTGCAGGTGCCCAAGAACCTGGCTGCATACGCTTGTAAGAGTTGAACGTTGGGGCGCCAATGCCGACGAGTGAGCGACCATGCTTCAACAAGCCGCCGATAAAGTAATACGCGTTCTGAGATAACTGCAAGCCGCGCTTATCGTCTGGATCTTCGAATAAGTTGTTACCGTCTTCGTCATATAAGCTAATATGGACATGTAAGCCGCTTCCTGGCTGATCCTCAAACGGTTTCGCCATCAACGTACCTAGCATGTCATGTTGACGCGCGATTTGCTTAAATAAATGCGTAAATGTCACTTGGTCATCTGTCGCTTTCAACGCATCCGCATACTTCAAGTTTACCTCAAGTTGACCTGGACCATATTCACTGGAAATTTGTTCTGTCGTTACGCCCATTGTCTCTAAAGCATGGACGAATGATTGAACGAAACTATCTTGAATATCGACCCCATCTGTTGAGAAACAATGTGATTGGTCAGCTGGAAGGATGTTGCCTTTCTCATCTGTATCCAATAGATACGCTTCTTGTTCATAGGCCATGTTCAACTTGCCGCCTAATAACTTTTCTACTTTTTCCAACAAACGTTTTAAAGCATTACGTGGACAACCTTCCCATGGTTCACCATTCACATCGTATAGGTCACAGAGCATACGAGCAGTCTTCTCCCGGAAAGGAACGACCGCATACGTATCAGGGTCTGGAATCGCGAAGAAGTCCCCATCGTTAGAACCATACGCGCCACCTTCGATAAACTCATCGAACATGTCAAAGCTCATAATCGCCGTACTGAAGTTAACGCCGTCTTCCATCGCTGCACGCAAGTTGTCGTTGCGAATCGTACGCCCACGCGTCACTCCTGTGTAGTCGAGAAACTCCATACGGATAAATTCAATATTGTCGTCTTGTACTCGATCTAGAACTTGTTGAATCTTGTCATTCTGATTATTTACCATAGTTATCGCCTCCTTAAATCGTGTCGAAGTGCTGAGTTACGGAATACAAATCAGTTAGTGCAACATATCCAATGCATATTGCGTAAAGATCTTCGCGCCATAAATGATGGCTTCTTCATTAAATTTAAACTGCGGGTGGTGTAAATCGTAGGTTGTCTCGTGCGCTTCGCTAATTCCTAGACGGAAATAGGTGCTCGGCAGTTGTTCAGAGTAGTAACCGAAATCGTCGGCTCCCATCGACGGTTGACCAAGGTCGATGATGTTGTCCTCGCCGACAATCTGACTGGCACTGCGCTCGAGCTGATCAGTAATTTCGTCGTCATTAATCACAGGTGGATGGCCATTGATGTACTCGATATCGACGCTGCCGCCAAAGCGTTCAGCAGTCTCTTTTACTAATCGGGTAAAATGCGCTTCAATCTCTTGTCGCATCTCGTGGTCAACAGTACGCACAGAGCCTTCTACTACCACTTCATCTGCAATCGAGTTGTTGGATTGTCCACCTTCAACTTTACCTACGTGAATGAGGTGAGGTTTCACTGGATCAAGCACGCGTGTTTCGAGAAACTTGAGTGCTTGAACAATTTCGTGCGTAATCGCTAAAGCATCGATTCCTTCATAAGGTCGTGCCGCGTGTCCACCTTTACCGTGGACTTTGAGTACGAAGTCATCGCACGAAGCGGTTACTGGCCCCTTGATAGTCCCAATCGTACCGAGTGGGAGTTTCGGCCACACGTGTAGCGCGATGATATTCTCAATCTGTGGATCAGTCAGTACACCAGCCTGTATCAATTGTTCAGCAGCGCCATCTGCTTCTTCGCCAGGTTGAAAAATGCAGCGTACTGAACCTTTCAGTTGATCACGGTGTTGCCACAAATGATAGACCGCACCTAACAGAATCGTCGTGTGACCATCGTGTCCGCAGGCGTGCATGACACCTTCATTTTGAGAAGGGAAGTCGACATCCGATTTCTCTGTAATGGGAAGGGCATCAATGTCGGCACGTAAGGCGATGTGTTGACCCTCTTTAGAACCTTCGATATCGACATAGAGTCCGGTATCAGTAATGGTTTGATATGGAATGTTCCAGTCATCTAGCACCTTTGCGATGTATTGTTGTGTTTCATGTTCTTGGAATGATAGTTCGGGATGTTGGTGTAAATGTTTGCGAATCTCAAATAACTTATCATTCAATTCGTCTTTCCAAGACCACTTTACAGGTTGCGTCATCTTCTCACTCCTTTTAGTTGAATTGTGTTGCTTAGTGGGGAGAGCGTTCTCTTTTTTTATGATAGTAAAATGTTCATGTATGTCAGGCGCCCCGTCCTTTTACCACTCTCGAAAGTGATACTCGCCTATGCGTCACTACAAGCAGTAATCGCATCTTGATAAACGCGTTCGAAGTTACGGTACAGCACCATCTCACCAATCTCTTGCGCCATGTGCTCGTCCATATAGTCGCGTTCGACCCACGTCTCTAAGACCTCGGTCAAATCTTGGCGGAACAATTTCGCCGCTAACCAGTTCATCTCTGGCGCGCTGAAACAGTCTGAGCCGAACATCACTTTGTCGAACGGCGCGAACTCGAAGACGGTAGAAAGAATCCGTTTCGCTCCGTGTCCCGCGAACGGAATCTGAAGTGAGATGTCCATATAGACGTTAGGCAAGATGCTCGTGATAAACGCCGCTTCCTCCATCCACGGATAACCGCCATGCACGAAATGGACTTTCGTCTGGCTGTACTTCGGCGTACGTAACATATCAATCAACAAACTTGGACTCGCTTTCGGTAAGACGACTTCGCCATCGCCCACACCAGTATGGATATGCATCACTTTGTCCGTTTCTGTACATGCTTCCATCGCCAAATGCATACAGTAGTCACGCAACGGTTTCACAGCTGCACGCGTGTCATTGCGGAACGTAGCGTAAGCATCTGCCGCTTTGTCTTCATCTTTCGGCAGCACTTCTAGACCACTGCGGTAAGCGATGATCGATTTCAGACCCACAACATCAGGTCGTTGCAAGGTTTGTAGTAAATCGTCGTAGTAGGCTTGTTTGAATTCGGTAAAAGTCTGACATTGCGCGCCGTAATGTTCCATCACGGGTTCAATGCGATAAATTTCAAAGGTGTGAAAGCCTGCCGTTTGTTCAGAGTCTGCTTTCGGAATATGGGGCACGGGATAGCCGTAATCGACAATCATGCCAGTAATATTCGCATCTTGATACAAACTTTGAGTGTAGTTGGCATAATCTTCAGCGTGTTGATTACGCGCTTCCACTACAGCCTCGATATGTGGTTCACATTGGAAGAATTGAGCCAAGCGTCGAATAGTGAGTTGTAAATACATATTCATGCCCGGAACAATGCCATTCTCTGAAATATCTTGTTTGGTAAACATATCGGGGATGACTGAAAGTGATAATGTATTCAAGAAACTTTCTACGGTGTGTGGCTTCTCAGGTGCGACAAATGGATGGCAATGAACATCCACAGCCGGTACCTGTTGAAGATTGATGGACATAATAACACTTCCTTTGTAATCGTTTACAAAAAGAGTACTTAAAATTTACCGTTAAGTCAAATAATTCTGAAATTTTATCTTTAAAAACAGTCAATGGCGTGAAGTTTCCTAGCCCACGAGAGTTGGGTAAACAATCAATAAGATAATTGAGACGAGGAGGATGCTGTTGAAGACTGCGAAAGATTTGAAACAACTGTTACATTCAATAGATGGAGGTAAGTATGGCGCGTATAAGCGTTTGAATGGTAATCACTACCGTTTCGATGATTTCACCTTTGTCGTGGAACATGTGCAAGCGGATCCGTTTGCCCCGCCCAGTAAAGTGCGTGTACTTATGGATCGTGAAATGGCGGGGATTCCAGACGACTTGCTCGATACACATGATAAAGTCGTAGCGGTTACTGACTTCTTAACACGTACGTTTGGTCAAGAAATTAACCGTGCGCAGAAAGGTGCGAAAGGATCTAAAGGCAAGATGGTGATTGATCGCTGTGGCCAAGAGATTCTCGACCGTTCTGCCGTACAAATCGATGACAAAGAGATTGAAGTGCGTTTCGAGATTGGCATGCCAGCTGCAGGTCGTAAGATTTTAGGTAAAAAGGCTGCGACCATCATGATCGATCACATGCCGAATGTCGTTGAGCAAGCCGTAATGTATCGCAATTTAGATCAAGGTCGCTTGAAAGAACAAGTGGAACTTTACCTCAACCAGCAATTTATTCGTGAAGAGTTAGACCGTCGTGATCTCGTCGCATTTGTAGGTAATGAGGCGATACTTCCACGTAAAAATGGCGTGTCTGACTTACCACTGCAAGACGCAGTGCCTTTTACCAGCCCGGAAAGTTATGAGATCACACTCGACTTGCCATATGGTGGCCAACTGACAGGAATGGGTATCCCGGTTGGTATTACGCTCATCGTCGGTGGTGGTTTCCACGGTAAATCGACGTTGCTTGAAGCGCTTGAAATTGGCGTTTATAACCATATTGCACAAGATGGTCGTGAGTTCGTCATCACACGTGCGGATGGCATGAAGATTCGTGCCGAAGACGGTCGTAGCGTGGAGAAAGTGAATATCACGCCGTTTATTGATAATCTGCCAGGTAAAAAGGACACGGCACATTTCTCTACGACGAATGCGAGTGGTAGTACATCTCAAGCGGCGAATACGATGGAAACGCTCGAAGCGGGATCATCACTACTCCTTATTGACGAAGATACGACAGCGACAAACTTTATGATCCGCGACGACCGCATGCAGAAATTGATAGCTCCGGAGAAAGAGCCGATTACGCCGTTCGCTAGTAAGGTCAAACCACTTTATGACGACTATCAAGTATCGACAATTCTCATCGTCGGCGGTTCTGGTGACTACTTCGATGTCGCCGACCAAGTCTTTATGATGGATGAGTATGAATTGAAAGATGTCACAGACGACGCGAAGGCAATTGCGCAAGCACCAGAATATCAACGCGATGATATTTCAGATCGCGAATTTGGTGACATTCCACAACGCGTACCGTCGAAAGGAAGCTTTAACAAGAAAGGTAAAGATAGCCGTCTGAAAGCGAAAGGTAAGCATGCGATTATGTATGGTAAAGAGCCGATTGACATTTCAGGTTTGGAACAACTCGCTGACCCGAGTCAGACCAACTGCATCGCAATGATGTTGGATTACTATCAACATCAGTTGGCAGGGCGTAAGATGAGTATCGTTGAAGTGGCTGATACGATTTATAGTAAAATTGCTGAAGAAGGTTTCGATGCCATTGCGCCGAAGAACCGATATCCAGGTGACTTAGCCCTACCACGTAAACAAGAATTCATCGCAACAATCAATCGCTATCGTGGATTGAATATAGAAGAATAATTATGTGAGCCCCACGGTCAAGTTAAGGTTGGCTGTGGGGTTCTATTTGTGGATTGAGATTTATATTTATGTAGTTTACTCTTTATTTAAATAGTATATAGTAAGGAGAAATAAGGAAATATGAAAGAATTACTAGAAAACTTAACAAACAATGGATTTTGGCCTACTGTTGTAATCTTTATAATAGGGTTAATGAAAAGTATATATGATAAAACTTCTGGACAACAAATCAGTAAAATATCTTCAGTTTTTGTTATTTTTTACATAAATCTTTTTGTATATATGATTTTAGCACTTATATATGTAGAATCTGTACTCCTAGTCAATAAATATACC
>NZ_PPRN01000023.1 GCF_002902685.1 Staphylococcus pettenkoferi | reverse complement strand
TATATCCGTCGAAATAAAATTTGTTACTTAAATGTGTAATTTGATTGCCTCAGCTTGAAAATTATGGTAAATTCAAATGGTATATAGTAGTTTAGTGTATTTATATTTATTAAAGGAGGTACACGCATGGCTAAACAATGTTACGTAACAGGCCGTAAAGCTTCAACTGGTAACAAACGTTCACACGCTTTAAACTCTACTAAACGTAGATGGAACGCTAACTTACAAAAAGTTAGAATTTTAGTTGACGGTAAACCTAAAAAAGTTTGGGTTTCAGCTCGTGCTTTAAAATCTGGTAAAGTTACTAGAGTTTAATAAATATAATGCACAAGAAAACTTGACTTCTATGTGGGAAGTCAAGTTTTTTCTTTATCTCAATAGAATACTTCTCATTCGACTTCAAATCGCTTTAAGCATATGCTCATCTGTTACACATATTTAACAATGTTTCACATCTTTTTTCTACTTATCCTTTACTTCGCATCTCGACTTCGAATCATTAAAACGCCACCGTAATGTAATGTCACCTGACCTTCAGGTTCTAATAACTCATTCGATACCGTAAGTGTACTCCCAATATTCAACTGCTGATGATCCAATGCGTATTTAAAGTGTTCTAATGAAATCACAGTGGGATACATTACAGGTATAAATGAGATGTATTGATACGCTTTGTCTCTTTTAACTTTATGCTCACCGTAACCTAAATAAGTAATCACGTTCGTTGCGTCTTTCACTTTAATCGCAATATTTTTAGCTTCGTACTCAGGCTTTTCCAGAATTTGCAAAACACCCATAAAGTGATCTAATCTGCCGCCTGTCGCACCATAAATAATAATTTCAGTGTAACCCTCTTCAACTGCCTGCATTACACCTAATGCTAAATCCGTATCATCTTTCTCAGACTTGTGCGGGTTGAGGGCGAGATGAGATTCCAAATAGTCTCGTTCCTGTGCACTGACCGAATCAAAGTCGCCAATTGCCATACAAGGTTTGATACCCTCTTCAAGTAAGATTAAGGCACCTCTATCGATGCCAGCCCAGCGTTCTGTACCTTGTTCTTGAAAAAGGTTCTCCGGTAAATTTCTACGACTACATAATAAATTAATACGCATTCAATCAACCTTTCAACTGCTGTGTTGCTTGACGATAATCAGGTTGGTGGAAGAAATAAGAGCCTGTGACGAGCATCGTTGCACCGGCATCTAATGCTTGAGCAACCGTGTCTGCATTAATACCACCATCTACCTCGATATCGAAGTCCAATTGTTGCGTTGCTTTCAACTGCGCGAGCGTACGTACTTTATCTAAACAACGTTCAATAAAGACTTGTCCTCCGAAGCCAGGATTGACTGTCATCACGAGTACATAATCCACAAACGCTAATATCGGTTCAATCGTACTCACAGGGGTTCCTGGATTGATAACGACACCCGCTTTCGCGCCACCATCTTTAATCTTCTGAATCACGCTATGGATATGAGACGTTGCTTCGACATGAACTGAAATCATATCTGCACCATAGTCAATAAAGTGCTGAACATAAACACCTGGATCTTCAATCATTAAGTGAACATCAATCGGTAGCGTTGTACCGCGACGTACGGCATTCAAGACAGGGAGGCCAACTGAGATATTCGGAACAAATTGCCCGTCCATCACATCAAAGTGCACACCGTCCACGCCAGCGTCTTCCAATGCACGTAATTCCTGATCTAAGTGTAGAAAGTCAGCTGCTAACAATGAGGGGAATAATTGAGCCATTCAGTATCTTTCCTTTCTATTCGCAAGTTCTTCGTAAAGTTGTACGTAATGTTGATACCTAAAGTCACGAATAGCCCCCGTCTCTACTTGGGACTTTACGTGACATTTTGGCTCTTTCATGTGCATACAATCACGAAACTTGCAAGCTGTACCGTAATCTTTAATCTCTACGAAATAATCTTTCAGTTCTGACTTATCAATGTGGTCAAAATCTAGGGCACTGAAGCCAGGGGTATCGGCCACATAACCCTTTTCAAATTGAAATAATTCAATGTGACGCGTCGTATGGCGTCCGCGATTTAACGCTTTTGAGATATCTTGCGTTTCTAATGATAACTCTGGATGGAATTTATTTAACAGCGTAGATTTACCGACGCCAGATTGACCACTTAACACGACTAAACCATCAGACCAATTGGTAAATAACTGATCAACCGTGTCGTCGCGACCCACGACTTCTACGTTATAATCTAAGTCGCGATAAACTTCCAAGCGTTCTTTTACTTCTCGGGCTTCATCGTCAGAAAGCAGATCTTTTTTCGTTACCACTATACTCGGAGCAAGCGCATATGAATGCGCGATGACGAGAAAGCGATCTAGCAGTTGTGAAGAGAAGTCTGGTGCTTTGGCACTCATCACGATGACCAAGTGATCGATGTTACTCACTGGTGGACGTTTCAGTTGGTTTGCCCGTTCATGAACATGATAGATGTAGCCTTCAGACTCATTCTCTACTTCGAAATCAACCACATCCCCAACGATAGGAGAGAATTTCTTCTTTCTAAATAATCCTCTCGGCTTAGTATTATAGAGTGCACCATCAACATCGACTTGGTACACGCCACTTATTAATTTCACTATGCGTCCCGTCTTCACTGTGACACCCCGCTTCTCATACTTTATCTCATTATATCAAAGGTGGGATAAACTTTATAACCATTCGTTCAGACTTGATTGACTATTCATCTCGCCCACCCCATCACTTAAGCTATTAAAATAAGAGTGGAACTGACATCGAATAGATATTCTTAGTTCCACTCCTATTTAGCAATGCATAAGCCAAAAATGCATCAAATATACTTCAACTTAATCAATGAAGTGCACTCGATATGCAACTTCATGTAAACAAATTCTTGATGCTTAAATGAACTATTCACTTTTAATCAATATCATCATAGGCAATATCTTTATCTGCAACGATACGCCCATCAACTCGAATCGTATAGCCTGCGTCTCGCCCTTGCTGAATTTCGAGCGGAATGACGACCTCTCGATCACTCGTTATCGAATACGTTTGATAAGGTGTAGTGCCTCCACTATTCTGATCTCGTCGAAAGATTTGAACCTTTTGGCTTTTGCCCTTTTTTCCAGAGTAAGGTACCTCTTCTTTCGCTTCATAATCTTTGGTTTTGCCATGATGCGAGTCAGAATCAGAGGATGACGCTTTATCATGTTTATCACGTGTGTCATCGCTGTCACTTTTATCTTTGTCTTTATCCGCATCGTCTGAATCGTCTTGATCCTCATCATCTTCATCTTTAGACTTCGGTTGCTCACCTAAAGACGCCACGAGCGTGACAGTTGAACCTTCATTCACTTTTTTATTTTTAGGGCTTTGGCTGATAACGTGGTCTTTCTCAACCTTTTTACTGTAGCGTTTGCTCACTGCGACATTAAAGCCTTTTTCTTCAAGTGCTTCAGTCGCTTCTGCAACACTTTTACCTTCATAATCGTCGACTTTAACTTGCTTGTAGCCCAGAGATTCTGTCAATTTAATCTCTGTGTCATGAATTTTCACCTTTTTACCTGGTTCAACACTTTGTGACTCAATATGACCTTTAGGCACATTGGATTTCGTATACGCTGTATCAAAGTCGATATGCGTAATACCCAATTTATTCAACGTCTCTTCAGCAGAATCCTTACTCATATTGTACAAGTTTGGCATCTCCGCCATCTCAGGCCCTTTCGACACTGTTAAATTGACTTTCGAACCTTGTTTCACTCGACTACCAATTTTAGGCGAAGTACTGATCACTTTATCTTCATCATACTTATCGCTATAAGCATGATCGACCTTTCCGACTTTCAGCTTATGTTTTTTTAAAAGTTGTTTCGCTTCTGACATCGTGTGACCACTCACATCAGGTGCTTCGGAGTATTTCTTGCCAAACATGCCCCAGCCTGCGAATGATACCAATGCTGCTACGAGTAGTAAAAAGATAAAGCCTAAGAAAAACTTCTTCTTCTTCGAACGTTTCTTAGTCGGTACAGCATGAAACTGCCCTTCGTCACGTTGAAATTGTTGATGATTAATCGTGTCACTATTTTGTCGCGATTGAGATGTATGAGGAATTTGCGTCGTTTGTTGACTCAGCGTTTCATTGACATAACCTGTATTTAACGGCACTGTCTTAGTTTGTGTATTGTCAGTGTGATAAACCTCATCATCTTGATGATTTGAATCTAGTGCTGTCTGTAAATCTAAACGCATATCCGCAACATCTTGATAACGATCGTGACGATCTTTCTCAGTCGCTTTCAATACCACATTGCTCAATGCTTGGGATACATCCTCACGCGTTTCTGAAATGTTGGGAATAGCGGATTGAATATGTTGAATCGCGACACTAATCGCCGTTTCGCCTTTGAACGGCGGTTCCCCCATTAAGAGTTCGTAGAGTACGATACCTATCGAGTAGACATCTGTCGTCTTATCTGTATTCTCTCCACGTGCTTGTTCAGGTGAAAGATACTGTACAGTCCCGAGTACACTATTCGTGTGTGTCATCGTCGTTTCACTAAGCGCTTTCGCAATTCCGAAGTCTAATACCTTTAACGTATGGTCCTCACAGACGAGCACGTTCTGTGGCTTCACATCACGATTGACGATACGATGCTCATGCGCATGTTCGATCCCATTGATAATCTGTTCTGTAAAGTTAATCACAGTATTAATATCTAAAGGTTGATGTTGCTTAATATACTCATTCAGCGTTGGGCCGTTGATGTATTCCATAACGATAAAAAAATGGTCGTCACCATCTTCGGTAACATCATAGACATTAACGATATTTTCATGAGAAAGTTGCGTTAAATTATGTACCTCTCTGTTAAAACGTTGAAGTGTCGCATCCTTTTCTCCTGAAGGTACAGTTATCGCTTTAACCGCAACTTGGCGCTGAAGAATCGTATCTTCAGCCAAATAGACCGTACTCATACCGCCCTCACCAAGTTTACGTATTACGCGATAACGGTCACTAATCACTTGACCGATCATACTTTATCACCCTCGATTTCAGCGAGGACGACACTCACATTATCTTTCGACGCTTTATCTTCTGATAGACGAAGGAGAGCGTGACCTTGTGACTCTATATCTCCCTCTTCAGCTAACTGAGCTTGAATTTCGTGATCACGAACGTAATCCGTTAAACCATCTGTACATAATAAAAGATAGTCGTAGAAATTCGTCCTTTTAACAAACAAATCAGGTGCTACACGACGATCTGTACCCATCACTTTAGTAATGATATTCCGCTGTGGATGGTTGAATGCCTCTTCTTCTGTAATTTGACCTATCATAACAAGATGGTTGACGAACGAGTGATCACTCGTAAGTTGGTTAACCTCACGTGAATTAACTAAATACGCACGTGAGTCCCCAATATTCGCCACGACGACGTGATTGTCAAAGACCATCGCACAGACACATGTCGTGCCCATGCCATGATATGACGCATGACTTTCTGCATAGTCATATAAATCTCGGTTTACACTCTTTAAGGTCGTGTTTAACCAGCGTTCTGCACGTTCAGGCTCGATGAAATTCTCTGCTTCGAAACGTGATTGTAAGGCTTCTGTGACATATTGACTTGCGACCTCACCTGCTTGATGGCCACCCATGCCATCACAAATCACCAACAACTGTTGTTCTGTCTTATTGTAGAAGACTCCGCCAGCGTCTTCGTTCTTCTCACGATATGGTCCTGCATCAGTGAATAGTTCAGCATTAAGCATGTTACCTACCTCGTTTCTACTTGACGTTCTTTCGCTCTTAACTGGCCACAGGCTGCATCAATATCTGATCCTTGCTCACGACGAATCGTCGCATTGATGCCTAAACGTTTCAATTCTTTTTCAAATTTAAAAATGTCTTCTTTCGGCGTTCTTACGTAGTTACGTTCTGGAACATGGTTGACTGGAATTAAGTTAACGTGACAGTTGAGATGTTTGATTAAAGCAGCGAGTTCGCGCGCATGTTCAAGTTGATCGTTAACGCCGCCAAACAAGCCGTATTCAAAAGTGACACGTCGATTCGTTTGTTCTTGATAGTAATCAATCGCATCCATCAGTTTATCCACGTCGTACGCTCGGTTAATCGGCATTAAACGAGAGCGGATTTCGTTATTTGCACCGTGCAGACTGACTGCAAAGTTGATTTGAATATCTTCTTCCGCGAAGTCATAAATACGTGGAATAATTCCTGAAGTGGATACAGTGATATGACGCGCACCAATATTTAAACTACGATCATGATTCACAATACGTAAGAAATCCATCATTTCATCATAGTTCTCAAATGGTTCGCCAATACCCATGATGACGATTTGAGACACGCGCTCATCAGTCGCATCTAAGGCTTTCTGTACCGTTAAAACTTGGGCCACAATTTCACCCGCTTCAAGGTTACGGTTGAGTCCACCAATAGAAGAAGCACAGAAAGTACAACCGATACGACAACCTACTTGTGTCGTCACACAAACCGAATTACCGTAATCATGACGCATGAGTACAGTTTCAATTGTATAGCCGTCTTGAAGTTGGAAGAGAAATTTGATCGTTCCATCTCTACTTTCTTGCTTTACAACTGTAGATAACGTCGTAATGGCAAAGTGTTCCTCGAGCAGTTCACGTAATGGCTTAGATAAGTTAGACATCTCATCAAAGCTGTCAACACGCTTTTCGTAGAGCCATTGATAGATTTGTTGTGCACGGAACTTTTGTTGACCATGTTCTACTAACCAATCTTGCAATTCATCAAATCTTAACGAATAGATCGATTGCTTATCGAAATCTGGAAGAAATTTGTTCTTTTTCTTCTTTTTTTCAGTAATCATAGTATTATTTATCCTTTCTTTTTATTCGAGTTATAAAGAAACCATCTGAATCAAAGTCTTGTGGCAATATTTGAAGTGTCTTGACTTGTTCATGTGTGATCGGATGTTCAATAGGTTCAAATTCAAATTCACTATTTTGCTTTAAAAATGTATATATGACGTTCTCATTTTCAAGTTGTTCAATCGTACATGTAGAGTAAACAAGGGTTCCTCCTGGTTTCAACTGATGTTTCACATTCTCTAATATCTCCAACTGTAAATCAACAAGTTGGTGTATGTCGTCCCAGGATTGCGTGTATTTAATCTCAGGTTTATGGCGCAATACCCCGAGTCCACTACACGGTGCATCTACTAAAATTCTATCATACATCTCTTGATATGGCGTGGTCGCATCATGTTGCATCGCTTTCACATGTGGTAATCCTAATTTATGAATATTCTCTTGAATTAACGCAATCTTATGTTGATGAATGTCAGTCGCAGTAACCTGACCTGTGCCACGTAATAATTCGCCTATATGACACGCTTTACCTCCTGGGGCACTACACGCATCAAGGATATGATCACCAATTTGCGGGTCGAGATATTGTGCGACGAACATTGAACTTTTATCTTGAATAGAAATCAAGCCCTCACGGAAACTATCTGAGTTCGCAATCACTCCGCCGCTCACATGTAAACACACATCAAGCTCTGCATCCTCTTCGACTGTAAACCCTTCCTCTTCTAAACGTTGGACAGCTTCTGAGGTTGAAATCTTCGACGTATTTACTCGTACGGTTTGCGCGACATGCTCTAACATGGACTGTGCAATACGCTCGGTCTCTTCAAAACCGTAATGCGTGATCCAGTGTTCAATCACCCACATCGGCAAACTATAGCTTATGCTTAGACGGCGTTTTGGATCCTGAATTTCCATTGGATCAGGTAGTTCTGAACGTGTGATTTGGCGCAAGATCCCATTGACAATCTTACCTTGGTGCGGACCGCCACGTTGCTTTGCAATCATCACCGCTTCATTAATCACGGCATGTGTCGGGATACGATCAAGGTATCGATACTGATATATACTCATCCACAACAATATGCGTACCCAGCGTTTCAGTTTCGTTTGGATAAAAGGCTTGAGCAAATAATCTAAAGTATATTGACGTTTCAAAGTGCCATAGACGATTTCTGTAATCAGTCCTTTGTCAGCTTGAGACAAATCCTTACGCTGAAGCGTTTGATTGAGAGCGATATTGCTATAGGCACGATCTTTAATCACCATCTCTAACGTTTCAAAGGCTAGCGTTCTTGCATGTGTCTCAGCCGTCATACCAGCACCTTGCCTACGAGAGATTCTTGTACACCACTGAGATAGTTTGCAACAGGCATACGTTTCTTGCCAGCGAGTTGAATCTCAGTCAACGCAATTGCATCACTAGAACCTGTACCAACTATAATGGCTTTCTTCGTCGTTTCAATAATTTCACCTGGCTGTCCGTCTTTATCTGCTTCAATGCGTGCAGCAAACAATTTCATATTCGTCTCGTCCATCGTTGTATAAGCAACAGGCCATGGTGAAAGACCACGGATGTGGTTGAATATATCGCGTGCAGACGCTTCCCAATTCACTCGTTCATCTTCGCGTGAAATGTTAGAAGCGAAAGATGCTTTTGAATCATCTTGCGGAATGCTCTCATTCGTTTCATTAATAATGTCTGGTAACGTGTCATGCAACAACTCTGCACCTAAGAAGCTCAATTTATCGTGGAGTGAGCCGACATTATCTTGATCTTCAATCTCAATGGCTTTTTGAGAAATGATATTACCAGCATCTAACTTTTTCACCATATACATAATCGTTACGCCCGTTTCACTTTCCCCATCAATAATGGCTTGATGGATCGGCGCGCCTCCTCGGTATTTCGGCAAGAGTGAGGCATGTACGTTAATTGCTCCTAAACGTGGCGCTTCTAATAGTGATCCAGGTAATAATTGACCGAACGCTGCTGTGACTATGAGGTCTGCATCAAGTTGAAGGAAGTGATCAAGTTCTTCTGAGTCAGCAAGCTTTTCAGGCTGATAGACTTGAATGCCTGCCTCTTGCGCGACACGTTTTACCGGTGGCGGTGTCATCTTGCGCTTTCTACCTACTGGACGATCTGGTTGTGTCACCACTGCGATGACGTCATGTTCCGCAATTAACATTTCTAATACTTTAGTTGAAAAGTCTGGGGTTCCCATAAAGATTATCTTACTCATCGTCTAAATACGCCTCCAATTCATCTTCAGAAATACGTTGCTCTAGTTTATCTGTAAACCATACACCTTGAAAATGGTCATACATATGCAAGATCATGCGTGCAATATCATCATATGCCGTCAACTCTACCTCTCGCCCATGACGGTCTTGTGCCTGAACCACTATCATGTGACTTCTCGTAACGGTACCATAGACATCCTCTAAACTTATAGAACCTTCTAACTCCGTCGTTGTTTCATCAGATTGAGAGATAATTTGAGGATTAATTAATTGGAGTAACCCGTCAGGATCCATATCAATAATTGCCACTTGTTGATCGATGCCAATTTGCGGCGCACATATTGCTACAGCTTCTTCAGCGTAAAGTGTATCTTCTAAATCAGTTAATAGCGTTTCTAACTGGTTGTCGAATCGCGTTACTGATGAGGTGGGATGATTCAATATGGGATGGGCAGATGGTACGAGTTTCTTAATCGACATATAGACGTCTCCTTATAAAAATTCATTAAGTTATTATAACTTAAAAAGTAACAAATTGCGATAGTATGAAAACGCTTTGTGAGTTTTAGTAAAAGGATAAAATCAAAATCTAGCCATATAATAAAATCATTTAATAATAGTAACTTGTGAATAAGCGAGTTGTATTAATATCTTAAGCCCAAATATTTCTACTTATAATTAAGAGACAATCCATTTAGTGAAATGACAATTAAGCACGCGCTTTTTCAAAGTTTTGTTGTATAATATTAAATGTCGAACAAGTAAAGTTAAATAAATCACCTCTTGTTTCACAATCCATATCTTTTTATTACAAACCTAAGAAACAAACATAGAGCAATATCCCTCACTTGAACCTTGCTTCTATGATATTGCAAAGGAGTTACTCAATTGAAAACAGTTGGAATGTTACGTTCAATCAAACAACCTGGAATATTAGCACGTACTATAGCCTATATGTGTCACTTTAACGACATAGTCTTTTTCTATTTCACCCCAGAGGATGTAGATACTGAGCATCAACAAATTAATGGTCTCTTTCTCGAAAATGGTCAATGGAGACGCGGTATCATCGGGTACCCAGATGTCGTGGACAACGAACCCATGAAATCAGTAAATAAAAGTATTTATGATTCACTGCAAACTGTATCGGTGATGACGACGCACACACTTGGTGGTAAGAATAAAGTCTTTAAAATGCTATCCCAAAGCAATAACTTTAAAGATGTACTTATTCCTTATCGTTTAGTTAAAAAGCCAGAGGATATTTTAGAGTTTTTAACACGCTATCAGAAAATCTTGCTAAAACCTGTGTTTAGCAATCAAGGAAGAAATATTCATGTCATTGAACGATGTGACGATAAAATCACTTTATCCGATGATATGACTTCCAGAACATTAAACGAAGAGGACTTATTGCCACTTATTAACGATAAATTTTTAAAACCTAACTATATTTGCCAGCCATTTTTCGAATCTAAAACGAAAGAAGGCCACCCATTCGATATTCGCCTACATGTGCGTAAAAACGAGAGTGGCCAATGGCAAAAAGTTAAGATTTATCCGCGTATTGGACTAGGTCATCATATCACTTCTAATATCAGCCAAGGCGGTGGTATCTCACCTATAGTACCGTTTCTCAAAGCAAACTTTGGAGATAATTGGAAAGAAATTAAACGTCGACTTGAACAACTTTGTGTTAGCTTTCCGAAACGCTTTGAACGCTTCTATGATTATGAACTCGATGCACTAGGTATAGATTTGGGTGTGAACTCACAGGGAGAGATCGGTTTATTTGAAGTGAATACTTACCCAGGTCAACAATTCTTCTACGCTGAAGATTCTGAAGTCAGAGTCAGCTACTATCAATATCTATTGAATCGCATTCATAGCGACAGAATACAATAATTAAGGAAAGACACCTACAAAGTGAGCAGGACGCCTGCCCTTTGTAGGTGTCTTATTTAACTTCTAATTGTCTCGCCTCAATCGCTACATCATCATTTGTGGCGCAATATCAATCTTCAATGCGAGTTTCTCTTTCATATATTGTTCATGATAATAATCATCTAGATACTGTAACGCTTGATATAAATCCGGTTCACTCTTATATTTGATCAGAATTTGGAAACGATATTCGTTGTTAATCCGCGTTAGCGCAGCAGGTGATGGACCTAGCACCAATGCCTTATCAGACAGATGTTGTAACAAGATTTGGTGAATGTGCTTAGACGCCTCTAACACCTTTTTCATTTCTTGATGAGAAATCGTAAAGTTAATTAAGAAGAAATACGGCGGATACTTGCCAAGTTTACGATATTCCATCTCTTGACGGTAAAATGCCAAATAATCATTCTGCTGCACGTCTTTAATCGCATAATGCTCTGGATTATATGTTTGAATAATGACTTGTCCCTCTTTTTCATGACGCCCGGCGCGGCCTGCCACTTGCGTTAACAATTGGTATGTTCGTTCACTCGAGCGGAAATCAGGTAAATTCAACATCGTGTCGGCATTGAGCACGCCTACAAGGGTAATATTAGGAAAGTCTAAGCCTTTCGCAATCATTTGCGTTCCGAGAAGAATATCGCCCTTTCCTTCGCCAAAGTCGTTTAATAATTTCTCATGAGCACCTTTCCGCGACGTTGTATCCACATCCATACGAATAATGTTAGCTCCTTCAAATTCACGTTGCAGTAGTTCTTCTACACGTTGGGTCCCTGTGCCGACTTGACGAATATGCTCACTTTCACAGTTCGGACACAGAGCTGGTGGTGTTTCTTGATAACCACAATAGTGGCATTTCAATTGATCCGTCGACTTATGATAGGTTAAAGAAATATCACAGTTCGGACATTGTGGCACATGACCACAATCACGACAAAGCATAAACGAAGCATAGCCACGGCGGTTTAAGAACAAGACAATTTGTTCTTTGTTCGCTAAACGCGTCTCAATGGCCTCTCTGAGCTGATTCGAGAACATCGAACGGTTGCCTGAACTCAATTCTTCACGCATGTCGACGATATCAATATGCGGCATCGCTTGATCGTTCACGCGATTCGGTAAGCTCAACAACTGATATACACCTTTATCCGCACGGGCATAAGACTCTAGACACGGCGTCGCACTGCCGAGAACGAGTGGACACTGATGATATTGACTACGCCACTCTGCGATATCACGCGCATGATATCTCGGATAATCTTCTTGTTTGTATGAGGATTCATGCTCCTCATCAATGATAATCATCCCGAGCTCTTTAAATGGCGCGAAGACACTAGAGCGTGCACCCACACTGACACGCGCACGACCATCTCGAATCTTCTGCCATTCATCATACCGTTCACCTTTCGATAAGCCTGAGTGAAGCACTGCTACTTCATCCCCGAAACGTTTCTTAAAACGCAAGACCATTTGCGGTGTTAATGCAATCTCCGGCACAAGCATCATCGCTTGTCGATCGTGGTTCAAGACACGTTCAATCGTCTGCAAATAAACTTCTGTCTTACCTGAACCTGTGACACCATGAAGTAAGAACGTGCGTTGTTGTCGCTCTTCAATACTTTCACAAATCGCATCGTAAGCGCATTGTTGATCTTGAGTGAGTGTCTGATTCTTCTCTTGTTCAAAGACACGCGTTGCAAACGGATCCCGTTCAATCACCGCATCATACTTTTCAATCATGCCCTTACGTGTCAAAGTATTGATGGATGAAATTGAGAAATCCATCTCTTGTAACTCTTTTAAAGAGACGTCACGGTGACGTTCATCGCTCAAATACGCATATAAATCATACTGTTTCTCTTTCGACTCTAATTCCGCTAACACGCTATCTATCGCTGATTCGTCAGCAATACGTACTGCACGTTGCGTCTTCTTACCCACACTTTGGGATAAAAGTGTTTGTTCTTCCACTGCACCTTCTCGTAAAAGGTCTGAGAGTGCTTTCAAATCGCCATTCTTTTGGGCAGCTTTATATTCGTAGTTACCCGCGCTGTCAAAGTGCTTAACAAGCGAATCAGGTATAGCGTTAAGATCTTTCAGATGGAAGACTTTCGTATACTTCGCTTTCAACGCTGCTGGTAGCATCACTTCAAGCATTGAGATCCGTTTCGTTACAAAGTATTTGCCGTACCACTCGCTTAATTGAATCAATTCTGGTGTTAATTCTGGTCGAATATCTTGAATTTCCTTGAGTTCCTTTAATTTAGAGAGGTCTAAGTTCTCATCTGGATGGTCAGTTAATGCCATCACATAGCCTTGTATCGTTCTCGGCCCAAATGGCACAATGACGCGCATGCCTACTTGAATGACAGACTCTAATCGTTCTGGAACGAGATAATCAAAGTTATAATCGACGCTTTTAGATTGAACATCTACTATGACTTTGGCAATCATTTATTTCCACCTAGTTTCTAATTCGTCTACAATGAGCTGCGCTAACTCGACCTTAGGCTTTTTACCTAAAGCGACTGAAGATTGATCTTTAAAGTACATCGTATAGTCATTTTTATCTGAACTGAACCCGATTGAACGGTCGCCCACGTTGTTCGCAATGATGACATCGGCATTCTTACGTTCTAATTTGTCTTGCGCATAGCGCTCAATATCACGCGTTTCGGCCGCAAATCCAACTAAATATTGGTGTGTTTTATGTTCGCCTAAGTATTTTAAAATGTCTGGCGTACGTTTAAATGTCACACTGAGTTCGCCTTCTTGTTTCTTCAATTTATGCGGCAACATTTCTGTCGGTGTGTAATCTGAAACTGCCGCTGCTTTGAAGACGATATCCACGTTATCATAACGTTTCTTTACCGCTTCAAACATGTCTTCCGCGCTTTCAACACGAACGACTTCGACACCTTCTGGGTCTGGCAATGAAGTAGGACCAGAAACTAACGTCACCTGTGCGCCTTTATCTCTTAACGTTTCAGCGAGTGCGTAACCAATTTTACCTGAAGAACGGTTAGACAAATAACGCACCGGATCAAGCTCTTCGATTGTAGGTCCAGCAGTCACCAGCGCATGTTGGCCTACAAAGGTGCTTGGAGACTTCGATGTTGTTTCAGATACCGTTTCCTGAGAAGATGAATTGAAATGCTCATTTAAGCGTGCCACGATCTGAAGCGGTTCTTCCATACGACCTTTAGCGACATACCCACAAGCAAGATAACCATCGCCTGGCTCGATAAACGTGTAGCCATCCCCTTTCAAGATGGAAATGTTATGTTGCGTTCTAGCGTTCTCATACATATGCACATTCATCGCAGGTGCTACAAACTTAGGCGTTTCAGTAGCGAGCAACGTGGAAGTGACCATATCGTCTGCAATCCCCACACTCAACTTCGCAATGATATTTGCTGTAGCAGGCGCAATGACGATGGCATCCGCCCAATCACCTAAAGCGACATGCTGAATCTGTTCAGGATTCTCTTCTTTAAAGGTATTCGTATACACGACATTACGACTGATTGCTTGAAACGCGAGAGGTTGTACAAATTCTTGCGCATTATCCGTAAGCATCACCCGCACGTTGTAATTAGCTTGAGTTAACTTACTCGTTAAATCGATTGCTTTATATGCTGCAATACCTCCTGTCACAGCCAACAATATATTCTTCATCACTATTGTCCTCCATCGAATTATTCCATCGTAACGTTTCTTCGTACGACATTTAAACGTCCGCTTTGAGCATGTAATTCAGCTCATCATATGCCAATATTGAGGCTTTATGAGTCGACGTTTATCTGCGTCATTTTAACTCTCATTATACACCATTTTGTAGGTAAAATAAAAAGCACGGAAGTATAGCTTGTCCTTTCCACTTGGACACGAACTACACTACCGTACTGCTCATTACATGACAGACTGTGGTTATCATCTCACTCGTCGTAACACTTTCATACAAAAGTTAAGATGGCTTACTTCAGCCCTCTTATTCTCCTTTTAAAAAACGAAAAACCTACAACATTGACTTGAGCACAAATGAAAAGCTCTCATTCTATTCTGCCCAATGTTGCAGATTTCGCATACGCTATGAAATGACACAAATTAATGTTGTCATGGTACATCTCTCATATATTTATACTCAGAAGTATGAGCTTACGCTTTATTCGTCACGATCAATTGTACCGTTAGGGTAAACGTTACCATCTGCAATTTCTTCAAGCGCTTTACCTACTGTTTTAACAGATTTGTAATTATCTAATAAAGTACTTTCAGGTTTGTCTTCTAACTCTCTTGCACGTTTCGCAGCTGTTGTTGCGATTAAGTATTTAGAACGAACTTGGTTAGTTAAATCATTTAATGCAGGGTATAACATTATTTTTTAGCCTCCAATATCATCTTTCTATATTTTGCTTCGATACGCTCTCTCTTTAAATGCTCTGCGTCAACAATGGATTGAATGCGTTGTTTCGCTAACTCAACCTCATCATTAACTACGACATAATCGTAAAGATTCATCATTTCCACTTCGTTACGTGCTTCGTTTACACGACTTTGAATCTTCTCATCACTTTCCGTACCACGTCCGACCAAACGCTCACGTAAATGATCTAAACTTGGTGGTGCTAAGAAGATAAATAGTGCGTCTGGAAATTTCTTACGAACCTGTTTTGCACCTTCAACTTCTATTTCTAGAAAGACATCATAACCTTGTTCCATAGTATCTTTAACGTATTGCACAGGTGTCCCGTAATAATTTCCTACATATTCTGCATACTCAATAAACTGGTCTTGCTTGATGAGGTCTTCAAACTCTTTCTTCGCCTTGAAAAAGTAATCCACCCCATCTTCTTCTCCCTCACGCATATCACGTGTCGTCATTGAAATTGAATATTTATAAGATGTCGATGGGTCATCAAATATTTTCTTTCGCACCGTCCCTTTTCCTACACCCGAGGGACCAGAAAGCACAATTAGCAAACCTTTCTCATTATCCATGATTTACGACCTTTCTAGCTATTCTTCTATTATTACAATATGATACCATACTCCCTATTTAATTGTATAGCGTCCGTAGACAAATCTTCTCCTATGCCCACCTCACATCTCATGTTACAATGAGTTCACTAAAATTATAGAAAGTGGATGATACACATGGCATATGATGGTTTATTTACCAAGAAAATGGTAGCAGACTTACAATTTCTAATCGGTGGTCGCATTCATAAAATCAATCAACCTGAGAATGACACGATCATCATGGTGATTCGCCAACAACGTAAGAATCATCAACTCTTATTGTCAATCCACCCTAGCTTCTCTCGCATGCATATCACTGAGAAGAAATACGACAATCCCTTTGACCCACCTATGTTTGCGCGCGTCTTTCGTAAGCACTTAGAAGGTGGATTTGTGCAAGCCATTCGTCAAATCGGTAATGACCGCCGTGTTGAAATAGATATTGAAAGTAAAGATGAAATAGGCGATACGATTTACCGCACTGTCATACTAGAAATTATGGGTAAACACAGTAACCTTATTATTGTCGATGATGACCGTAAGATTATCGAAGGTTTTAAACATCTCACGCCAAATACCAACCAGTATCGTACTGTCATGCCTGGCTTTAAGTATGAAACGCCGCCGACGCAGGACAAGTTGAACCCTTACGAGATTTCCGCTGATCAAGTAAATCAATATATTGATTTTAATAGTGGTAAAATTGCTCGACAGTTACTTCATACCTTTGAAGGATTTAGCCCGCTCATCACGAATGAAATCGTCAATCGCAAGCAATTTATGACAACTGAAACCTTACCTGAAGCTTTTGCTGAAGTACTCGCTGAAACAGAGGGGCCAGAAACTCCCATTTTCCATAAAAATCATGAAACGGGAAAAGAAGATTTCTACTTTATGAAACTGGAACAGTTTGACGACGATGCGGTCATCTATGACTCCTTACATCAACTACTTGATCGCTATTATGAAGCACGTGGTGAAAGAGAACGTGTGAAACAACGCGCGAATGACCTCGTACGTTTCGTGCAACAACAAGTGCAGAAGAATCAACATAAATTAGGTAAACTCATGCAAGAATCTGAAAGTGCGAAAGATAAAGATCGCGAACAACTTTACGGGGAACTCATTACGGCAAATATTTATCGCATCCATCAAGGCGACGACCATGTGACGGCGTTAAACTACTATACGAATGAAGAAGTGGATATCCCCCTTAATCCGACGAAATCGCCGTCTGAGAACGCGCAATATTACTACAAACAATACAATCGTTTGAAACGTCGAGAATATGAAGTCGAGCGCCAAATCAAGTTAACGAAAGACAACATTCAATACTTCGAGAATATCGAGCAACAACTCGTACATATTACGGTTGATGATATTGATGAAATTCGCGACGAGTTAGCCGAACAAGGTTACATGAAAGCGCGTAAACAAAGTAAGAAGAAGAAAAAACCTCAAATTCAGTTGCAACACTATCGTTCTACGGATGGAGATACGATGCTTGTCGGTAAAAATAACAAACAGAACGATTATTTAACGAACAAGAAAGCTGCTAAACAGCATTGGTGGTTCCATACTAAAGATATTCCAGGTTCACACGTCGTGATATTGAATGACGATCCGAGTGAGGAAACGTTGAAAGAAGCTGCGATGTTGGCAGGTTACTTCTCTAAAGCAGGAAATTCTGCTCAAATTCCTGTAGACTACACGCAAATTAAAAATGTGCATAAACCTTCAGGAGCGAAGCCAGGATTTGTAACTTACGACAATCAGAAAACGTTGTTTGCAACGCCTGATTATGATCACATTAAAGCGATGAAAATAGATGAGAAATAATCATCATCCCGAGCACATCTTCTAAACGCATCTTTTCACACGCAGGATTAAGCGTTAGTAAGTAATGCAATAGCAATATCCTTTTATAAACGTAAATACCCCAGCCGAACAAAGTAAGGACGTCGTATCCTACTTTATCGGCTGGGTCTTTTTAATGTACCTCATTCTCGTCGAAAGCTATTGTTTCTCAGGTAAAGCTAATTGCCAGTTCACACCGAAACGATCTTGCACCCATGCAAACTCTCTGAACGGTGGCATTTCTGTCTTCGGCATTAAGATGGCACCTTGATTCTTCAACTTACTAAATAAACGTTCCATTTCCATCGCCGTATCAACAGTGACATATAGTGACATCGCTGGATTCATTTCAATATCCATGCCATTCACATTGTCAATCGCCATCAATACTTGGTCTTTCAATCGAAAGATCGCATGTTGTAAATAATCTGTCGGCGCGTCATCTTCTTCACTATAACGACGCATTGCGAGAATTTCTGCATCATCGAAAGCTTCTACGTATGTACGTATCGCTTCTTCAGCTTGACCATTAAACATCATAAACGTAGTCACTTTAGGTATACTCATCCGTTATCCTCCTCTTTTCAACCGTTCCATTACTCTCGGTTAAATCATCTTTACTCATTGTAACATATCACGAGCTTGGCGCATGATCCACGCGTAGGCGAGCGTAGCACCTTAGTCTTCCTGGCCTACTACTACAACTCCGACATTTCCTAAGTCACATTATTTTGTTAAAATAGATTAAAAATACGTGGAGGTAATTTATGACATACGTGCTTATTCCATTACTCGTCTTCTTTGTCGTATTATTGGTAGGTTGGTTACTGATTAAAATGTTTATTCGTTAATATAACTGAAATACAAATAATCCTGTGTTGCGTCGCATCAAGTACGTCAACACAGGATTATTTTTTACTATCAATTTATAAATTATCGCGCCACTCAACAAGTGTATCGATATCTTCTTTCGTAATAACGCCTCTTTCTTCTGCTACTTCAATGAGTTCATTATAATCACTTAACGTATAGAAAGGTACGTTAGCTGTTTCAAATGTTTCTGTCGCTTTCTTCAAGCCATAAGTAAAGATGGCTACCACACCAAGTACTTCTGCACCACTTTCTTTCAATGCATCTACAGCGGTGATTGAAGAACCACCTGTAGAAATTAAATCTTCAACGACAACAACTTTCTTACCTTGGCTATTCGCACCTTCGATTTGATTCTGTTTCCCATGACTTTTACTCTTAGAGCGAACATAGTTCATCGGTAAATCTAGCTCTTCTGAAATGTATGCTGCGTGTGGAATACCTGCAGTCGCTGTACCAGACACGATTTCAACGTCACCAAAGTGTTCACGAATTAATGCTGCTAAACCATCGCGAATTTGACGGCGGACTTTAGGATAGCCAAGCGTCACGCGATTATCGCAATAGATGGGTGATTTGATACCTGAACTCCAAGTGAAGCGATCGTTTGGTGAGAGTGATACCGCTTCGATATCTAATAAAGATTCTGCAATCGATCTTGCCATGTTAGTTGCACCAACTTTCTTTGATTTTGTGATAGCTTTCTACCGGATTGTCACTTTGTGTAATAGGACGGCCTACTACAATATGTGTAGAGCCATTTGTCTTTGCTTCTTCAGGCGTAGTGATGCGCTTCTGATCATTTGTTTGCGCATCTTTCGGACGTATACCTGGTGTGACTTTTAAGAAATCTGAACCTAAATGCTGTGTTAATAATTCCGCTTCTAACGGTGAGCATACGACGCCATCTAACTGTGCTTGTTGTGCAAGTTGCGCATAGTTTAAGACGGCATCTTCAATTGATGTTTGAATGTTCTGCTCGTCATGTAACATCTCTTCCGTCGTTGAAGTCAACTGTGTCACAGCGATGAGTTTCGTATCGGGGTTATGCTTTCTTAAGCCTTCTAATGCACGGTGCATCATTACTGTGCCCCCCGCTGCATGCACATTGACCATGTCGACCTCTAATTTCGCTAGTCCTTCCATCGCTTTACCTACTGTATTAGGTATGTCGTGAAGCTTTAAATCTAGGAAAATGCGGTGACCACGCGCTTTGATGTCTGATATGAGTTCTGGGCCTGTTTGATAGAACAATTCCATGCCGACTTTGACGTAAAGTGGCTCATCGAATAAATCCAAGAATTGGTCTACTTTCTCTTTAGATTCGAAATCTAAAGCGATAATTGGCAAAGTTTCCACTGATTAATCCACCTCAGTTTTTCACTTAATAGTGTGTATTGTTTAGAAAAGTTTAAGATAATATCACAATCACATTGAGCTTATCATTCTTAAACTCATACATCGCTTTCAGTTCGTGATGAGTAAAATGAGTATAGAGAGGTTGATGTTAACCCCATCGACCTCCCATTACTCAATAGTCAAAAATCATAGACCTTTTACTTCTTCCATAAGATTACATTGTTCTCATTGTAAATGTCATGCTTTCAATGACATTCGTTAAGGCGTTTGCAGTATCAAGAGAAGTGAGACATGGCACACCATTTTCTACAGAAGTTCTGCGGATTTGGAAACCGTCTCTTTCAACTTCTTTACCTTTTGTCATCGTATTGATTACAATTTGAACTTTATTGTTCTGAATTTGAGTTAAGATATCGTCTTCACGACCAATTTTACCTACGACTTGTGCGGGCACATTGTTCTCGTTAAGTTTGTGTGCTGTACCTTCAGTCGCAAGAATTCTGTAACCTACTTCGTTTAAGCGACGCGCGATATCGACAATTTCTTCTTTATCTTTATCGCTAACCGTCATGAGAACTGTACCGTGGTCTTTCACTTCCACACCACTAGCTGTGAGCGCTTTAAACAATGCTTTTTCCATCGTTAAGTCTTTACCCATGACCTCACCTGTAGATTTCATTTCAGGTCCAAGCGTAATATCAACGTTTTTCAGTTTATTAAAACTGAAGACTGGTGCTTTAACGAAGACACCTTCACTGTGTGGTTGAATACCTGGTTTGTAACCTAATTCTTGCAGGTTCTCGCCCATTACACCACGCATTGCAAGTTGTGCCATTTGAATGCCAGTAATTTTACTCAAGAACGGCACTGTACGGCTTGAACGAGGGTTAACCTCTAGCACATAGACGCCATCATGTGCGATAACGAATTGAATATTAATCAGACCCACGATATTAAGGCCTTTCGCTAAACGCATTGTGTAATCTTCAAGCGTATCCACTTCTTCTTGCGTTAAAGTTTGAGGTGGATAAACTGCGATAGAGTCACCAGAGTGAACACCTGCACGTTCGATGTGTTCCATGATACCTGGGATAATCACTGTCTCACCGTCTGAAATTGCATCGACCTCAATTTCTTTACCTGTAAGATAACGGTCGATTAACACTGGATGATCTGGACTTGCTTTAACCGCTTGGTTCATGTAGTTCTTCAATTCGTCATCACTATTAACGATTTCCATCGCACGTCCACCGAGTACATAGGATGGGCGAACGACAACTGGATAGCCGATTTCACGCGCGTTCTCTAAGGCACCTTCTGGAGAAGTCGCCGTCTTACCTTTAGGTTGCGGTACGTCGATTGTGTGAAGTAGCGCTTCGAATTCCTTTCTATCTTCTGCACGGTTAAGGTCTTCGAGCGTTGTACCTAAGATATTGACACCGTGTTTAGCTAGTTTGTCAGCTAAGTTGATTGCTGTTTGACCACCGAATTGAACGACAACGCCTTTAGGTTGCTCTAAATCGATGATGTTCATGACATCTTCTTCAGTAAGTGGTTCGAAGTAGAGCTTGTCTGAGATTGAAAAGTCAGTAGAAACCGTTTCAGGGTTGTTGTTTACAATGATTGCTTCGTATCCAGCATTTTGAATTGCCCATACAGCGTGTACTGTCGCATAGTCGAATTCTACACCTTGACCGATACGAATCGGACCAGAACCAAGTACTAAGATTTTCTCTTTATCCGTAACGATAGATTCGTTCTCTTGTTCGTAAGTACCGTAATAGTATGGTGTAGTAGATTCAAATTCAGCCGCACAAGTATCAACCATTTTATAAACAGGTGTAATACCGTTATCTTTACGTAGTTGATAAACTTCATCTTCTGTCATGTCGAAGCGGTGGGCAATCACACGGTCACTAAAGCCGTAGTTCTTCGCATATTGAACGTAGTCCACGTCGCCTTTATGTTCTTTCAAGTCATGTTCAATGTCGATGATTTGTTGGAATTTATTTAGGAAGAAGTAGTCAATCATCGTCATTTCATGGATTTCTTCTAATGTTGTACCACGGCGAATCGCTTCTCCAATGAAGAAGAGACGCTCATCGTCTTGATCTTGAATACGTTGTTTAATGTAATCTAGGCTATAGCTTTCACCATTTGGTAAACCTAAGTGGTGTACGCCATATTCTAACGAACGGATCGCTTTTAATAATGATTCTTCGTAAGTACGACCGATCGCCATAACTTCCCCTGTCGCTTTCATTTGCGTACCGAGGACACGTTCACCTTTTTCAAATTTATCGAATGGGAAACGAGGAATCTTAGAAATCACGTAGTCTAACGCAGGTTCAAACGCTGCATAAGATGTTCCAGTGATTGGGTTTAACATTTCATCTAGAGTTAGTCCTACAGCGATCTTGGCCGCAAGTTTCGCAATTGGATAACCTGTCGCTTTAGATGCAAGTGCTGATGAACGAGATACACGAGGGTTAACCTCGATGATGTAGTATTGCATTGAATCCGGATCTAAAGCGAGCTGAACGTTACAACCCCCTTCAATACCTAACGCGCGAATGACTTTCAATGACACGTCACGTAACATTTGATATTCAACGTCAGAAAGCGTTTGACTTGGTGCCACTACGACTGAGTCACCAGTGTGGATACCCACTGGGTCAATATTCTCCATGTTACATACAACAATCGCGTTGTCATTCTTATCGCGCATAACTTCGTATTCGATCTCTTTGTAACCTGCGATTGATTTCTCAATTAAACATTGTGTGGCTGGGCTGTAGTGAAGTCCATTAGAAACCACTTCACGTAACTCTTCATCGTTATGGCAAATACCGCCACCAGTTCCACCCATTGTGAAGGCTGGGCGTACGATGAGTGGATAACCCACTTGTTCTTTAAAAGTAAAGGCTTGTTCTACGGTATTAACGATGTCACTTTCAGGTACGGGTACATCTAAATCGTTCATCAAGCTTCTGAATTGCTCTCTGTCTTCTGCTTGTTGAATTGACTCTAAACGTGTACCGAGTAACGTCACACCATTTGCCTCAAGTACACCACTGTCGTGGAGTTGAATTGCCATATTGAGACCTGTTTGTCCACCTAATGTTGGTAGTAAAGCGTCTGGTTGTTCTTTGCGGATGATGCGTGCGATAAAATCGTGTGTTAACGGCTCGATATATACTTCGTCCGCAATTTCTTTATCCGTCATAATTGTCGCAGGGTTAGAGTTGACTAAGATGACACGGTAGCCTTCTTCTTTCAAGGCAAGACATGCTTGTGTTCCTGCGTAGTCAAATTCTGCTGCTTGACCGATGATGATCGGTCCTGATCCAACGACAAGAATTGTTTCTATATCTTTACGTTTAGGCATGAGTATGACGCTCCTTTTCTTTAAATTGATTCATCATATCGATAAATTCATCAAATAAGTAGTTTGAATCTGTTGGTCCTGGTGATGCCTCAGGGTGATATTGAACTGAGAATGCAGGTAATGTCTTGTGACGTAAACCTTCAACTGTATTGTCGTTAATCGCGATGTGTGTCACTTCTAAATCTGTATTCTCTAAAGAATCTTTATCTATAGAGTAACCGTGGTTCTGACTTGTTAATGCGACTTTACCTGTCTTCAAGTCTTTAACCGGGTGGTTCGCACCTCTATGTCCGAATTTCATCTTGAATGATGTTGCACCTTGAGATAAGGCGAAGAGTTGATGTCCAAGACAAATACCAAAGAATGGAATTTCGCCTAAGATGCCTTTAATCATCTCAATCGCTACTTTCACTTCTTCTGGGTCCCCTGGGCCGTTAGATAACATGACACCATCCGGAGACATGCGTTTAATCTCTTCAGCTGTTGTATCATAAGGGACAACAGTGACATTGCAGCCACGCGCGTTGAGTTCGCGTACGATGTTTTGCTTTTTACCAAAGTCTACAAGAACGACACTTAAATCGAAACCTGTAGAAACATAAGGAGATTTCGTTGAAACTGTTTGTACCTCAGTACGTGGTAATTCTGTTGATTTCAACTTCTCAACGAGTGAGTCAATTTCATCTTTGTTATCGGTAAATCCAGCTTTCAAGACACCATATTGTCTAATCTTGCGAGTAATACTACGTGTATCGACGCCAGAAATGCCTGGAATATCGTATTCAACGAGCACTTCGTGGAATGTTCTTTGCGAACGGAAGTTACTAGGATGCTTGCTCGCCTCTTTCACTACAACGCCGTTTAAGCTAGGCACGAGCGTTTCGAAATCATCACGGTTGATACCATAGTTACCGATGAGCGGGTAAGTAAAAGTAATGATTTGTCCTGTATAAGATGGGTCAGAAATTGTTTCTTGATAACCTGTCATCGCAGTGTTAAATACAATTTCACCCATTGTTAAGTTATCTGAACCGAGTGGGTACCCTTCATAATATGATCCGTCTTCTAATACGAGATAACGTTTCTCAATCATTAGATTTCCTCCTTAAATTTCACTGTTCCTTCAACCATTGTAAGCACTGGGTTACCGTATACTTTGTAACCTAAGAACGGTGTGTTACTTGCTTTAGAATGGAAGTCTTCAGCTTTAATTTCGCGCTCTTGATCTAAGTTGATAATCGTTAAATCGGCTAAGCTACCTTCTTCAAGTTTGCCATAAGGTAAGTCGAATGTTTGAGCAGGTTTAATCGTTAAGTAGTCAACAAGTTGTTGTAATGTCCAGTCCCCATTTTTTACGAAATGTGTGTAAAGTAATGGGAAGGCTGTTTCACTACCTACGATACCAAATGGCGCACGAGTCATTGGTTGATCTTTCTCTTCTGCTGCGTGTGGCGCATGGTCTGTTGCGATACAATCGATTGTGCCATCAAGTAATGCTTCGATTAAGGCGTCACGATCTTCTTTGCTACGTAATGGTGGATTCATTTTATAAATCGCATTGTCACCTGGCACATCATCTTCAGTGAGCAATAGGTGATGTGGTGTGACCTCAGCTGTCACGTGGATGCCTGCTTTCTTCGCATCTCTAATTGCACGTACACTTTCTTTCGTTGAAACGTGACATACGTGATAATGTGCACCTGCTGCTTCAGCGAGTAACACGTCACGCGCGATTTGAACTGCTTCACAAATGTTTGGAATACCTGGGATGCCTAACTCTTTACTACGTTTACCGTCATGCATCGCACCACCGTAAATTAAGCTATTGTCCTCACAGTGTGCTACGACTGCTTTACCTTGTTTCGCTGCCGCTTTCATGGATTCGTACATCATGCTTGCTTCTTGCACACCTACGCCATCGTCTGTGAACGCGAATGCACCATGTTGAGCGAGGGCTTCAAAGTCTACATACTCTTTACCTGCTTGACGTACAGTGATTGCTGCGTATGGTAAGACACGAACTTGTGCGCTGTCTTCAATAATCTTATTCACATGCTCTAGATTTTCTACAGAGTCAGGTACAGGTTTCGTATTCGGCATCGGACATACGGTAGTGAAGCCACCGCGTGCTGCTGCTTTCGTACCTGTTTCAATTGTTTCTTTATGTTCGCCGCCTGGTTCACGTAAATGAACGTGTACGTCAACGAGTCCTGGTGCTACAAATTGACCCTGTGCATCGATTTCTTCTGCGTCGAGTGTGTTATCGATTTGGCCATCGATCATCTTGATGCGTTCACCTTCGATTAGGATGTCTACTTGTTGTAATTCCCCATTTTGTAAAATTTGTGCATTTTTAATTAATTTCATAGTCATTTACCCCTTTCGATTATCTAAAATTGTATCAATCACAGCCATGCGTAGGAACATGCCGTTTTCCATTTGTTTAAAGATGCGAGACTTAGGTGCTTCGACGAGTTCGTCAGCAATCTCAACCCCTCGATTCACTGGAGCAGGATGCATGATAATCGCGTGTTCCTGAAGACGTTCATAACGTTCTGGTGTAAGGCCGAAGTCATGATGATAATGACCCGCTTCAAAGTGATCAACCTCTTCGGACCCATGTCGCTCATGCTGTACGCGAAGTAACATGACGATATCCACTTGATCGATCACTTCATCCATATCAACGTATGGTGCTCCAATAGAGTTGTCTTGCCATTCTTGTGGGCTTGAGAACATGACTTCTGCACCGAGTGCTGTCAAACTGTGATAGTTACTTCGAGCAACGCGAGAGTTTTTAATATCTCCACAGATGAGTACTTTCAAACCTTCAAAACGATTAAATTCTTCATGAATCGTCATGATGTCCAATAAACTTTGGGTAGGATGCTGACCACTGCCGTCTCCTCCATTAATGATAGGTATGTTGATATTGTCTAGTTTATCGTAATAAGCATTCTCAGAATGGCGGATAACGAGTAAATTCACGCCTATGCTCTCTAACGTTTTACATGTATCATATAAGGACTCGCCCTTCTGAACGGATGAAGTAGAAGTTTCAAAGTCCACTAAGTTTAATCCCAGCTTCTGTTCAGCTACGAGAAAGCTACTCTTCGTACGTGTAGAATTCTCAAAGAAGAGATTTGCTACAAACTGATCTTTGTATTGCGGGAAAGGCCTAGCGCCAGATTTAAATTCACTTGCTTTGTGTATCAAGTGGTCAATTTCTGTCGTCGATAAATGTTCCATTGATAGTAAGTTTCTCATATTCTAACCTCCATCTTCTTTCCGTTATGCGTCCTTGCTGTCAGTTGCTGATTTAGGTTGCGGTAATATTAAGTTCAAGATAATGCCTGCTAAAGCAGCTAAGGCCATACCTTCAATTTGTAGGTTAATGCCTAATCCTTTTAAATTAAAAACTAGGTTTCCAATACCAATCACGAGAATGACTGAAGCGATGACTAAGTTGCGGTTCTGCGCAAAGTCGACGTTGCTTTCAACTAACATTCTCAAACCACTCGCTGCGATGATTCCAAAGAGTAAGATGGAAACGCCGCCCATCACGGGTGTAGGTATGGATGAAATCAGTGCAGTGAACTTACCGATAAACCCGAGCAGGATAGCGATACATGCTGCCCCACCGATGACGTAAATGCTATAAATTTTCGTAATCGCTAGTACACCGATATTCTCACCGTATGTCGTGCTTGGTGGACCGCCGATGATACTCGCAAACATCGTAGATACACCGTCACCGATAATGGATTTGTCTAGTCCAGGGTCTTTAAAGAAGTTACGTCCTACAATCTTATTAATCACCATTTGATGACCGATGTGTTCGCTGACAGTAACGAAGACAATCGGTACCATCACTAAGACGAGTCCGAGATGGAATGATGGAACGTAATCTTTAAACGGTAAGTAAATATCAGGCAATAGCAGCCATTTCGCATGAGCAATCGATGCGAAGTTAACTAGGCCGATACAAACTGACACGATGTAGCCGACGATAATCCCTACAAGTACAGGTATCAGTGATAGAAACCCTTTAAAGAAACCTTGTACACAAATCGTTACGAGCAAGGTAATCATTGCTACGAGCAAGTAACTCAAGTTGTAACCTTTCATCTCTCCAGAGTTCTCAAACATTGCCATGTTTACCGCTGTCGGTGCTAAGCTCAAACCGATGACCATGATGACTGGACCAACTACAACAGGTGGCAACAAATGCATGAGCCAGTTAATCCCACTGAGTTTGATGATCAGCCCAATAATGACGTACATCACACCACTCATGAAGAGTGCGACTAACATATCCCCGAGACTATGGTTGGCAATACCTGAGATGATGGGCGTGATAAAGGCAAAGCTTGAACCCAAGTACGCTGGGATCTTCGCTCGTGTGATGAGTATGTATAATAAACTTCCGATTCCTGAAGCGAGTAGCGCTGCTGATATCGGCATATGTGTTAAGAATGGTACGAGTACCGTTGAGCCAAACATCGCAAATAAATGTTGGGTACTCAAGAATGCCCATTGGGAAGGTTTCGGTTTGTCTCTGACGTCGAGCACCGGTTTCGCCGTGCGCTCAAACAATTGTTCATTTTCCATCTCTTTTTCTCCTTTTAAAAAAAGTCTCTTTACTCGGTGTAAAGAGACTGAAACAAAACATCCTTTAAGCATGAAGATACACGTTGCTCTATACATGCATAAAAGGACGGTACAGCTGATTCAAAGACCTCACTCTTCTTGAATCAGTGTACATGCTTTTTCAGTCTCTCGTACTGATTTAAAAGCTGAATTATTCAATTGCGACGGCATTGCTGTGATCAACTTCTTCTAAGTAAACGGATACTGCTTCGTCACGTGCTGTTGGAATATTTTTACCTACGAAGTCAGCACGAATCGGCAATTCGCGATGGCCACGGTCAACGAGTGCCGCAAGTCCAATCTTATGCGGTCTCGCGTGCCCCAATATCGCATCTAATGCCGCTCTCACTGTACGACCCGTATAAAGTACATCATCAATAATAATCACAGCTTGATCTGTAATTTCTGTGTCAATATCGAAAGGTGGCTGAGTTGTCTCTACAGATGAAGCTTCTTTGTCATCTCTGAACTGCGTGATATCGATTGTGCCAGTGGGTACAGACTGATGTTCAATGGACTCAATCTTCTCTTGAATGCGTTTCGCTAAAAATGCGCCTCGTGTCTTAATACCAAGCAATACTAGACGGTCTGTTCCTTTATTATATTCAAGTATTTCGTGAGCGATACGTGTTACTGTACGTTGGATGGCTGCATCATCCATGATAATTCGTTCAGACATAATCTCCACCTACACTTTGAAATTAGATTGATGTGACACTTAAAGATCAATTGCGTTGCGCATAAAAAACGACCACATGTCTTTATGAAGACATGCGGTCTTGATTGGATACACCTTCGCGATACTTATGACTTGGCGTTAGGGTCGTACATTCATTGAAATGAACGTACGTGAAGGTTGAGTAATTCATAGTCATGATCTACACGATAGCGTGCGGAAGTTCTTCACTATGAATCTCATGTATGCGACTCAATATGCGATGTCTTCGGAGCCTCTCTGGACTCATCGTTAAAGACTTGCGTTTTTTAAATATGCGATTTAACTTTATCTAAATTTTACATCTAATACGGTCGAGCGTCAAGTTGAGTTTGAAATGGTTTCACAATTTAATTCTACAGTGAATGTTCAGTGGTTCTCATCGCTTTGCCACCATAGCTATAGAAGTCTGGAATCGTCTCAATCCTCAATACACGCCGTAGTTCATATGACAGTGCCTTATCACGGCCTCCACCTATACTTAGCTATCACTATGACGCAATTCATCTAATAAATTTGCGAAGGCATCAGGTACTGGTGCTGTGCGTTCGATATATTCACCCGTTCTAGGATGTTGGAAACCAATTACGCCAGCATGTAGTGCTTGGCCACCAATATCCAACGTCTTCTTCGGACCATACTTCGGGTCACCTACGAGCGGATAGCCGATATATTTCATGTGCACACGAATTTGGTGCGTACGTCCTGTTTCAAGTTCACATTCCACTAATGTATATTTTTTAAAATGTTCTTTCACATCGAAATGCGTGACAGCTTCTTTACCATCATCGACGACAGCCATCGCTTGTCGATCATTCTTATTACGTCCGATTGGCGCATCGATTGTTCCGTAATTATGCGGAATATTGCCATGCACGAGCGCTGAATATTTACGCGTCACTGTCTTCGCCATCAATTGTTCAACAAGGCTACGGTGTGCCACGTCATTCTTCGCAACCATCAAGAGTCCTGACGTATCTTTATCGATACGGTGTACAATACCTGGTCGAACTTCACCATTGATACCAGATAAATTCTGCATTTGATACATCAAGCCGTTGACGAGTGTTCCAGAGTAATGCCCTGGTGATGGATGCACAACCATACCTTTAGGTTTGTAAACAATCGCGACATCGTCATCCTCATAGTAAATGTCCAAGTTCAAATCTTCGGGTTGAATATCCGCTTCTTCAACTTCTTTCTCAGTCACTTCAATGACGTCGTTCGCTTTCACTTTGTAGTTCGCTTTGACCACTTTACCATTTACTTTTACTAAACCTTCTTTAATCCAGTCTTGCATTTGCGAACGTGACCACTCGCTGTTAAATTCTGGAAGAACTTTGTCAATGCGTGACCCAGCTAAATTCGTTTCTGCAATATTGAATTGATGTTGTTCCATGATCTTACCTCCTATTCCTCTTTATTATTCATATCTTTTAACAAAGCAATGATGATGAAGATAACCCCTACCGTCAAACTTGAATCTGCTACGTTAAAAATTGGGAAATCATATCCGAAGATATTTGTGTCGATAAAGTCAACCACTTCGCCATGTAATAATCGGTCAATAAAGTTACCAATCGCTCCAGCGAACAGAAGACTTAAAGCGATTTGCATGAATAAATTGCCTTTCGCCTCTTTAATATAAAAAATTATGAGAATCGCTAATATAATAAGTGTAATGATGACAAAGAAGCCCATTTTACCACTTAGAATGCCCCACGCCGCCCCGTTATTACGATGTGAAGTGATATTTAAGAAGTGGGGAATCACCGTGTAAGAATCGCCTATGGTCATCTTTGCTGCAATTAAATATTTCGTCAATTGGTCTATTGCTAATATCAATAATGTGACTACTACCGTAGTTCCAATAAAGTACTGGCGCTTCATTGAGGTACCTCCTCGGTTTTAATTCGTCCATATAGACAACAACTTTCATTATAGCTTAATCCTTATGTAAACAAAAGTTTAGACCTAGTAATGAATCTTATCATTTCAGAACAAAAGACACCCTTCTGAATGCGCGTGTACGTCATTCAAAAGGATGTCTTTGAGTCATGTTACCTAACTGACTTAACGTCAAATCAATTTATAATTGAAATTAAACTAATGTCTTCACGACAGCTTGACAACGTGGGCAAAGGTCAGTGAGTTCGCCTACTGAACCAAGGTCTTCACTATAGTTCCAGCAACGTTGACATTTCTCACCGTCAGCATGTTCAACTTTTATGTCACCGTGTGCATAAGAAGCACCACCTTCAATATTGTCCACTACTTCAGCTTGAGAAGTGATGAATAGCTGTTGTAAATCTTCAAAGCCTTGTAAGAACTCTGTCGCGTTAAACTCACTATTACTTCCAATTGTCACTTTCGCTTCTAATGATTTACCGATGACTTTCTCGTTACGTGCAATTTCTAATGCACGGTTCACATCGTCGCGAAGTTTCATGAATGTGTTCCATTTCTCAACTAATTCAGTATCAACATCTTGAACTTTTGGCATATCAGTGAGGTGAACACTTTCTTCTTGAACATGTGGAATGTAACTCCAAACTTCGTCAGCAGTATGAGCAAGAATTGGCGCAAGTAATTTCGTCATATCAACAACGATTTGGTAAAGCACCGTTTGCATGCTACGACGTTTATGTGCACTGCGTTCTTCGATGTAAAGAATATCTTTACCATAATCTAAGTAGAAGTTACTGAGTTCTACGTTGATGAAGTTTTGAACTTCTTGATAGATATTTAAGTAATCGAAGTTATCGTAGTTTTTAATTGTGCTTGCTGTAAATTCGCGGAAGCGATTTAAGATGTAACGATCGACTTCTAATAAATCAGCTTCAGCAATAGCATCTGTTTCAGGATTAAAGTCGTTGACGTTACCTAGCATGAAGCGCAATGTGTTACGAATTTTACGATACACGTCCGCAGTTTGTTTAATGATTTCGTCTGAAATACGCGCATCGGCAAGATAATCTACACTACTTACCCATAAACGTGCGATGTCTGCACCTTTCTGCTTCACGATTTGTTCAGGAACGATAACGTTACCTAATGATTTACTCATCTTCTTACCTTCGCCGTCCATAACGAAGCCGTGAGAGAGCAACATCTTGTATGGTGAACGATTACGCGTCGCTACTGATGTTGTGATAGATGAGTTGAACCAACCACGATATTGGTCACTACCTTCAAGATAAAGGTCAGCTGGGAAAGATAGCTCAGGGCGTTGTTCAAGTACACCACGATGAGATGAACCAGAGTCGAACCATACGTCCATGATATCTGTTTCTTTCGTAAATTCACCGTTAGGGCTACCAGGATGTGTGAAACCTTCAGGTAATAAATCTTTCGCTTCACGGTCGAACCACACGTTTGAACCGTATTCTTCTACGAGGTCTGCCACATGATTCACTGTTTCTTCAGTCATCACGATGTCGCCATTTTCAGCGTAGAATACTGGAAGCGGTACACCCCAGACACGTTGACGTGAGATCACCCATTCGCCACGGTCACGAATCATGTTATAGATACGTGTTTTACCCCAGTCAACTTTAAAATGCGTCTCTTCAATCGCATCTAAAATATCTTGACGAACTTTATCGATAGAAGCAAACCATTGTGGTGTCGCTCTAAAGATTACTGGTTTCTTCGTACGCCAATCATGTGGGTAACTATGTGTAATGAAGTCTAATTTCAATAATGAGCCGTTCTCTTTAAGTAAATCAGTAATTGGTTTATTGGCTTTGTCGTAGAATTCACCAGCGAACGGACCTGCTTCTTCCGTTAACACACCTTTGTAGTCAACCGGACTGATGACTGGTAAATTATATTTCGTACCTACGATATAGTCATCCTCCCCGTGTCCAGGTGCCGTGTGAACGCATCCTGTACCTGCATCTGTAGTAACGTGATCACCGTTAATGAGTAAGACTGTACGATCTTCTAAGAATGGATGTTGCGCTTCAACATATTCTAAATCTTTACCTGAGAATTCTTTCACTAATTCGATGTCATCCGTATTCCAACCTAAATTCTCAGCTACATCGTCAACTAAGTCTTTACCTACGACGTATTTATGACCATCAACGAGGTATTCACCGTAAGTTAATTCAGGGTGTACTGTGATTGCTACGTTAGCTGGAAGTGTCCATGGTGTAGTTGTCCAGATGATAAATTGTGCATCTTCATCTACGACATCTTTACCGTCTTTCACATCGAATGCAACGTAGATAGATGGAGAACGTTTGTCGTGATATTCGATTTCCGCTTCTGCAAGTGAAGATTCACTTGATGGAGACCAGTAGACAGGCTTCAATCCTTTGTAAATTAAACCTTTCGCAGCCATTTCTCCGAATAAACGTAATTGCGCTGCTTCATATTCAGGTTTTAAAGTGATATAAGGATTGTCGAAGTCACCACTTACACCAAGACGTTTGAAATCTTTTTTCTGTAATTCAATCTGGTTTAACGCAAATTCTTTACATTTCTCTCTGAATTCAGAAACTGACATTTCTTTACGTTTAACACCTTTTTTAGTCAATGCTTGTTCGATTGGAAGACCGTGTGTATCCCAACCTGGTACGTATGGCGTATAGTACCCTTGCATCGTCTTATAGCGCGTGATGATATCTTTAAGAATCTTATTCAACGCATGACCCATATGTAAGCCACCATTCGCATATGGAGGGCCATCGTGAAGAATGTATGATGTATTACCTTTGTTTTTCTCTAAAGATTTTTGATAAATCTCTTTCTCATCCCATTCTTCTTGGATCTTAGGTTCTTTGTTGGGTAAACCTCCACGCATTGGGAAAGCTGTCTTTGGCATTAATAGGGTTTCTTTATAGTCCATTTCATTCACTCCTTCTTACTATTAAAAAAGAACTCTAAGTTCAATTAACAGGGACGACTCGAATCATCGCGGTACCACCCTGATTAACTCAACTTAGAGTTCTCTCAACTACATTATTATACTTGTTGAACAGTGATATAAGAAACACACATATACTAGGCTTTCACCATCCCTAGCTCGCTAATCATATGCAAACTGTTTCTTACGCGTCTGTTCGATCTAACCATATTATTTAGACTTTAAGTCATCATCTTTAGATGTATTCTCTGTCTGTTCATTACTTTGTTCGTTGTCGCCTGCTTCTTGTTTCTCTTTAAGCGCTTGTTCTTCAGGCGTTAAATCTTCATTATTTAAGTGCTGTACATTCTCTTCAGTCACTTGTTGTGCATCTAAATCGTAATTCAGAAGATAATCCCAATCGTCGTTCTTGAGAAGATCGAGTTGCGCTTCCACTAACATGCGGAAACGGGATCTAAAGATTTTAGATTGACGTTTCATATCTTCTGTTTGGAAAGATAAGCGACGTGCTTTCTCCACTGCATCGTTAACGATACGGTCAGCTTCCGCTTGCGCTGTCTCTTTTGTCGCTTCAGCCTCTTTCGTAGCAGCAGCTTTCGTTTCTTCACCTGCTTTTTGTGCTTGAACTAAAGCGTCGCTCACAGATTGATGCACATCTTTGTATGATTTAAGATTTGTTTCTTTATCTTCAATCACTTTTTCAAGTTGTTTCTTATCTTCTTTCAATCGTTCGATTTCTTTACTTAATTGTTCTAAATAGTTTGCTACTTCAGTTGCTTCGTAACCATTTTTCACACGTGAAAATGATTTATGTTTAATTTCACTAGGTGTAAAAGGCATTGAATGACCTCCTCTATCTCTACCTACGCTTCGATTCTATTTAAACAAAGTTTCAAACTGAATGTGAACCTTATCTTTCTTCGTCTTGCCTCCGACGTCTGTGACACGTGCGCGACCAAATCCTTGAATCGACAACAAATCACCGACGTCTAAGTGGAAGTTGACTGAGTCGACGATGACGTGGTTCACCTTCACACGTTTCTTCTCTATCAATTGTTTCGCGATGGAACGCGATTTACGTATCATTTCTTTCAACACTACGTCTAAACGCAATGCACTGACAGTCGCATGAAATGATTTCCAGTCCTCTTTAGATTGTATCATATCTTTAAACGGAATAGAATTAAGTTTCACTGTTGCACCTTTGATACGTGTTAATTCCACCATCATATAAGATTCTAACTGTTTTGTCAAAACGAACTGTATCGTCTCATTCACTAGTATATCACCTAGTTGCTCACGTTCAATCCCCATGGACATAATCGTACCTAGTACATGTTGATGTTGAATCGTCACAAACTTCTTCGGATATGTAACCTCAATCAGTACGACTTCGAAATCTTCTATGTCCGGTTCATAGTACGAGGGGGCAATAATCGCACGTTGACGCTCAGCATGATAACCCCCAAAGAAATGGATGTGTAAATCTTCGAAACTATTCGTTACCACTTCAGCAATATACTGTGCTCTAGGGTCTAAAAAGTTAGTGAGTTGCGGAGCGTAATGATCATTCGCCTGTTTACACTTATCGATTAATTGATCGATTATCTCACGCTCTTCGCTTCGAAAGTGTTGATAAATATCTATCGTGCTCACGCTCCTTTTTATATAAATAATTTATATCCACTACAAAGAAAGTCCCAACCCTCACAACGTCAGAGCGGGACTTTTAATTATCTTATCGTGTATATACGTAGCTCGAAGCTCATTCTACCTACCGTTAAAGCACATATTATAATGAATGCATAATCAAGCTAAAGAGACTTCCTAAACCTTCTCTAAACAAGAACAGCACAAAGAGTGCGACGATAGATGAAATATCTATAATTCCAATCGGTGGAATGATGCGTCGGAATGGTTCTAAAAATGGCTCGTAAATCTTAGCTAAGAATCGGCCTAATCCATTCTCACGCGCACCCGGTAGCCAAGACATTAAGAAGTAAAAGAGCATTCCAAAAGTATAAATTCTAACGAGAATCAATATTATATTGAAAATCGTGCCTAATATTTCTAAACTCATAATTTAGCCTCTATTCGCCATGAAAATCAGCGTTCTCAATTTGATCTGTAATCGTTCCAGCTACTTCTACGTTGTCAGGCGTACATAAAAAGATATCTGAACCTACACGTTGAATGTCGCCACCAATCGCATAGACTGTACCGCTTAAGAAGTCAATGATTCGCTTAGCTGAAACCTTGTCGATACGTTGAAGGTTCACTAATGTAGCACGGCGATTCTTCAACTCATCAGCAATATCTTGCGTATCTGAGAAGACGCGTGGCTCAAATAAACACATCTTAGAACTTTCTTGAACGTAATCATATTGTTCTTGGTTGTTCATATTCACTACATTGCGCGTATTTGATTTCTGTGATTGATTCATATGATACTTCCTTTCACCTTGGGATGATTGGTATCTAGAAGATTGCTTTTTCGGCACAGATTGTAAAGAACGTTGACGTTCATTGGGCTCAATATGTGATGTCTCAGCTGTTTGGTTCTGAGGTTGTTCTCTACGAGGTTCTCTTTCTGGCGGTGCCTCTAACTCATCATCTTCCTCTTCTACAGTGAAAAATCCATTAAATAAATCCTTTAAAGCCAATAGCTTCACTCCTCATTTCCTACAAGTTTCGTCCCAATTCGCACATATGACGCACCCGCTTCAGCAGCAATTTGATAGTCATTGCTCATGCCCATAGAAAGTTCGGTACAAGGTGCATGCGCTAGATTGAGAGATTGTATTTCATCGCGTTGCTTTCTTAATTGTTCAAATAATTGTTTGATATAAGCTTCGTCATCTGTATACGGCGCCATCGTCATCAAGCCGATGACTTCAATATGTTCATAGTCAGCAAGCGTTTCGATAAAGTCTTTCACTTCACTAAGTTCAAGACCATGCTTTGAAGACTCACCTGACACATTCACTTGTACGAAGCATTTCACAGTATGATCGACACGTTTATCAATTTCTTTAGCTATCTTTAAGCGATCAAGTGCGTGATAGTATGTAACTTCATTGATGACTTCCTTCACTTTACGCGATTGCAAAGGACCGATAAAGTGCATCGTCACGTCATCTGGTAACGCTTCTTTCTTCTCTAAGAAGCCTTCGACACGGTTCTCACCAAAGTGTCGTACGCCAGCTTGATATGCTTCTTTAGCTCGGTCTATTGTAACATATTTCGTCACAGCAATCACGTCAGGTTGTGTCGTCCAACCTCCCTTTTCGCTCGCAGCTTTCAATTCCTTTTGAATCGTTTGATATTGCTCTTGTACACTCATCTCACACTTCCCCTTCCTTTGTTTCGCGTTGACCGATGTACGCCAACATCCGTCCAGTTTGTCCTTTTTCCACTCGATAAGAGAAGAATAAGTCTAAGTCTTCAGATGTTTCATATTGCGTGATTGTAATTTGATCTCTGGATAATCCCGCTTTTTCTAAAAGTAAAGCATTCGCTTCTTTCAAATCAATGCCATGTCTGTCAGGCCCTCTCGTCTCAATAAAACGAGAGGTATCAATCGCTAAATCTTCAAATTGGGATTTAATATCGTCATTAATTACATACGAGGTTGAGGTAGCCGGCCCAATAACCACTTGTAAATCTTTGATATCGAAGTCAATTTCCTCAATCATATTAACGACGATTTGGCCTACTGTACCCCGCCAACCTGCATGCGCTAAACCAATATAGTGATGTCGCTCACTATAAAAATAAATGGGTACGCAATCCGCATAACACATCGTTAACATAATGTTTGTATCATAGGTATAAAGCCCATCAATACCATGTAAATCGTCGGTTAGCGTATCGATGTTCGTTCCTCTATCTCGCTGTGTCACCTCAGTCACACGATTGCCATGCGTCTGAATCGGAAAGACCCAGTGAGAGGTCGGCATATGAATGATAGATGCGAGCGTTGCTTGGTGTTGTGTAACGTGATCAGCTGCATCATCTGTATAACGCGCCATATTAAAGGCATGATCTGGATATGGACTCAAACCATCCTCTCTCGTGGTCATACCTAGAAAGATGTTGGATAATGACGCATCTTGATATTCTAATCTATGCGATAATTTAATAAACTTCTCTGACATACGTACTCACTTTCCTCGTTCTAGTGATCTCTTTTATACTTTGTGGCTTATATTCTAAAAAAGAGTGAGACAGCATCCGAAATTTCATTAAAAATTTGAATCACAGTCCCACTCTTATAGGTCGGTCGAATTGCGGTGTCGCTTGCACACTTTGTGTAAAGCAATTCAACCAGCCACATTGTTATTCATTTAATTGATGACTGAGTGTTACCCAGACTCAGCTATAGCGCTTTATCATGTGATGATTAACGTCTAGATCTTCTTGAACGTCTTTCTTCACGGTTTCTGATAAAGCTTGGAATGTCATCTTCTTTAGTAGAATGACTTCTGCTTTCAGTCGTATTCTCTACGCCACCTGCACTTTCAGTTGAACGTGTAGAGAATGATGTTTCTTGTGAACTTGAGCTGCTCGTTGCACTTGAACCGAAACCAGTGTTAGACGCTTTACGTCCTTGAGAAGCTGGTTTGTCTTCGAAACCAGTAGCTATAACTGTTACTACGATTTCATCTTGTAACTCAGGATTGATTACTGTACCGAAGATCATGTTAACATCTTCGTCCGCTGCATCTTGTACGATGTCTGCTGCTTCTTGAGCTTCGAATAATGAAAGTGATTCTCCACCTGTGATGTTCATTAACACACCTTGGGCACCCACGATAGATGTTTCAAGTAATGGAGAAGAAATCGCTTTTTTAGCAGCTTCTACTGCACGGTTTTCTCCAGAAGAAACACCGATACCCATCAATGCAGAACCTTGGTTAGACATGATTGTCTTAACGTCGGCAAAGTCAAGGTTCACTTCACCTGAAACAGCGATTAAGTCAGAGATACCTTGAACACCTTGACGTAATACGTTATCTGCTTCTTTAAACGCTTCCATCATTGGTGTAGATTTATCAACGATATCTAATAAGCGATCGTTAGGAATAACGATTAATGTATCTACTGCAGCTTTCATTGATTCAACACCAGCTGCTGCTTGAGTTTGACGTTTGCGACCTTCGAAGCTAAATGGACGAGTAACGACACCTACTGTTAAAGCGCCCATTTCTTTAGCAATCTTCGCTACGACTGGCGCAGCACCTGTACCAGTACCGCCACCCATACCAGCAGTTACGAATACCATGTCCGCACCTTGGATTGCGTCTTCGATTTGTTCACGTGATTCTTCAGCTGCTTTCTTACCAATTTCAGGGTTAGCACCTGCACCTAAACCACGTGTTAATTTCTCACCAATTTGGATCTTAGACTCAGCTTTAGATAAGTTTAAAGCTTGTCCGTCAGTGTTAATAGAAATAAATTCTACGTTATTCATTCCGTGATCAATCATACGGTTTACGGCGTTGTTACCGCCGCCCCCTACACCGATGACTTTCAACGTCGCTAAATGATTAAATCCTTGTTCAAATTCTAACATTGCATTTCCTCCTAGTATTAATGGCCAATCATTCAAATAGAGATTTCATCAATTTTTTAAATTTACTTTCTTCTTTAGGTTGAGCTTCTTGCTGTTCATGTTCACCATGTTCAACACTATATGGCTCTCTTGCACCTTCAGTATCTTTCACATCGTCGTGATGTGTTGTTTCTGATTTGTTGGTCTTCTTCTTGAACCAATCAAATCCACCTGATTTAGAAGAAGTGTCTTTCTCGTCTGGTTCGATTTCTTCTTCTTCAAATTCTTCACTATCATGATTACTTATTGTAACATAATCTAATAACTCATCGAAAGTAATGCTACTAGATATTGTTGAGATAGCAGAAGAAAATTCTGGCTTTCTGATACCCATTTGTGAAGGTGTATGAATTCTAACCTTTTCATTAACCATATCTTGCAATAACTCTTTGACACCGAGTAAATTAGCTGAACCACCTGTAACAATAAAGCCGCCATTTACTTTCGTCAAACCAAGCTCTTGCAGAACGTCAAATACATTGAAGAAAATTTCTTCGACACGGGCTTCGATAATGTCCGCGAGATCTTTCTGTGTATACTGCGCTGTCTCTTCACTGTCTAATTGGTTGACACTAAAGACATCTTGATCTGAAGCAGAGTCATAGAAAGCATGACCATATTGATGCTTAATCTTCTCAGCTGTATCGTGTGTCGTGTTAAGACCTTGAGCGATATCGTCCGTAATATCGCGTCCACCCATCTCGATAGAGTCTGCATCAACAAGCTCACCACGTTCATAGAAAGCGAGCTGAGTTAAATCTTCGCCAATATCAATGATACACGCGCCTAATTCGCGTTCAGTAGCTGAAAGAACTGAGCCATAGTTATACGCATCTGAATAAACGTCTAAGACATCGACGCCACATGATTCAACACATTTGATCATGTTGATTAAGATTGAGCGTTCGATTGCGATAACACCTGCATCCACACGTAAAGAATGACGTGCGACAAGTTCTTTCGGATCTGATACTTCGTTGTCCCCATCCACGTAGAATTTGATAGGGAAAGTATCGATAACTTCAGTACCTTCAACATCGTTTTTATCGCGAATACCTTCTAGCGCATCCTCTATGTGTGTACCGTTGAGTTCTGTGTCTTCGTAAAATTCAATTTCATTTGTTTCGTCATAAACTTCTGTACCGATAATAGGTAGTTTCAAGAAGACTTCTTTAATATCTACACCTGAAGCAATAGATGCCTTTTTAATCGTATCTTTAATCGCTTGTTGTGCGATATCAAAGTCGTCAATTAATCCATTTTTAATTCCGCTCGTATAGGTTTGTCCTGTACCTATCACATTAATTCCGTTGTGAAATTTTTCGCCTACTATTGTTTTTATACTCGATGAACCAATATCTATACTTACATAATAATGTTCCTCCATAGATAGGCACCTCCTGACAATTACATTTCAAGTACATACTACATTCAGTTTACAATACGTAGCATTGCTTGTGAACTATAAACACATCTGTTCATCTAAATTTTTTAATTATTTTTATCATCACTTTTATCTTTGTTTTTATCAATTTTATTCAATGTTTCTTGGAGTTCATCTTTTGCTTTATCTTCATGCTCAGATCCAGCTTTGACATTCTTCTCAGAATCAGATTGGTCATCATCATTTTCACTATACGGAACAAATGCGGCACCGACTGTTAAGTCAATATAACCATTTCGCTTGAGATTTCCACTTTCATCTCGGTCGAGCGCCTCTGTCATTTGCGGATAGTACTTCATCTTCTTAGCAATCGTGCGAATGTTGCCTAACACTTGAATATCATCGGAAGTATAAAGCTTGATTTGATTCTCACTTCCTTTAGTCGGTTCATAGCTAATTTCTGAAATAGCCGCTCGCACATTGCTTGGCATCTTATTTAACGCGTCTATGATGTCTTGCTTCTTCCCTTTAGTAAAACCAGTTAATACGGGACCATTGTTAGCAGAACCAGAGAGGTGTTTAAGCTCTTTGCCATCCTCGAGGATTGGCACATACTCATCTTTCTTCTTCACTAAACCAACGATGTTGTACTCTGAGATATCCACAATCAACTTATTCGGCAGTTGTTTATGCACATTTGCGTGCTTGATGAGCGTCTTATCTTCCAATTTCTTAGCAGCTTTCTTCGTGCTAAAAGTGTACATGCGTGAATGGTTCGTCACATTGACTATCTTCTTAATCTCACTCGTACTCACGTTATCGTTCCCTTTAACTTCCACCTCTTTAATCTTGCTCAGTGGTGTAAACATGTAAAGTAGAAGCAAGATGATGAAGAGGAGCAGGATGCCGAAGACGATAAATTGAATACGTCTTTGCTTCCGTCGCCTTGCGATACGTTTTGCTTTCAGATATTTGGAATCAAACTGCTTTACGTTCTCATTCTCTGACATGTTAAGTCACATCCTTTAAAACTGTGGTAAGTGCGCACGGAAGCGATCAATAAATTTCTGACCACGTTCTTCAAATGTGTTGTACTGATCCCAACTTGCACAAGCCGGTGAGAGCAGCACGATGTCATTAGGTTCTATAATCTCTTGCACTTTATCTACAGCATCCTCGACATCTGTAGCGCGAATGACATATTTACCTTGACTAGAACCTAATTTAACAAATTTCTCTTGCGTCTCTCCGAAAGCAATCATCACGCGAACGTTTGTCATATATGGTGCGAGTTCATCGAAACCATTACCTCGATCTAGACCTCCACACAACCAGATAATTGGTTGCTCAAATGAGTTCAAGGCAAATTGCGTCGCTAATGTATTCGTTGCTTTAGAGTCATTATAATATTTATTCGTCTTATTCGCACCAATGTATTGCAAGCGATGTTCAATACCAGAAAAAGTAATTAAACTATCGATAATCGCACGTACCGGCACGCCTGCAAGCAACGCAGCAAGCACTGCTGCTAAGACGTTCTCTAAGTTATGCTCGCCTGGTAAGACGACATCATCAACATGGATGATTCTAAATCCTTGGAAGACGATGTAGTCATCTTCAATGTAAATGCCATCGACTTCTTGTTGAGTAGAGAAGTAATATGTACGCGCTTTAAGCGATTCAGATTCAATGAGATGACGTTGGTGATAATTACAAATTAGGTAGTCATCCTCAGTTTGGTTTTTATAAATATTCTTCTTCGCATTTTGATAATTCTCAAGCGTTTCATGATAGTCGAGATGCGCTGAATAAATGTTAGTAATAATGGCGATATGCGGACGATACGTATCAATTCCTAAGAGTTGGAATGAAGATAATTCGGTAATCAAGTAATCTTCTGGCGCTGCTTCTTGTGCTACCTTAGAAGCTACATAACCGATATTCCCTGATAGTCGCCCTACTTCACGGCTTTTTTGGAACATATCTCCAATGAGCGAGGTCACTGTCGTTTTACCATTTGTACCCGTCACACCGATAATCGGCGCTTCAGATACGAGATAACTGAGTTCTACTTCTGTTAAGATTTTCAAATTACGTTTCTGTGCTTCTTGTAGAATAGGTACAGAATAAGGGATGCCGGGGTTCTTAAAGATGATGGGATTCTTATCTAACAATGACAATGGATGTTGTCCGCCAATGACTTCAATACCCATATGTTCTAAATCTTTGGCATGAGAATCTTGACTTAAATCTTTACCATCGTTAACAACGACTTTCGCACCGAGTTTGTTCAACAACTTCGCCGCTTCGTAGCCGCTTTTCGCTAATCCAAGTACAAGTACGTCTTGATCTTCTAACCCTGTATAACTCAACATTTAAATTAGTGCACTCCAATCCATAAACCAATTAATCCGGTAATTAAACCGACTGTCCAGAATACTGTCGTTACTTTCTTCTCATTCCAGCCACATAATTCAAAGTGGTGATGTAATGGTGACATTTTAAAAATACGCTTACCTGTCAACTTGTAAGATGCAACCTGCAGCATCACTGATAACGTCTCAATCACGAAGACGAAACCAACGAAGAGCAGAGAAATTTCAGCATTTAAAAGAACAGAAACGGTAGCGAATATACCACCTAATGCTAAGCTTCCTGTATCCCCCATGAACACTTTGGCCGGGTTCAAGTTAAATGGTAAGAAACCGGCTAACGCGCAAATCATAATGATACAGAAGAAACCGACTGCTGGTTGATCTAGAATAAAGGCCATAATCGCATACATAATGAAACCGATGATAGATAAACCAGTCGCAAGGCCATCTAAGCCATCTGTAAGGTTGACTGCATTTGAAAAGCCAACTTGCCAGAAGACTAAGAAGATGACATAGAAGAATGACAGTGGTATTTCAGTTTCAGTGAATGGGATATGAATACCCACTGACATATCACCAGAGTTAAAAATATAACTAAAGAAGAAGAAAATCACTGCGATAGCGATTTGTGCTAAAAACTTCTGTAGACTTGTTAAACCTTGGTTATTCTTCTTAATTACAATAATGTAATCATCGATAAAGCCAATAAGACCAAAGCCGATCGTGACGAAGAGCATTAAAGTTAACTCTGCAGTATAGTCTGTGAAGATGATACCTAGGATCGTTGTCACGACAATACTGATGAGAAATGTTAAACCTCCCATCGTAGGTGTACCGGTCTTCTTCATGTGACTTTGAGGTCCTTCCTCACGAATACTTTGCCCAAATTTCATTCGTTTTAAAGTTGGAATGAGTAGTGGCACCAATATAAATGTGATTAAAAATGCAATGACTGCCAATAAATAAACCATAGTTTCCTCCTCAATTCTCGGGTCAATGTTACACGTTACTTGGTGGATTATGTATCGAATAGTAAGTGAACGAATGAGGTAGCACAGGAGAAGAGGACTAAGCTCCTCTCTCATGAGAGTTGATCTTTAGTCACTTCTTCTTCCAACCTGTGGTACAACTACTCTCTCGTCTCGTCACTTACTATTCTATCTTCTCAAGCCCTTAACCATCTGATTGTTTCTCAGATTGTTTGTTGTCTTGCTGATCAGATTGATCTTTCTTATCTTTGTCTTTCTTTTTTGAACCCTCATCCTTATTCTTGCTATCTTTATCTTTCTTATCATCTTTCGACGTCTCTAAATCTTGTTTCTTATGATCTTCGGTGCCATCAATATCTTCAGCAGATAATGATACAGTGACTTTATCTTTCTTACCTACCTTAGTACCTTGACTAACGGATTGGTCAGAAACGTAACCACTGCCTTTCATATCTACTTTAATATTTGTTAATTGTTCGAAAGCGACCACATCTTCTTTCGACCAACCTGACATATCAGGCATTGTCATGTCTCCATCAGTGAGTAACAACACTCGACTGTGTGGTAATAATGACTTATCTGCTTTCACAGATTGTTTCGTTACTTTCTTACCGCTACCAATCACATCTGCTTTGAGCGATTTCGATTCAATACTTGTCTTGGCTTTGTCTAATTCTTGGCCCTCTACATCCGGCACTTTACTATACTTCACATCGGATTTATCTTTGCCACTGCTGTTCTCGACGTTCAAGTATTTCAACGTATTCTCCATGATTGGTTTGAAAGCACGACTTACACCCATTTCATAGGCTTCTTGGTCGTTCTTTTGAGCGAGTGACATACCTGCGTAGACGATGATTTGCGGATCTTTCTTCGGCGCTGCACCGATAAAGCTTACGAAATAAGGATTGTCCCCTTCTTCATATCCGCCATTCTTGCTCGCAACTTGTGCAGTACCTGTCTTACCTTCCATACTATAGCCTTTCAGACGATAGTTCTGCGCATGACTTTTCTCGCTGTTGACTACCTTATCTAGCTCAGTACGGACTTTCTTCGCTGTATCTTTGGTAATCGGTTTACCATTGTATTCTTTTTTACCTTTATAAAATGTATCGTGTGTGGCTGGATTCTCTATACTGTTCACAAACCACGGACGCACCATATTGCCATCGTGATAAAATGCCGATTGCGCTTGAAGCATTTGAACTGGTGTCACTGTAGTGGATTGACCGAACGCTGATGTCTTCTGTTGCGCCTCGTTATCCCAAGCAATGCCACCTTTAGCTTCGCCATCAAAGAGACCATTCGTTGTCTCGCCGAAGCCAAACTTCTTGTACCAATCTTTCATCTTATCCGGGCCAACTAAATCTTGAAGGTGCATCATCAATGTGTTGGAAGAGTATGTAAACCCTAGTGTCATAGGTATTTTACCCCAACCAACTTTGTTCCAGTCTGAGATGCGAGAACCCATGATATCTCTATGACCTGATTTATATTTCTCATTCGGCTTGAACTTACCTTCTTGAATCGCCGCAGCAAGTCCATACGTCTTGAACGTGGACCCAGGTTCATAGGTGTTCTGGTAAAGGTCGTTCGCCCATTTCTTGCCGAAGTCTTTACCTGTTTCCGGGTTAAAAGTAGGTCGTTGACTGTAACCGAGAATTTCACCCGTCTTTGCATCCATTACGACTGCAAAGAGATCTTTAGGTGCAAAGTGATCGACCATCTCATCGAGCGCGCGTTCAACAAAAACTTGCACATTAGAATCGAGTGTGAGATGAACGTCATCACCGCGCTTCGGCATCTTCTCATCTTTACTATTCGGAGCGATATAACCCCAAATATCACTGATATATGAAAGAGATCCTTTACGACCTGATAGATAGCTATCGAATATCTTTTCAACACCCATCGCACCTTTCAAGTCGCCAGTATCAGGATCTTTCTGTGCCATACCAATTAAGTGCGAAGCGAAGTTACCATTCGGGTAAGAACGTTCTGTTTCCGGATAAAGTGCAATACCCGGCAAATTCATTTTTTCAATTTTTTCTTTTTCTTTATATTTGATATTCGTTCCTTTTTGTCCAAATTCGACTTGGAACGCTTTCTTATTATTGAGTTTGTCTTCAATTTCTTTCGGTTTCATATCTAACACAGTAGCGAGTTTCTTAGCGGTCTTCTTTTTATCAACCACATGTTTCGGCTTATCGCTACCTTCGTCTGCTTTCTTATCGACGACGGCTACAATCTTGTACCGTTCTACGTCTTCAGCTAATATCTTGCCATTGCGATCGTAAATCTTACCTCTTTCAGGTTGTTCGGTCTTCTGAGCGAGATATTTCTGATTGGCTTTCATGATTAAATCCTGCCCCGAGGAGTGACCGGTTAGCATGATATAAGTGAATCTTAGCGCTAACGTAAAAAAGAGCAGTCCGAATCCGATAGTGAGTAGGACTGCCCCTATTTTATTTTTTTTTAGTTTAAAAATGGGTTTTTTAAGTCTAATTTTTCGCTTCGCCATTATTACGCACTACCTTTACATTGTCGTTCTTAAGGCTCATTCCTTGTTCTTTTGCCTTGTCGTAAATGCGTTCATATGAAGAGTTTTTCTTAATTTCAGATTCTATAGAACTATTTTCACTTGCTTGTTGTTCGATTTTATGGTCTAAATCTGCAATCTTGCCGTGTGTATCATACGCATCCATTTTTAAAGATAGCATATATATACTGATAAAGGCAATTACGGTTATCAACCCTATGTATAACATTTTTTCGAACTTAGTAAGTTTAACGACTACTTTCTTCTTTACAGACTGCTTTGGCTGTTCCGAAGGTTGTGTTTCGGGTGCATGTTGTGGTGCAGCGTTGTAAGGTTCATATATTTTTTCTACAGCCATAATTAAGATTCACTCCTTATTTAAGTATCTCTGCGACACGTAATTTCGCACTACGCGCACGATTATTGTCTTCTAAATCTTCTTCAGTAGCGGTAATTGGCTTGCGATTCACACGTTTAAGTTTAGGTGTGTATTCCTCTGGTAAGACGGGTACGCCTCTCGGAACATCAGGCCCTTTCTCGTATTCTTGGAACATTTGTTTACATAGCCTATCTTCGAGGGAATGGAAAGAAATAACAGATATTCTGCCATTCACCTCGGTATGAGCTATGGCTTGCTCCAACGAATCTTCGAAAGCTGCTAATTCATCATTGACAGCTATACGGATCGCTTGAAAGACGCGTTTCGCTGGATGTCCACCTTTACGTCTTGCTTTAGCAGGAATACCTTCCTTAATGATATCGACGAGTTGTAACGTCGTCTCTATCGGTTCTTTCTCTCGATGCTGTTCAATGCGTCTTGCAATTTGTTTCGCAAATTTCTCTTCGCCGTAACGGTTAAATATCCGCATTAAATCATGGAAGGACCATGTATTAACTACGTCATATGCTGTTAAGTCTTGCGTCTGATCCATGCGCATATCTAATTTCGCATCGTGATGATAACTAAACCCACGTTCTGGTACATCTAATTGAGGACTAGAAACGCCAAGATCGTAATAGATACCATCGACCTTTTCAATATTTAAATCATTTAAAATTTCTGTTATATTCCGAAAATTACTATGTATAAAAGTAACTTTATCAAGGTGATCTTTTAAAACTTCTCGCGCGTTGTCCAAAGCATGTTGATCTTGGTCAATCGCAATCAATCTGCCTTGATCACCTAATTGATTCAGCAAATAGAGGGCATGACCCGCGCCACCTAAAGTACAGTCAACATACGTACCATCTGCTTTAACATTTAAATAATCAATGGTCTCTTTCAACATGACGCTGACGTGATGAAACACTTCAATTCCTCCATTTTAAAAATCAAAATCAATTAAATCTTCAGCAATATCCTCGAAACTTTCTTCAGACTCATCGTAGAAGTTATTCCAAGTTTCACGATCCCAAATCTCTATACGATTTGAAACCCCAATTACTGTACATTCTTTCGATAAATTCGCGTATTGTCTTAAATTCTGTGGAATGTTAATACGCCCTTGCTTATCTAACTCTACTTCGACAGCGCCGGAGAAGAACATACGCATAAATTTACGCGCATCTTTTTTGGTCATAGGTAAGGTTCTCATCTTCTCTTCAATGGTCTGCCATTCTTCCAAAGTATAGCCGAATAAGCATTTATCAAGGCCTCGTGTGATGATAAAACGTTCATTGAGATCATAGCGAAACTTCGAAGGCACGATCATACGGCCTTTCGTATCAAGCTGATGCTCGTATTCACCCATGAACATTCTACCTCACCTCACCTTCCATATATATAATTTACCACATCTCCCCACTATCCTCCACTATTTATATAAAATTTACCCGAATTCTTTCAAATAGGCATAAAAATAGCCCGATCTGCTGTAATAGCAAATCGGGTAAATCCTTACTCACTCTAAGGTTTAACGATAATATGGTCGAATGTGTAAGGGAGTGGTGGATAGGTGGAGGGACTGAACACATCTATCCCAAAATCATTCATGATTTGGAGTGGATTCCAAATTCTTTCTTGTAAACCACCCATCGCGTGGAGTGTTGATTCAATTTCTCTGAAATGTGTCATACTAATTTGATTTTCTCTTTCAATATTAAGTAAATAACGTTGGATGAGATAATCATATTGGAATTGGTGAATCTCATTATTTTTATCAAGTAGAACTGTATTATCGTGATTATCATCTAACTCTTGTTGAAGTGATTGGTAAAGCGCTTCTTGTTGTACTTTCATCTCTTCAACTTTATTAATAAACGCATCTGAAGCTTGCGCTCTCACAAAATCATCTTTGTGGCGTGTGGCACCTTCTTCAATAACCTCATCGATCGGAATATCGTAGCGATTTAACAATTTCTCCACTCTCGGATTGAGATAACTGATACGCATACGCGGAAGAACAATTGGCATTTCTACGTCTAATGTCTTAAAGACTTGCGCGAGCTCAGCCCAGTATTTAATTTCACTTGGACCGCCGACGAAAGTGACTGTATTAAATAACCACTCTTCCATTACGGGACGTGTCACTACATTGTTCGATAAACGTTCTGGTTCAGTTTCTACTATATTAAGTAGTTCTTCTTTAGATAGTGTTTCCTGACTTTTATTCAGCTTAAACTTACCATCTTCATAAATGAGTAACTCTCGCGTTTGTTCGTGTTCAAGAAACAGGTGTACATTCGTCTCTGTTTGAATCATCTGCTCAAGACCCGCTTCAACCGTCTTAGCCTGGCCTTGTCTAAAAGCAGCATCGACGGACTGATGCTGATCGATGATATATTTAAACATCGGCTGTTCGAGACGACGTAATTGTGAATCATGCGCATCAATAAGTAATAAACCATATTCTTTGAAGACCTCGTGCACAAGCGCTTTAAAGATATCTGACCAACTGTCGAAATCAGCAATTATCTTGTGGCACATATCTCTGAGTGGTCGGGAAGCTTGCGTTTCATTCAATTGTTTAAAGAAATCGTCCACGGCTTGCTTAAGCTCACCTTTATCAGGAAGATAGTGAGAAACACATGTTTCAGGCGGCTGTAATGTATGATATTTCACCTTATGTAATTGGGCATCGCTGTGGTTAAAGACATACGTGTGGTTGACTTCATCAAAGTCATGGTCTTCACCAGCAATCCAGAACACAGGTACAACTGATCGGTCATACTTTTCGCGTAGAGATTGCGTCAATGTGACGATGGATAATATTTTATGAAAAGTATAGAGTGCGCCGCCTAAAAAACCTGCTTGTTGGCCTCCAATAACAACTTTAGCTCCGCTAGCAAGTTGAGAAATATGTTCTTGTTGTGCCTCAGTTAGCGACAAATCGCTCATATAGTGCTTAATTATTTCAGCTAAATCCTCTTCCCTACCATTATTTGGACTTTGAAGTCGAGTAGCATAACTTTCCTCTGCCATAGCATTGTAATTAAAAAATTGAGTTACTTGTTCATCATTATGTGCAATGCTAGTGATAAATTGATTGTCGTCTTTAAGTTTAAGCGTCTTACAGTCCATACCTATTCTCCTTAGTCATTCTGTTCTATTTCAGTATAAAGATTATAGTAATATTTGACAATTATACGGCTTGCGATATAAGGGAGAAAGTAAGAAAGATTTTACTATTGTAAAGCGTACTATATGTGGAGGTCACATAAGTTATCCAAAGATGATAAATTATAAAATTTTGTCATCATAATTCACTTTACGGTATAATGGTATTAAATCAATTCAAGGGGGAAAGAATATGAGTGACGTAAAGCGTCTCGATATTAATTACAAGACCGACGAACTTTTCGAAGATTTCAGGAACTTCGGGAACAAAGATCTATTTATGGTTGATGAACTACGTGGGGAAATGATTGATGCTAGTTCAGACTCTCCATTCTACGGCATATACGTAGGTGATCGTCTTGGCGCTCGTATGGCACTTTATCGTAAAGGTGAAGTGGAAGAAGTCTATTTCCCTAAATATGATGATTACTTAGTATTATGGAAACTTGAAGTTCTCAAAGCATTTCAAGGTCGTGGCTATGGTCAAGCACTACTCGACTATGCCAAATCACATAACTTACCAATCAAAGTGATTGCACGTAATAAATCTAAAGATTTCTTCTTGAAACATGGCTTCGAAGATACAGGTGAACATAACCAAGAAGGTAACGATGTACTATTATGGACACCAACTAAATAATAACAATCAGAGTTGATGAATGAGGTCAATTGCTTAACACTTGCACTTACTCACCTTTCATCAACTCTTTTTTATCGATTTTCTAATCAGAACTTACATTAAGTGAACAAGTTGGTCAAAGCTGTGTATTGTGTAGTCAGGTTGAATACCAGAATCATTGACCTTATCTCGACCGTTGTACCAACAAGTTCGAATTCCAGCGTTGATGCCACCTTGGATATCAGAAGTTAAAGAGTCTCCTACAATGATAGCGTCTTGTCTTCTCTCGTTACCAATATGGTTAAACACGTAGTCGAAGAATTCAGGCATAGGTTTTTGAGAACCTGTATCTTCAGAGATAAAGATACCTTTGAAGATCGTTTCGAAAGGTGTTTGTTTCAAACGACGTAATTGCGTGATGCGCACACCATTCGTCACAATATAGAGATCGTAGTGATTTTTAAGAATATCTAAAGTAGTTAGAACGTGTGGCATATACTTCACTGTCGCTTTCGATAACGAAGTGCGATATTCATGATCAACTTTCGGACCATCAACCTCGATATCGTATCTCGCAAAGAAGTTTCGGAAACGCTGGTTCAACACTTCTTCCTTATTGAGCTCTCCACGTTGGAAAGCTTCCCAATGCGCCTGATTTACTTGCATAAATGTTTGTAAATCAGATTCAGTAGCTTCATTTAGATAATCTTGAGCTATTGTGTAAAAAGCTTGAATTTCAGCATCTATAAAGTCTACTAACGTATCGTCAAAATCAATAAGCATGGTCGGTTTCATAATAAAATCCCTTTCTCTCATTAAACTACTCATTATTGAACTATAATATATTAGTTGTGAGAAAGAAAGTGGAGGGTAATGAAAATTTCAAATAGAATAAGTTAGTAACGATTTAGAATTGTGAAATTAAAATTAGAAGTACAAGAAGACTGCGATGAGTTTATGGGTATTACTAGTAAATCCATGCAATTCGCTTACATAAGTGAAAAATCTACATAAATTTCAATGATTGATGTATTGCTTTATTGTAACGAGTTAGTTATAATAAATGTTGTGTTAAAAAACGTTATGTCCTGGTAGCTCAGCTGGATAGAGCAATGGCCTTCTAAGCCATCGGTCGGGGGTTCGAATCCCTCCCAGGACGCTAAGGCGTGAAAATACGTTAAAATGTATTTTATACGAAAGTCAAAAACCCTGTTACGACGGGGTTTTTCTTATGTCTATGAAAATACGTAAAAACACGTTTTAAAATTTTTGGCCAAAATCCGGACAACATTTTAGCGATTTTAAATTTACGTTGTTCAATGGTTGTCCGTGTATCGACCGCTAGCAAAAATCATTCCTTATATTAATATATACCAAAAACTCTTCCTGCTAATCCAAGGATACCTACACTAATACCAACACCCCAACGTAACATAGAATATTTCAAGTTACTGACATGAACTTCCATCTTTTGATCTATTAAATTACCGATATTCGCTTCCAATCTTTGACAGTGCTCTCGTATTTCTTCTTTAAATTGAGCATTACTCTCCAACAATTCCTTTCGAACCTCAAGTTGCTCTTCTTTAATCTGTTGAAATTACTCATTACTTTTTTCTATTCTCTCGATTCTTTCTTCCTGGGTTACTGTGAATTTTTCATTATCTTCGTTTATAGCTTTCTGAGATTCTTGCGTTTCAATCAATTCTAATTTAATTTCACGAGTATCTTTTTCTAATCGAGTTAAGCGTTGGTGATGCTTCTTTAAGATGCTTTGATGTTTCATTCTCATCCCTCCCTAGTCATTGATTGTCTGTTTCATGTTTGATAAAAGGGCAAAGTGCAGTATATCGTTTAATATTATTATATCCCACTCCCATCGAAATTAAAGTTTTTATATTACATTATTTTTATAAATTCATTTTATTAAAAATATGTCAGACTCCAATCAAATTTCAAAAATCTCATAAAAAATCCCGCCTCATAAAGAGACGGGTTAGAAAGTGTGTAAACATGAATAATATCCTTCACACACAAAAACTGTTCATATACCTGTAGGATTCTCACCTACAAGTTCATTATAACATATAATTTCTGTCTCTTATACACATCT
>NZ_PPRN01000022.1 GCF_002902685.1 Staphylococcus pettenkoferi | reverse complement strand
GTTACATATATTAAATCTAATCAGCCATAAGTAATTATCAATTTATTTATAAAACGGAGGATACAATAATCTTACTAAATGCTGACCAAAAATTTTTATAACGTACTTCTACGTATTTTTCCAAAAAACTCGTAACGGTTTTCTAGCATTTAATCACAGTGGGCAAATACTCGCACCTTTAGATGAAGATACACAGATTAAATCCAACGTTTAAGAAATCATTTGTCTTCCCTATTCATTCCATTTTTAACATCTTTAAACAACTCATTACTACCAATCAGTTAGAAATAGTCTCCATAACGAATGTTATAGCTTTCCCTATCAATTTCATATTTATGAACTCTATAGACTTTTAGTATTATCTACTAAGTAAAAGCTTAATTTAACACCTTATATATCTATAGAAATTCTCCTCATATACAAGCTTTAAATATTGAAAGCATTTTATTCTATAGTTAAGTTTAATCCATGTCACAAGGTCGTTTTTGTGACATGATTGTGCCATAAAATTTTAAAACGTATTTCCACATATTTTCACCCAAAACAAAAAAGAACGCCGTCGTAACGGCATTCTTTGTAATAAGTGGTAAATCAAATTTCGCGTATTTTTACGTATGTATGGAGGCGGCGGGATTTGAACCCGCGTCCAGAGGTCCTGATACAAATCTTTCTACGTGTGTAGTCTATTCGAGAATTTCACATCATGCTAGGGAACAGACAACCAACATGATGCTAGTTTGATTGAATCTCCTCTAGGCAGACTTCAAACGGCAATGCCTAGCGTATCCTATTAGGGTTGAATCGCGTTAACAGCACATAGGAAATGCTGTTAGGCGATGCAGTGGCTATTACGCAGCTACTGCTAAATTATCGTTTGATTTGCCAGTTATTATTAACTGAATGTGTTGATGACGGAGACAGCCCTCCGACACGCTTAATAAGCTCGGGGGACCCCTGTCGAATCCAAGAACGCCCCCGTAATATTAAATTGGAAGACATGTACTTTCTGTTATTTCAGAGGCATATGGTCATCACGCCGCTTTTCCGCGCCTCTTTTCAACGCTACAACGCGACATTTCACCTACTCCCTCTAAACAGAAAGCACATATTATCATATCAAACCACAATCGGTTTGGCAACAACTCTGATTGTGGTTCGTGCGCTTAGTAACGCGCTTTCAGTGCTCTATCAACGTCACGTTTCATCGCTTTCTCTTTCAACGCTTGACGCTTATCATATTTCTTCTTACCTCGGGCGATACCGAGTAGCACTTTACAGTTACCGCGCTTCAAATAGAGCTTTAATGGAACGATAGAATAGCCGACTTCGCGCGTTTGTTCACCAATCTTATTAATTTCACGTTGGTGCAACAAGAGCTTACGCGAACGACGTGGATCATGGTTGAATTGGTTTCCTTCTTCATAAGGAGCGATATGCATATTCTGTAACCACATTTCACCTTTCTTCACTTGCGCATAGCTATCTTTCAAGTTTGCGCTACCACGTCGAATCGATTTAATTTCAGTACCTTTTAATACAATGCCCGCTTCAATCGTACTTTCGATATTGAAATCGTGACGCGCTCTACGATTGACCGCTAGCGTACCGGGAGATGTTTTCTTCTTTTTCGCCATACTGTTTCACCTCTTCATTGCATTACTTTTTCTTCTTACGTGCTTTTTTCTTCACTTTCTTCGCTTTGTAAAAGGGTTTATGGTTTGTGTTGCCCTTACCTTGTTTCTCTCTTCGACGTGCATTCTTACCTTTGCGTTGCTTACGCTTTTTCTTTTTACCCTTATTATCTTTACCTTGATCTAATGACTTACCTCTCGTCTTGGCTTGAATCGTCTTACCTCGCGCAGGTCTCTGAGTCGTTTGAGACTTCGACAACGGCATACCGATGATTTGGAAATCAATCATGCGCTCATCGACATCGACGTTAATCACTTTCACTTTGACTGGGTCACCAATTCTGAAGACTTTCGCTTGGCGTTCACCAATCAGTGCCATTTGGCGTTCGTCAAAGTTATAGTAGTCATCTGTCATATTCGCGATGTGTACCATACCTTCAACTGTGTTCGGCAATTCGACAAACATACCAAAGTTGGCCACAGAGCTAATGATACCTTCGAATTCTTCGCCAATGTGTTGCACCATAAATTCGGCTTTCTTCAACTCATCAGTGTCGCGTTCAGCTTCAATTGCGCGTCGTTCACGATCTGACGTATGCTCAGCAATTTCTGGCAAACGCTCTTTCCAATCGCGTAACTCTTCATCATCCATAGACTGTTCAATCAAATATTTACGTATTAAGCGATGGACAATCAAGTCTGGGTAACGACGGATTGGAGATGTAAAGTGCGTATAGTACTCGGCTGATAAACCGAAGTGTCCTAGGTTCGCATCATCATAACGCGCTTGTTGCATAGAGCGTAACATCATCGTTGAAATGACCATCTGCTCTGGCTTACCTTCTACTTCTTCTTGAATATCTTGAAGTGTTGAAGGATGGATATCTTCGCCAGTACCTCGAATCATGATACCGAAATTAGTGATAAAGTCGAAGAATTGACGTAAACGATCTGACTTCGGTTGTTCGTGAACACGGTAAATAAATGGTAGATTCTGACGATCAAAGTGTTCTGCAATCGTTTCGTTCGCCGCTAACATGAATGATTCGATGAGGCGCTCGCCATCGCCACGATGACGTACTTGAATATCTTTAGGAACACCATCTTCATCGACGAAAACTTTTGCTTCATCGATATCGAAGTCGATTTCACCACGGCGTTTTCTCATCGCAATTAGTCGTTGAGACAAGTCTTTTGCTAAATCTAACATTGGAACGAGTTCACGATATTTATCACGTGTTTCTGGGTCATGGTCGGTAATGATTTTATTCACATCGTCATAAGTCATACGGTAATTAGAATGGATGACGCTATCAAAGATCTCATGTTTCACGACATCGCCACGCTCATCGATCTCCATACGACAACTTAACGTTAGACGGTCGACATCAGGATTCAACGAACAAATGCCGTTACTCAAGCGATGTGGAATCATCGGGATCACGCGGTCCACGAGATACACACTCGTCGCGCGATCATATGCCTCAGCGTCGAGCTCAGAGCCTTCTGTCACGTAGTAACTCACATCGGCAATGCTGACTGTTAGCTGTGTATGACCGTTATCCAATTTCTTCACTGCAATCGCGTCGTCCAAGTCTTTCGCATCTGCGCCGTCAATCGTAATCGTGAGCTCATCACGTAAATCACGACGGCCTTTCATCTCATCGGCATCAATCTCTTCCGGAACATGTTTCGCTTCCTCTAGCACTTCGTCAGGGAAGTCGATTTCGATTCCGTGTTGATAGATAATGGATAAGATATCTACCCCAGGGTCGTTCTTATGCCCTAGAATCGCCGAAATTTGACCTTCTGGATTATCCGTACTATCCGCATATTTCGTGATTTGTACGAGCACTTTATGACCATCTACAGCGCCGAGATGTGCACCTTTCGGGATAAAAATGTCTTGAGTGATACGTTTATCATCAGGAATGACGAACCCGAAGTGACGCGCTTCGCTAAACGTACCAACGACTTGAGTCACATTGTGTTTCTCGATAGATTTCACTTCACCTTCGAGTTTGCCACGATGCTCCCCTTTCGAATTGTGCAGTTCAACAAGCACAGTATCGCCGTCCAACGCGTAATTTATCTTAGTAGGTGGAATAAAGATATCGTCCATATCCTTATCCTCAGGACGCAGGAATGCAAACCCTCGTCTATTCTGACTTAACTTCCCTCTAATCAATTCGCCTTGTTTAGGTGTAGAGGCTTCTTTACGTTTATAACGGTCAGTTCGTGTTCTTTCAACTAAACCTGATTGTTCTAATTCGACTAGTATCTTGATTAAATCTCTGAAAGATTCAGCCGTATCTAGTCCGAGTTCGTCTTGAAAGTCTGACACGGACATCGGTTCATAGTCCGGTCGTTTAATAATATCTTCAATGGATTGCTTTAAATTCATCATGCCCCTCCTTTCTTATATTGTTATAAAATTAATTTCTCGTTATTCAGTCCAATCTAAAGATTCTAAGAAACGATACACTTCTTCAAAGACCGCTTCTTTCTCTTTATCGATTGTAATGACATGACCTGAATTCGCATACCATTTTATATCTTTTTCATCTTCATCTGTATCTGTTTCGTTGTATATAATGTTTGCGGAATCCGGATTGATCATCTCGTCTTGTTCAGCCTGAATGACAAGTAATGGGTCTAATACTTCATCTACGTGCTCACGTATATCTTGAATTTGACCTTGAAGTTCTTTCAACGTAGAAGTTGGTTTGAAAGACTGCATCTCTTGGTCAATTGTCTGTTCGTCTTTACCTTCGTATTGTTTAAATTGGCGTGCGTATTTTAACACACCATCAAACATAGATCCTTCTGTCTTAATATACATAGGAGAACACATGGTTACAATACCCTTTACATCTCTATTTAAGCTTAATTTAAGCGCATAGCAACCTCCGAGTGACAATCCAGCGACTGCGATTTCATCGTAGCCTTTATCTACGAGTTTATCATAAGCGTCGAGGACATCTTTAAACCATACATGTGGACTTGATTTCAGAATTTCTTCAGGTGGCGCACCATGTCCTTCATATTGCGGTGCATAGCACGTATAGCCTTTCTTTTGAAGCATACGCCCCAGTTGTCTGACGTCTGCAGAACTTCCGGTGAAACCGTGAAGCAAGAGTACAGCTCTCTTTCCTTCCTCAAAGAAGAAAGGTTGCGGTAATTTAATATTCATGATTGATCTTCCCTTCGTTTAAAAGCGTCGTAAGCAAGCGTTATCTCTGCCCAGTGCAAGATGTGCAACACGCTAACACTTACTCTCTATTGTAAAATAAAAAAGCCCGACTTTCACATCGTCGGACTCGGCCTCTCTATAAGGCTATACTCCTATAAGTACTCAATCCATCTGTCGTATTACTTATAGGCCAAAGTAACTAATTGCAATCATAATCAAGAAGAATATGACTGATAGTATAATCGTTAATCTATGCAAGAATAAATCGACACCGCGTTGCTTTTGTTTACCAAATAACTGCTCAGCACCACCACTAATCGCGCCTGAAAGTCCATTACTTTTACCTTCTTGGAGTAACACAACAGTTACTAATGCAATACAATCTACAATTAATAGAACTATCATTAATGTATGCATACAAATTGTCCTCCGATCATTATATACGCAATGCATTATAGCACATGCGCTCTGATAATATCAATCCTCTAGCGATTAAAAGTACTTTTACGCTTGATGGATACGACGAGCATGTAAATCGCTAACACAAGTGAAACAATCATCACAATAGTGAGTGGCGCAGTGGCAATCCATGACTTCGTTTCGTTAATCGCATGATAGACTGCACCAATATTGACTACCGTGTATAAAATGTTTGAGACGTAAACTGCGAACATAAACCACCACAGATAAGGATGACGGTACCAAATCGCTACGACACCTGCTAAGTAAGCAAGAACGTACATCACGCCTGTGAAACGAAAGCTATTTAAGATGGTTCCGATACCGTTGTCGCCTGGCTTATGACCTTGATCTAACCACATTTGTTTCACAACACTCTCATCTAAGACGACAAATAGATGGATGGCGTATAAGATAGCCAGAATGACTGAGCTATAAGCTATCAACTTACCGGTCTTTATTCCCTTTAGACTAGGATTATCATTCATTTGGGTATCTATCCTCTCTATTATTATCATCGCTTATTATAACATTTTTGAGGACTGGGCGGTATCGTTATCTGGGTTATTGTTAGTGTTAGGGATTAGCCTAAATAAAGATACTTTATTTTCAATGTTTTGACTTTCGCTTGCTTGGGAGAAGTACAGAAATCTATGATTTCTGTCCATTAGAGTTAACCGTAAATAAAATTATTCTTTACTGTTCCTCCTATTTAATCATTTACGCCGTAGCTGTCTGAGTTCACTGTCGCTTCGCCGCAATGAACTCTAGTCAGCCTGGCGGGGGCAAGACTACGAAATCAATAAATTGATTTCTGTCTTGCTCCCAAAAAGCCGGGGTTGATAACAACCCCGGCTAAACTAAGCGCGTGAACTCATAACATGTGAGTAAAATTATTTTTCTAAGTTATAGAATGATTTAATACCATCAAATTTCGCAGTTTCATAAAGTTCATCTTCAATACGTAATAATTGATTGTATTTTGCAATACGATCAGTTCTTGAAAGTGAACCTGTCTTGATTTGACCTGCATTTGTTGCAACCGAAATGTCAGCAATTGTAGTGTCTTCAGTTTCACCAGAACGGTGAGATACAACTGCAGTGTAGCCTGCTTTTTGAGCCATTTCAATCGCATCAAATGTTTCAGTTAACGTACCAATTTGGTTCACTTTGATTAAGATTGAGTTACCGATACCTTTTTCGATACCTTCAGCCAATTTCACTGTGTTAGTAACGAATAAATCGTCACCTACTAATTGAACACGGTCACCGATGCGGTCAGTTAATACTTTCCAACCGTCCCAGTCATTTTCATCCATACCATCTTCAATAGAGATGATTGGATATTTGTTGATTAATTCTTCAAGGTAATCTACTTGTTCTTCTGCAGAACGTTTCGCACCATTTTCTCCTTCGAATTTAGTGTAGTCGTATACACCGTTTTTGTAGAATTCAGATGATGCACAGTCAAAGCCTAGGTACACATCTTTACCTGGTTCTAAGTTAACAGCTTTGATGGCTTCCATGATTGTTTCAACTGCATCTTCAGTGCCTTTGAATTTCGGAGCGAAACCACCTTCGTCACCTACTGCAGTTTCTAAACCGCGGTCTTTAAGAATCGCTTTAAGTTGGTGGAAGATTTCAGCACCCCAACGTAAAGATTCTTTAAATGATTCAGCACCTACAGGTAAAATCATAAATTCTTGGAAAGCAACCGGTGCGTCTGAGTGAGAACCACCGTTAACAATGTTCATCATAGGTACTGGTAATTGTTTACCGTTAAATCCACCTAAGTATTTGTAAAGTGGTTGATCCGTGTATTCCGCTGCTGCACGTGCAACTGCGATAGATACACCAAGAATTGCGTTCGCACCGAGTTTACCTTTGTTATCAGTGCCGTCTAATTGAATCATCATTTTATCGATAGATACTTGATCGATAACTGAGAATTCACCTTCAACGATTTCAGGTGCGATGACTTCATTCACGTTCTCTACTGCTTTTTGCACACCTTTACCTGAGTAACGATTTTTGTCGCCATCACGTAATTCAACTGCTTCGTGTTCACCTGTAGAAGCACCTGAAGGTACGAGTGCACGACCAAATGCGCCACTCTCAGTAAGAACTTCGACTTCAACAGTTGGGTTGCCGCGTGAGTCTAAGACTTCGCGAGCATATACATCAGTAATAATTGGCATGTGTATAATCTCCTTTGTCAGTGGTTTTCTAATTGTTCACTTACATTATAATCTCTATCTTCAGATTTATAAAATATTTTAATCAATGCATAAGCACGGGCAAAAGGCACGTAAGGCTAAGATAAAAACGCACCTTTCACCACCTTGCAAATTTAATGATTAATCAGTGATTCACCCGTCATTTCTTCCGGCTGTTTCACATTGAGTAAATCTAATAAAGTAGGTGCCAAGTCACCAAGGCGACCTGTCTCTCTTAAAGTGACACCTTCTTTAGTAACAATGACTGGTACTGGGTTCGTCGTATGTGTTGTCATCGGTTCGTCATCGTCGGTTAAGACCATGTCAGAGTTACCGTGGTCGGCTGTAATAATCGCGTGACCACCCATGTCGATGATCTTATCCACGACTTCGCCGAGACATTCGTCGACTGCTTCAATCGCTTTAATCGTCGGCTCTAACATACCACTGTGACCTACCATATCAGGGTTAGCAAAGTTGAGTAGGATTAAATCTAAGTCACCTTCATCTAACTCTTCTAACAACGCATCTTTAACTTCGTACGCACTCATTTCTGGTTTCAAATCGTACGTTGCGACTTTCGGTGAATCGATGAGACGACGACGTTCACCTTCGAATTCGTCATTACGTCCACCACTCATGAAGTACGTCACATGAGGGTATTTTTCAGTTTCAGCAATACGTAACTGCTTCAAACCGTTATTCTGAGCTACTTCACCGATTGTGTTGTGTAAATCAACCTTTTCAAACACAATTTCAGCATCAACATTGTCGTTGTACTTAGTAAAAGTCGCGTAGTAAAGATCTTTAACTTGTTCAACTTTAAAGCCATCAAAAGCTTTGTCAGTGAAGATTTCAGATAGTTGCGCTGCTCTGTCGGGACGGAAATTGTAGAAGATGACTGCATCGCCATCGTTCACACCATTGTTCTGTCCTTCAACGATAAACGGCTCAACGAATTCGTCTGTAACATCATTCGCATAATTTGCTTCTACACCTTCTTTAGCAGAAGCATACGTTGGTCCGTCAAAGTTGCGAATCGCATTGTACGCTTTCTCTTCACGATCCCAACGTTTATCACGGTCCATCGCGTAATAACGACCAGAAACAGAAGCAAATTGACCTACGCCAATCTCTTTAAATTGACGCTCTGTCTCGTCGATATAAGTGAGGGTTGATTTCTGATCTACGTCACGACCATCTAGGAAAGCGTGAACATAAACTTTGTCGACACCTTGTTGCTGAGCTAATTTAAGAATCGCAAATAAGTGCTTGTAGTGACTGTGTACACCACCATCAGATAGCAAACCAAACACGTGTAAAGCTGAGTCGTTCTTCTTCACGTGGTCGACTGCTTCATTTAACACTTTATTGTCGTAGAAATCGCCATCTTCAATAGATTTATTGATACGCGTTAAACTTTGATAAACAATACGTCCGGCACCAATATTCATATGGCCAACCTCAGAGTTACCCATTTGACCCTCAGGCAAGCCGACATCTAGACCACTTGCTTCAATTTGAGTCGTTGGATATTGATTGTAGTATCGATCAAAGTTAGGTTTATGCGCTTGTTTCACTGCATTGCCGTGTTCACTTTCACGGTTAGCGAAACCATCTAAGATGATGAGAGCTGTAGGTTGCTTAGCCATATTACTTTGCACCTTCTAACAATTTCATAAAGTCGTCTACTTTAAGTGACGCACCGCCAACTAAAGCGCCGTCGATGTCACTTTTACCCATATATTCTTCAATGTTATGTGGTTTAACACTACCACCGTATTGAATACGAACTGCTTCAGCAACATCTTTGCTAGAAAGGTCCGCAAGTGTTTGACGTACGTGCGCACACATTTCGTTCGCATCATCAGCATTTGAAGATTTACCTGTACCAATCGCCCATACAGGTTCATAAGCGATAACAACCTCACGTAATTGGTCGTCAGATAAGCCTTCAACTGCTTTCTTCACTTGGTTGCCTACAACTTCGTTCGCTTTACCACTTTCGCGTTGTTCATCTGATTCACCTACACAGATGATAGGTGTCATACCGTGGTTGAATACCGCGTGTGCTTTCTTGTTCACTTCTTCGTCTGTCTCATGGAAGATGTCACGGCGTTCTGAGTGACCGATGACAACGTATTGCACACCTAAGTCTGCTAATGCGACAGGAGATGTTTCACCTGTGAACGCACCGCTATCTTCGTAGTATGCGTTTTGCGCACCGATCTTCAATCCTTCAGCTTTGCCTTCCTTAACTAAAGTGATTAAAGCGTCGAGTTGGATCGTTGGTGCACAAATCACAGATTCAACTTGGTCAGTATCTGGTAATGTAGGTAGTTCATTAACGAAATCTTTCGCTTCTTGAACTGTCTTATTCATCTTCCAGTTACCTGCTATGATTGGTTTTCTCATTATTATCACTCCATATAATCATTATCTTATTGGTAAAATGAGTTCAAATTAATATCTTATTTATCGTTAATTGCATCAATACCTGGTAAATCTTTACCCTCTAAGTATTCTAATGATGCACCGCCACCTGTTGAGATGTGGCTGAATTTGTCTCCATAGCCTAAAGAACTAGCTGCTGCAGCTGAGTCACCGCCACCGATAATTGTGTTCGCATCTTTCAACTCAGCAATCGCTTCGCAAACACCAATCGTACCTCTAGCAAAGTTGCTCATTTCGAATACACCCATAGGTCCGTTCCATACTACTGTATGCGCACCTTCCAGTTGTTGTTTGAATAACTCTACTGTCTTAGGTCCGATATCAAGTGCTTCTCTATCTGCTGGAATGTCATCTACAGAAACTTCTTGAATATCTGCATCGTTAGAGAATTCAGAAGCTGCTTTAACATCTACAGGTAGCACGATCTGGTCACCTGATTTGTCGAGTAACTCTTTGGCGAAATCAATCTTATCTTCTTCAAGAAGTGATTGACCGATTTCTTTACCTTGTGCTTTCAAGAATGTGTAAGCCATACCGCCGCCGATAAGTACCTTTTCAGCTATATTTAAAAGGTTTGTAATTACATTGATCTTATCAGACACTTTAGCTCCACCGAGAATAGCCACTACAGGTTTGTCAGGGTTCTCAACTACCCCACCAATGTATTGGATTTCTTTGTCCATAAGGAAACCTGCAGCTGTTTCTAAGTTGGATGCGATACCTACGTTGGAAGCATGTTTACGGTGAGCTGTACCGAATGCGTCATTAACGAATATATCGCCTAAAGAAGCCCAGTATTTACCGAGTTCTGGATCATTCTTAGACTCTTTCTTGCCATCTAAATCTTCGAAACGTGTATTTTGAACGAGCAATACATCGCCTTCGTTAAGGTCTTTGATAGCTTGTTCAAGTTTCTCGCCACGTGTTTCAGGTACGAAAATGACGTCTTGATTGAGTTTAGAAGATAAATCTTTAGCGATAGGTGCAAGCGTTAAACTTTCTTTGTCACTTTCTTCTTTCACTTTACCTAAATGAGAGAAGAGTACGACTTTACCGCCTTCTTTGATGATATGTTTGATTGTTGGCAACGCTTGAACGATACGGTTATCATCCGTAATTTCCCCGTCTTTCATAGGTACGTTGAAATCAGCACGCACAAGTACAGTTTTGCCTTTCAAATCTAAGTCAGAAACAATTTTCTTTGCCATATGAACTTCCTCCTCTTAATGGAACATAAAGTAAAAATAAGCGGAGAAGCGCTTGTGCTCCCCGCTTACTCCTAAGCCTATTGCAATTCTATGATAGCACAAAGGCACGGCCTATTGTTGGTATTCTAGCAATTATTTACTTTGGCTTGCTAAGTGTTCTAAAGTACGTACTAATTGTGCAGTGTAAGACATTTCGTTGTCGTACCAAGCTGCAACTTTAACTAATTGACGGTCACCTACTGTCATTACACGAGTTTGAGTTGCATCGAATAATGAACCGTAAGTCATACCTACTACGTCAGAAGAAACGATTTCGTCTTCAGTGTAACCGAATGATTCAGTTGAAGCATTCTTCATTGCTTGGTTAACGTCTTCGATAGTTACATCTTTGTCTAATACGACAGTAAGTTCAGTTAATGAACCTGTAGCTACTGGTACACGTTGCGCACCACCGTCTAATTTACCGTCGATTTCAGGAATAACTAAACCGATTGCTTTCGCAGCACCTGTTGAGTTAGGGATGATGTTTTGAGCTGCTGCACGAGCACGGCGTTTGTCACCTTTTTTGTGTGGTGAGTCTTGAGTATTTTGGTCACCAGTGTATGCGTGGATAGTAGTCATGAAACCTTCTACTAAACCGAATTCGTCGTTAAACACTTTCGCAACTGGTGCTAATGAGTTTGTAGTACATGAAGCACCTGAAACGATTTCTTCAGAACCATCTAAGATATCATGGTTTGTGTTATAAACGATTGTTTTCATGTCACCTTTACCAGGAGCAGAAATTAATACTTTTTTAGCACCTGCGTCGATGTGAGCGTGTGCTTTTTCTTTTTCAGTGAATAAACCTGTACATTCAAGTACAACGTCGATGTCTAAGTCTTTCCAAGGTAATTTGCTTGGATCAGCTTCAGATAATGATTTCACTTCTTTACCATTTACGCGGAAACCACCATCAATTACTTCAACTTCGCTTGTGAAACGACCTTGCATAGTGTCGTATTTTAGAAGATGAGCAAGCATTTCGTCGTCAGTTAAATCGTTAACTGCAACAACATCGATGCCTTCTACATCTTGAATTCTTCTAAATGCTAAACGTCCGATTCTTCCAAAACCATTGATTGCTACTTTAACTGCCATAAATAATGGCCTCCTTTAAAATGATATTTTCAAAAAAGTGAATGTCACTTTGTTGTAACCTTAATCATGAGCGTGTAATCATTTGGGCTGCACTTTCGTCTGTAATTAACACTGTGTTCTTCGGCGCGATTTCAAGATAAGCTTTAATCGCTTCACCTTTCGATTCGCCGCCTGCTACAGCGTAGATATGCGATTTGGATTTCAAGTCTTCCAACTGTAATCCAATTGTCTTCACGCGATGAACGACTTCTCCATGTTCATCGAAGTAATACCCAAATGCTTCGCCTACAGCATTGTGATGTTGAAGTTTATTCACTACATCTTGAGATGATTGGCGTCGTTCGGCCATCTTCAGCGCATCACCAATGCCGTGTATCGTAATGTCTGATTCCTTGATCTTGTCTAACGTTTGGATAACTGAAGGCTCTTCCATCAGCAAGTGATATGTTGACTCGCTAACGTTATCCGGGACGTACAATGTTGTGTAGCCCCCTTTCATTTGTTGCGCCATACTTGCTGCGATGGTATTGGCTTGATAGCCTACATTCTCTCCTAAACCACCTCGAGCTGGCACGAAGAAGACTTTGTAATCTTGTTCGTGCATGGCATTACTGACATAAGCCATCGTTGAACCACCTGTAACGGAAACGACTGCACCGTCGTATAGAATCGATTCAACCATCTCACCAGCTTGTTTAGACATCTCAATCTTCACGGATTGTTCTTTATCCGAATTACCCGGAATTACAAAGACGTCTTGTATATCGTACTGTTCTTTGATGAGTTGGGCGAGCTGGTGATTATCCGAGTAGGCATTGAAGTAATTACTCAATTGGCGAACCGTTTCTTCACCTTTCGTCGTAATCTCCATGCCCGTCGGCTTGACTTTAATCAGCTCTTGCTGCTTTAAGGCGTTAGTTTCTGAACGTAAGACACGTTCTGTTATCCCCATGGATTCACTCAAGCTACGTCTTCCAACTGGTTGTTTATGAGCAATAGTAGTGAGAATTGAGAATCGTCGGTACATCTTATCAACAAGTTCAGGAACGAGTCTTTGTTGCACTTTAATCAAATCTTGCACTATTATCCTCCTCCAATCATTCGACGTAGGTCAAAGTTTAACCCTAGGTTGACTTATTACGTCCCTCGTGGGACAAAAAAATATTATCTTTACAGTTAGTATACTACTCCTGACATTTAGAAAATGCAAGGAAAAGAATTATCTTGATTGCGTTAAAATTTCTTCTATCTTTTAAATACCCCAAAAGGTTATAAATAATCATATTTTACACACAAAATAGGGTTTCTAATGCCAAAAAAAGGTTAGTAATGAAGTAAACTAATAAATGAGAAGGAAGTGAGCATATGGCTAACGATAATAAACACTATCAGGATCAGGAAGTGATTGAACCGGGAGATCGTCGCTATAAAGACGATGAATATTTCAGAAATCAACACGACCGAGACGCACGTGACCCCTATTACAGTGACGATATGGATGGTGGACGTCGTATTTACGTTCAACGCTACGGCGGTTGCGGTGGCACAGGGTGCATGAGTGGATGTTTATTCTCAATCATCATTTCAATTCTATTAACCTTTATACTCAATTTCTTCTTACATTTTATCTAAAAGGGCTGATAAGATGTTAATAAAAGAATGTATTTAAAAGGAGAGTTACTGATGAAGAAATTGATGACACTTGTATTAGGAAGTTTAATCATACTTACAGCATGTGGCTCATTCCAAGATAGTAAAAATGACGACAAGTCTGAAAATAATAAAGAAGAACATTCTAAGAAAAACGATAAGAAAGATAGCAAAACTAAAGAAAAACAGAAAAAGAAAACAGACGACAAGGCTCAGTCAAAAGATAGCAATCAAGGCGACAAAGACTATAATCAGGAACCAAAACAACAAGACAACGCACAAGCTGAACAACAACAAAATCAAGATCAACAAACAGAGCAAAATGAGCAAGCTCAACAAGCTAATCAGAATCAACAAGCAGCACAAAATCAGCAACAAACTAACCAAGAAAACCAAACTCAACAGCAACAACAAGCTAATCAACAAAATCAAGCACAACAACAGCAACAACCTGACGGACAAAAATGGACTGAAGCAGACCAACAACGTGCGATGGAAGAATATAAAGCTTATGCGAAAAAACATGGTCTCACAGGTATTCCAAACGGCGACGCAATGTTCCCTATGCCTGGGACAGAAAACGACAATAACCAAACTCAATCAGAATCACCGTATGAAGAACAGTAAGCTAAAAGTAAAACAATTGGGCTAAATCGCAAGGATTAGAATAATCACTTATATTACCTTTATTCTTATCAATACTTTCTGTAGCATAGTAGATGTAGAGAGATGGAGGTAGAACTATGAACAAATATCCAAATCATCAACCTCAGTCACCACGAAATCTAGTGGCTATTACTTTAGCGTTAACACCCGTGTGGATTTGCTTCTACTACCAAGTTATTCACGTACTTTTATTCAAAGAATCTATAGTAGCTAAAATATTAGCAGGAGCTAGTGGAATTCTAATTACTGGCATGCTCGTCGTATATGCTATCGCTATAAGAAAGAAATTAAATGAAGAGAGACAGCAGAATAAAGCTAAAAAATAGTGCCGACCCGAGAGTCGGCACTTTATTTATGCATTACTATTCTTCTGGTTGCATAACTTCATCGATTAAGCCATAGTCTTTCGCTTCATCTGCAGATAAGAAGTTGTCACGATCTGTATCTTTTTCGATTTGATCAATAGATTGACCTGTACGTTCTGCTAAGATTTTGTTTAATTTAGCACGTGTCTTCAAGATATGGTTAGCAGCGATTTCGATTTCAGTCGCTTGACCTTGCGCACCGCCAAGTGGTTGGTGAATCATTACTTCAGCGTTTGGTAATGCGTAACGTTTACCTTTCGCACCTGCTGCAAGTAAGAATGAGCCCATTGAAGCTGCCATACCTACACAGATAGTTTGAACATCTGGTTTGATATGTTGAATTGTGTCATAAATTGCGAAACCAGCTGACACGCTTCCACCTGGTGAGTTGATATATAAGTAGATATCTTTATCCGCATCTTGTGCTTGTAAGAATAATAATTGTGAAACGATTGAGTTTGCTACGTTATCGTCAATCGCTGAACCTAACATGATGATACGGTCTTTTAAAAGACGTGAATAAATGTCATACGCACGTTCGCCACGGTTTGTTGTTTCTATAACTGTAGGAATTAAATTCATTCGTAATTGCCTCCTTGATTCTAAATACTGTAATCATTTTAACCTAAAAGTCAAACATGGTCAAAAGTAATACACCTGCATGATTTAAGTTACTATTATTATATTGACCTATTCTCTCAACATTTGTAAACTAAGAGTGTCGCAAATTTAACTAACTCCTCGTAGTGTAATGGATAACACGTAAGATTCCGGTTCTTAAGATAGGGGTTCGATTCCCTTCGAGGAGACTTATTGGCTTAAATTGAATACTTTTCAAGATTAAGAATCCCGTCATTACGGGGTTCTTTTTAGTTTGCATGTCAATTACAAACCATATAAAACAAATTTTTAGGGACTTTTTAGGGACCTAGTCCCTGTTTTAAGAAAGCATAAAAAAAGAAGCAGAGTGAGGGAGAATGAAATTGCGCCAACAATAGTGTTGGCGCTTTTAGATTGTCCGTTTATTGTCCGTTATGAACTTCTGTATCTGTCTTTTTTTAGCCATGTTATAGAGTTTCTCTGCATTAGCAAATGTTAAATTATCTAATTTACGGCGACCGTTTCTCAAATCAGATATGCGACTTTGAGAAATACCTGTTTCTTTATAAATACGGTAACCACTAACATCACTATTCAATAATTTTTCAATACTCTCTCTCATGAACTCACGTCCCTTTTGATGACTTATACTTTTAATCACTTGATAAAATTAGTATATGTATTATAATGATAATCGAAAAGGGTACCCCGAATTTAATCGGGGCATATAGTAGATGATTACTTATCTTGGTTGTCTCTTCGGTCTAGTACACCGAAGATTATCATTCTAAGTTGTTCTACAAATGCTGGTAGCTTATAGATAGAGATAGCTATCAGCATTTTTGTTTGATCATCCACACTAACACCCCCTTTTCAAGAGTGTTAGTAAGGTAATTAACTACCTTACATATACTATTATACTACCATATCGGTAAGTATCCAACTATTAATTCTCGATAAATCAGATTTTTTCATAATATTAAACATAAAAAATAGGCAGATACCGAAGTACCTGCCCTGGTGTAACATAAAGTAATAAGTTCAAAAGTATTATCATTAATAAATGCAAAAGAACAATCATTTTCGTTTGATCAATTCCTTAGTAGGACTAAATATGAATTTTAATATCAAAAGAATTGCAGTAAAAACATTTGCAAACGTAACTGTAGTTAATAAAAGTAATACCATTACATCTAATTCATCGTGTAATGTGAAGATTATAATATATAATAAAGTTAATACTATAAGAACAAATATAA
>NZ_PPRN01000021.1 GCF_002902685.1 Staphylococcus pettenkoferi | reverse complement strand
TACCTCCTATTTAGAATCCCCGACCATATAAACTCATATTATATTATAGGTTAAATTAATAATTATGTACACTATAAAAGCAACGGTGATAATGCTTACTCATGCGTTTCACTTTAATTTTAAATTAATCGTACATTGGAAAGTGATATTAAAATAACTGGCTACCTGAGGCTTTTGCGAAATATATTCGTTTCGCTTAGTGTTATCCATGAGAGAAGTGCACCCCACCAAGCTAGAATTCGTTCTAACTTAGGAGGTGCACATATACTGTACAGCATTATTTAAAGTTTATTGCGACTTAACGAATAGGCTTAATACTGACAACGCACCTAGATTGTTTATCTCATGCATTCAGCAAGAATCACTTATCCGTCGCAATCTCAACTATTTGTTATTTAATAGTACACGGTGTGAAGCATTCACACGACCTTGTTTATCAATTTCAGTTACTTTAACTTTGAACGTGTCACCGATGCTCAACACATCTTCGACTTTATTGATACGTTCATTTGCAATTTGTGAAATATGAACTAGCGCATCTTTACCATGGAAGAGTTCAACGAAAGCACCATATTTCTCAATACGTTTAACTTTCGCGTCATAAATTTGACCTACTTCAGCTTCTCTAGTTAATTCTTCAATGATTTCACGTGCTCTTGTAATCGCGTTTTGGTCGATAGCACCGATGAAGATCGTACCATCTTGTTCGATATCCAATTTAACGCCTGTTTCATCGATTATTTCATTGATTTTCTTACCACCTGGTCCAATGACATCTCTGATTTTTTCAGGTTTAATCGTCATTGTTTCAACTTTCGGTGCATATGCACTAAGTTCTGGACGTGGTGCATCAATCGTTTCAAGCATGTGATCAAGAATCGCTAGACGTCCTTCACGAGCTTGTTCTAAAGCTTCTTGAATAATTTCTTTCGTTAAACCATCAATTTTAATATCCATCTGAATAGCTGTAATACCTTTAGATGTACCGGCTACTTTGAAGTCCATATCACCTAAGGCATCTTCCATACCCTGAATATCAGTTAAGATCGTATAGTCTTCGTCATTTGTTACGAGACCCATCGCAATACCTGCCACAGGTGCTTTAATAGGTACCCCAGCGTCCATCAACGCGAGTGTCGAACCACAAATTGAAGCTTGAGAAGATGAACCATTAGATTCAAGCACTTCACTCACGATACGAACTGTATAAGGGAAGTCTTTCGTATCTGGAATAATATATCTTAACGCACGTTCACCTAAAGCACCATGACCGATTTCACGACGTCCTGGTGAACGGACTGGGCCTGTTTCACCTACTGAGAAGTTAGGGAAGTTGTAATGGTGCATAAAACGTTTCTCTTCTTCTTCACCTAAACCATCAATCAATTGGAATTCACTTAAAGCGCCAAGGGTAAGTACTGAAAGCGCTTGGGTCTGACCTCTCGTAAATAAGCCTGAACCGTGCGCACGCGGTAAGATACCTGCTTCTGATTCAAGCGGACGAATTTCATCTGTTTGACGACCATCTGGACGAATCTTCTCTTCTGTGATTAAGCGACGAACTTCTGCTTTCACTAAATCACCAAAGATACTTGAAACCTCATCGAGTAACGCTTCGTTTTCAGGATCTTCTTCATCTTCAAATTCAGCTAATACTTCTGCTTTTAACGCTTCGATATTTTCATCGCGTTGTTTTTTATCAAATGTGAGTACCGCTTCTTTCAAGCCTTTAGAATGTGTAAGTTCTGTCACTTTAGTGATTAATGCTTCATCTTCTTCTGGCGGTACAAACTCTTGCTTTTCAGGTTGCAGATGTTCGATAATATCCTCTTGGAATTGAACGAGACGCTTGATTTCTTCGTGACCGAAGAAGATTGCTTCTAACATTTCCTCTTCAGTAATCTCGCTTGCTCCTGCTTCAACCATATTTACAGCGTCTTTATGTCCAGCTACTTCTAAATCTAAGCGGGATTGTTCTTTCTGCTCAACAGTTGGGTTAATGACATATTCTCCATCAACGTAACCTACGTTCACCCCAGCGATAGGTCCTTGGAACGGAATATCTGACACGCTAAGTGCCATTGAAGAACCAATCATAGCTGCCATTTCAGGTGAACAATCAGGATCCGCACTTAATACTGTGTTCATGATTTGGACATCATGACGATAGCCTTTCGGGAATAGTGGACGAATCGGTCTGTCGATTAAACGTGCAGTTAAAGTTGCTTCGTCACTAGGACGTCCTTCACGTTTTTTGAAACCACCTGGAATCTTACCTGCTGCATACATTTTCTCTTCAAAGTTAACCATAAGTGGGAAAAAGTCAGTGTCACGTGGTTCTTTAGATGCGACAGCTGTTGAAAGTACGACTGTCTCACCATAGCGCACGAGCACCGCACCATTTGCTTGCTTAGCAAGTTGGCCCGTCTCTATCGTTAACGAACGGTTAGCCCATTCGGTCTTAAAAACTTTCTTCTCTTGAGACATGATGAATCTCCTCTCCAAAATCTATTAATACTATCATATCATTTCTATAACTATTTTTATATCGCAATTTAAGTTTAGTTCGTTTACTTGTTCAGTTCATGATTATGGCTAAGACGATGTAATATTAGGTCTTTTAAAAAATATTGTAGATACCGCAACTATTGAAGGACCTCTCATCGCATTTCTCATATCACATTGTCATTTACATAATAAGAAAGGGGGTGACTACTGTGTCTCACCCCCTAGCAGGCATCGATTAACGACGGATACCTAATGATTTAATTAAGTTACGGTAACGTTGGATGTCTTTTCTACGTAAGTAGTTTAATAAATGTCTACGACGACCTACCATTTTTAATAAACCACGACGTGAATGGTGGTCTTTGTGGTGTTCGCGTAAATGTTCGTTAAGTGCAGTGATTTCTGCAGTTAATACCGCTACTTGAACTTCTGGAGAACCAGTGTCTTTATCGTGTGTACGGTATTCTTGAATAATTTCGTTCTTGCGTTCTTGTGAAATTGCCATAATCAATTTCCTCCTATCAATATTATGTTATGCGCCTTAATCTGAGCAAGATGTCGGAGTATCAATCTGCCAAGAATAAGGTGCTTGATTCGCCTCTTAATTCACGATTAAAAGTCACTTAAATATTATATGATACATCATCATTAAAATCAACCGACAGTAAATATTTCGCTTGTTCGGTGTCTTTGTTCATTTGCTCAACTAATGGATCGATACCATCAAATTTAATTTCAGGTCGTAAGAAATGGTGCCAATACACTTCTACACGTTCGCCATAAATATTTTCATTAAAATCAAACAAGTTCACTTCGATGACTACTTGTGCTTGTGATGGATCATGGAAAGTCGGTTTCACGCCGACATTCGCTACACCGCGGTATAATTTATTGCTTGAACCTAAAAGCATGCTCACCGCATAGACACCTTTCTTAGGAAAGACATAGTCATCACTTGGTTGCACATTTGCAGTCGGGAATCCAATCGTACGACCACGTTTCTCACCTTGAACGACCGTACCTTTAATGCGATAGCGGTAACCGAGTTGTTCATTTGCTTTTTGTAAATCGCCATCTTTCAACGCCTGACGAATCGCAGTTGTAGAAATTTTCTCTGAGTCCATTTCTTGTTTACCAACAATCGTTGTATTAAAATCTTCCATTTCTTGTAGAATCATCATGTTGCCTTTGCCGTATTTACCGAAAGTGAAATCAAATCCGGCAACGACTTCTTTCACATGATTTTTAATAATATAATCTTGAATGAAAGTTTCAGCGCTTACACTTGCAAACTTAGATGAAAAATTAATCACGATGCAGTAATCAATATCATAGCGTTGAAGTATATCAATTTTATCACTAATTGGAGTTAAATAGTCTGTGCGCTTACGCTCAGGATTAAGTACAACAGACGGATGAGGGTCGAAGGTCATGACTGCTTTCTTCAACTGTCCAGCACGCGCTCTCTCGTCTAATGCTTGAAAGACTTGGTCATGGCCACGATGCATTCCATCGAAGAAACCGAATGCCATCGCTACGTCTTCTTGAATAAACTGATCTTCTCTAATCGGATGTGTAACTTCGATAACCTTCATAATGATACTCCTTTAATTAAATACTTTCTTCGGTTTAATTTCAGCCGGTAAATCAGGATGAGGCATATAAATCGCCAGTGCGCGGTCTGTGGAAGCATCCATCATCACTGCAAGACTGTCATTTGGAAAGTTCAACTGCTGCTTATTGAGCTTCTGTCCATTTAAGATGCGTTGTTTAAGCTGTTCATCTTGAATTTGAATTTGCGGCAAACCTTTCAATCCATATTCTATCGGATATAAGGAAGATTGTAATGAGTCTTGCTCAACTTGAGTTTGAATTTCATCTAGAGATAATGCTTCTTCCAACTTGAATCCGCCACTCATTTCTCGCGTCAGTCGAGACATATGGGCAGGAAGTTGCATAGCTCGCCCTATATCTGTTGCTAACGTGCGTATGTATGTACCCTTACCACAAGTAACCGTGATATCAAATTCACAGACACCCTCATTAAAACGAAGATCTGATGTGCGTTCTATCCGGTCAATGCGCACTTGACGTGAAGGTCGTTCAACAGTCAAACCTTCTCGAGCGTATTCGTAAAGCTTATGTCCTTTGACTTTCACAGATGAATACATGGGCGGAATTTGAGTGATTAATCCTTGAAATTGTTGTAGGGTGGCGTCCACTTCATCGGCTGTTAACTCGCCTTTCTTAATATGTTCACGTTCAAGGACGTCGCCTGTTTGATCCTCAGTGGTCGTTGAATAGCCCAAAGTTACCGTAGCGACGTAAGTTTTACCCATTTCCATAATATAATCACTTACTTTTGTTGCACTACCTAAACAAATCGGCAACACACCATCAACTTCTGGGTCCAACGTCCCTGTATGACCAATTTTTTTCATCTTTAATATCTTTCTTAATTTAAAAACAACATCGTGACTTGTCAGTCCACGGGGTTTATTGACAGGTAAGATGCCTTGATACACTCTGCTCATCTCCTTCAACTCTTAGTTACATAAAAAACTGGAACAAGACTACGTCGTGCTCCTGTTCCAGTTGGTTTGTACTTTACTCTTTATTGTGTAAATCTTGGATTAAGCGTTCAATCTTATTACCGTATTCAATAGATTCATCATACTCAAATTCAAGTTCAGGAATAGTGCGTAAACGCATTCTTGAACCTAATTCAGATTTAATAAAGCCAGTCGCTTTCTCTAACCCTTTAAACGTATTCTCGACTTCTTTCTTACTTCCTAAGACCGTCAAATATACTTTCGCTTGTGACAAATCGTTTGTCAGGTGAACATCTGTAATCGTTAGAAAACCAATACGAGGATCTTTCACTTTATTATTGACGATATCCATAATCTCTTGTTTCATTTGTTCGCCTACACGTTCTGCGCGTAAATTCATTCTTTATCACCTCGTTTGCATAACCAAATGATTGATTTAATCAAATTATAAGCGAATTGAATTTCTCTCGTCAAATACGATACGGGAGAGGGACGAGCCTCTCAATCCACTCGTCAACCTACTCCCTAGTATTTCAATTGAACTTAGCGCTCAACTTCTACCATTTCGTATGCTTCGATGATGTCGCCTTCTTTAATATCGTTATAGTTTTTAATTGTGATACCACATTCGTAACCTTGAGCGACTTCTTTCGCATCATCTTTATAACGTTTCAACGTATCTAATTCACCTTCGAATTGAACGACATTGTCACGAATCACACGTACACCTGCATGACGTTTAATTACACCGTCAGTTACGTAACTACCTGCGATTGTTCCAACTTTAGAAACTTTGAATGTTTGACGAACTTCTGCTTGACCAATAACTTTTTCTTCATATTCAGGATCAAGTAGACCTTTCATCGCTGATTCAATTTCTTCAATAACGTTATAGATGACACGGTGTAAACGCATATCTACATTCTCAGCTTCAGCAGCACGTTTCGCACCCGCATCTGGACGCACGTTAAAGCCGATGATGATACCATTTGAAGCATTCGCGAGTGTTACGTCTGATTCATTGATCGCACCTACAGCTGTGTGAATGATGCGGACGTTAACACCTTCAACATCAATCTTCATAAGTGAAGCAGCAAGCGCTTCAACTGAACCTTGAACGTCACCTTTAATAATCACGTTAAGGTCTTTCATCTCACCTTGTTTCATTTGTTCGAATAAGTTATCTAATGAGACATTCTTACTTTCTTGGCGATGTTGGATGACACTTTCTTCACGACGTGCTTCACCGATACGACGTGCTTGTTTTTCATCTTTAAAGACTACGAAACGGTCGCCAGCTTGAGGCACATCGTTAATACCTGTGATTTCAACCGGTGTTGATGGACCTGCTTCTTTGATGCGTTGACCTAAGTCGTTGACCATTGCACGAATACGGCCGTACGTATTGCCGACTACAAGTGAATCTCCGACATGGAGTGTACCATTTTGTACTAAAAGTGAAGCAGAAGGACCACGTGATTTATCAAGTTCAGCTTCAATCACTGTACCTACAGCTTGTTTATCGGCATTCGCTTTCAACTCAGAAACTTCTGCGACAAGACCGATCATTTCAAGTAAGTCTTCGATACCATCACCGCTAAGTGCTGAAAGTGGTACGAAGATAGTGTCGCCGCCCCAGTCTTCTGGGATAAGACCATATTCAGTTAACTCTTGCATCACACGGTCTGGGTTAGCTGTCGGTTTATCAATCTTGTTTACTGCCACAATTGTTGGAACATCTGCTTCTTTCGCGTGATTGATCGCTTCGATTGTTTGTGGCATCACACCATCATCTGCTGCTACAACGAGAATAGTAATGTCAGTAACTTGAGCACCACGTGCACGCATAGTTGTAAATGCTGCGTGTCCAGGTGTATCTAAGAAAGTGATGTCTTTACCGTTATTTTGAATTTGGTACGCACCAATGTGTTGTGTGATACCGCCTGCTTCACCTGCAGTTACTTTCGTATGACGGATAGAGTCAAGTAATGTTGTCTTACCATGGTCGACGTGACCCATGATTGTTACAACTGCTGGACGTTCTGAAGCATCTGGGTCTTCTGATTCGTCATCGAAGTAGATAGATAGATCTTGTTCGTCGATCACTTCTTCTTTTTCCACTTCTACTTCATAATCTTCCGCAATTAACTCTACTGTTTCGTCATCGAGCGCTTGGTTGATGTTCGCCATGATACCAAGTAAGAATAATTTTTTAACGATTTCTGATGACTCAACGTTTAGTTTAGATGCTAATTCGCCAACTGTAATGCCTTCTTCGTAAGTGATATGTGAAGGCTTTTCTTTTTTCGGTTGTTCTGGTTGTTTTTGAGATTGTTGTTGTTTGTTTTTATTATTTTTGTTGTTCTTTTGGTTCTTGTTGTTTTTGTTATTTTTGAAGTTCTTATTATTGTTTTTATTGTTTTTATTGTTTTTGTTATTGCGGTCTTGTTGTTTGCCTTTATTGTTATTGTGTTTACCTTGTTGTTGGTCTTGCTTACCTTTATTATTGTTACGGCGTTGTTGACCGTTATTGTTTTTAGATTTATCTTGGTTAGATTGTTTATTTTGACGTTGTTGACCTTTATTATTTTGTCCTTTTGATTGTTTGTTGCCTTGATTATTCTTTTGGGCGTGATTATTGTGAGCAGATTTTTTATTACCGGATTGTTGATTATACACTTTGTTCAACGCTTGGATTTGATCATCTTCAAGCGCTTGCATGTGGTTAGAAACCTCTACATTCATTTTCTTTAATTCGTCGATCACGTCTTTACTCTTAATATTTTGTTCTTTCGCATACTCGTAAATTCTTTTTTTACTCATATAATCACTCCTTACGTTATTCATCGATCATTGACAATAACTTTGACGCAAAGCCTTTATCAGTTATTCCCACATTTACTCTTTCTGCTTTTCCTAAAGCTTGACCTAGTTCAGCTCTAGTTCCAAATATACGTAATGGTATATGGTAACTGTCGCACTTATTACGCATGACCTTCGTTGTATTCGCTGAAGCATCTGTTGCGACGATGACGAGCTTGATCTTGTTCTTCTTTAAATCGTTTAATATGACTGATTCCCCAGTCTTGACCTGTCCTGCTCGCATAGCTAAACCGAGAAACTGTTGTATAGGTTCATTCATCATGTTGGTATGTCTTCACGGTAAATGAGACGGATAATTTCTTTGTAGACAGGGTCGAGTGTTTCACTATCTGTTTTGAAAAAGCCTTCAAGCACACCTTGTTTCTGTGCGTCTTCTATTAGTTGCACATCTTTAGAAACATAAGCGCCACGCCCTTGCTTCTTACCTGTCGCATCCGCGAAGATTTCTCCTTCTTTATTTCTGACTACGCGAATCATGTCTTTCTTAGGTTTCATTTCATTGGTTATCACACATTTACGCATTGGAATCTTTTTCTTCTTCGTCATTCCCGTTCACTCCAATTTATTGTTCTGTGCTTGATGATTCTTCGTCATCTGTTTGAGTTGAGTCATGTTCAACTTCATCTTCCTCAGCCATTAACGCTTCACCTGTTGAATCTTCGTCAATAGCTTCGTCCTCTTCAACCGGACCTTCTTCAATCACTTCTTCAATAGGTGCATCTTCTTCAGTTAACGGTTCAGGATCTTCAAGTAAGACATCATCTGACTCTTCTACATCCTCTTCAGGTACAGGATATATACCTTCTTCACGCGCATCAGATTCAGATTTGATATCAATCTTCCAACCTGTCAATTTAGCTGCTAAACGTGCGTTCTGACCACGTTTACCAATCGCTAATGACAATTGATAATCTGGCACGACCACAATTGTCGCTTGTTCTTCCTCGTCTACAATCACTTCGAGCACTTGGGAAGGACTCAAAGCATTTTTCACAAAGACTTTAGGATCTTCATCCCATTGAACGATATCAATTTTCTCTCCGCCAAGTTCGTCAACTACCGCTTCTACACGAGCGCCTTTAGAACCTACGCAAGAACCAACTGCATCGATATCTGGATTATCTGAATAAACGCTGATCTTAGAACGGTCACCTGCTTCACGCGCAACTGATTTCACAATAACTGTACCATCAAAGATTTCTGGTACTTCTTGTTCGAATAAGCGTTTAAGTAGACCAGGATGACTACGAGATACGTAAATTTGAGGTCCTTTCGTCGTCTGTTCTACTTTGTTGACATACACTTTAATACGTTCATTTGGAATATATTTTTCATTTGGACTGCGTTCTGCTTCAGATAATACTGCTTCAGTACGTCCAAGGTTTACGTAGACATAGCGATGATCGACACGGTCGATTAAACCTGTCATAATATCATCTTCTTTGTCGATAAATTCATCGTAAAGAATTTCTCTTTCTGCATCGCGTAAACGTTGCATTACAGCTTGTTTCGCTGCTTGTGCGCCAACACGTCCAAAGTCTTGTGGTGTCACATCTTCTTCATAAATATCTCCGACCTCATACGCAGGGTTCTTCACTAGTGCTGTGCTTAACTCCACTTCATCTCGATGATCGTTAACTTCTTCAACGACATTTTTACGAGCGATGACTTTAAAAGTCCCTTCGTCCATATTTAATTCAACGCGTACATTACGCGCACTATCGTAATTCTTCTTGTAAGCCGTAATTAATGCGGCTTCAATCGCATCGATTAATACTTCTCTTGGAATCTTCTTTTCCTTCTCTAAATATTCTGTTGCTAATAGTAATTCGTTACTTGACACGACTGTCCCTCCTATTCTCGTTATAGCATTACTGCATGACGTGCTTTAGCAATCTTATCTCTTGGAATTTCAATAGATCTTTTCTTAGATTTTTCCTTAACTTGCATAGTAATTGTATCTTTTTCTACTGCTTCTAAAATGCCCAACCATTCTTTCTCTCCTTCAATTGGAGCGTAGAGTGAGACGTAAATAGGTTGATTTACAGCATTCTGGAAATCTTGTTCTTTCTTAATTGGTCTTTCTGCACCAGGCGAAGACACATCTAAGTAATATGCTTGTGCAATTGGATCTTCTTCGTCCATCACTTCACTGATTTTCTCAGATGCTACAGTACAATCATTTAAGTCGACGCCACCTGGTTTATCAATAGACACTCTTAGGAAATGATCCTTTCCTTCTTTAGTAAATTCGATATCTACTAATTCGAAATTGAGTTCTTCAAGGACTGGCTGAATTAGCGGTTCTACTTTCTCTGCTATCTTACTCATGCGAGCCTCCTTTTTGACAAATAGAAAAGAGCGGGGAGTGCCCACTCTTTGTTCCTGAGTCTAATCTTTTAAGCATCTTTATTATATCACAACCCTATGAGCCTTACAAATTTAGAAGTATTCATAGGGTGACGCTTGAAACTTCTACATATCGAAAATAGAGAGTTGCGCTTTGTCTGGAAGTCCAGATAAAGAGCCGAGTTCATCTAAATAGTCGATAACTTTTTGTGAAACGCCGGCTTTTTTATTCAACTCTTCTTTAGATAAAAATGGACCTTCGTCACGTGCTTCAACAATACGTCGTGCAACGTTCTCTCCTAGTCCAGGTACAGCGACAAATGGTGGGATAAGTGTATCGTCTTCAATGATAAATTCGAAAGCTTGACTCTTCTCTAAACTAATCGGTTGAATGCGATAACCACGCTGCGCCATTTCATTAACGATTTCGAGTACCGTGAGCGTATCTTTTTCCTTTTTACCTAAATCCATATAACGAGAATACATATCTTTCACAGTTGTACGAATACCATCTTTATCTTTAATCATCGTGAAGAGATCAAAGTCTGAGGCACGTACTGTGAAATAGCTCGCGTAATAGTATAGAGGATAATGTACTTTGAAATAAGCAATACGCACAGCCATCAAAACGTATGCAGCCGCATGGGCTTTAGGGAACATGTATTTAATCTTACGACAAGAATCCATGTACCAATCTGGGATATCGTTCTCAACCATGGCATCTACCATGTCGTCTGTTAAGCCACGACCTTTACGAACGAACTCCATCGTCTTAAAGGCAAGTGGTGGTTCCATGCCGTTGTACATCAAGTAAACCATGATATCGTCACGACAACAAATAACGCTGGATAAATCACATGTACCAGAGCGGATTAAATCTTGCGCGTTACCTAACCACACATCGGTACCGTGTGAAAGTCCTGAAATACGTACCAGCTCTGAGAAGGAGTCAGGTTTCGTATCCTCTAACATTTGGCGAACGAAGCCTGTCCCAAATTCAGGTACACCAAAGGTTCCTGTCTTACATAGAATATCTTCTTCTGTCACGCCGAGAGGTTCTGGTGAGCTGAAAATACCCATCGTCTCTTTGTCATCCACTGGTACTTTCTTCGGATCAATACCGGACAAGTCTTGCAACATACGAATCATCGTAGGATCATCGTGTCCGAGAATATCGAGTTTCAAGACATTATCGTGTATAGAGTGGAAGTCGAAGTGCGTTGTCATCCAAGCGGCACTTTGATCGTCTGCAGGGAACTGAACCGGTGTGAAATCGTAAATATCCATATCATCTGGCACAACGATAATACCACCTGGGTGTTGACCTGTTGTTCTCTTAACGCCAGTACAACCTTTCACGAGACGATCGATTTCAGCGCCACGTTTATGGATACCTTGGTCATTCAAATAACCTTTGACGAAACCGAATGCTGTTTTTTCAGCAACTGTACCTATCGTTCCTGCACGGAATACTTTATCTTCACCGAACAAGACTTTCGTATAATTGTGTGCTTCAGGTTGATATTCCCCACTAAAGTTTAAGTCGATATCGGGAACTTTGTCCCCTTTGAAACCTAAGAATGTTTCGAATGGAATATCTTGTCCTTCTTTGATGAGGTCGCAACCGCACTTGTCACATTTTTTATCCGGTAAATCGAAACCAGAACCGACAGAGCCGTCATTAAAAAATTCACTTTCACGACATTCTGGACAAATGTAGTGAGGTGGTAAAGGATTGACCTCAGTGATTTCAGTCATCGTCGCCACGAAACTTGAACCTACGGAACCACGAGAACCTACGAGATATCCATCGTCCAATGATTTCTTTACAAGACGTTGAGAAATGAGATAAATAACAGAGAAACCATTACCTATAATACTTTCAAGTTCTTTTTCTAAACGATCGATTACGATTTGTGGTAAATCTTCTCCATATAATTTACGTGCGTTGGAATAACTCAATTCTCGAATTTCTTCATTAGCACCATCCATATTCGGTGTATAGAGTTTATCTTTAATAGGTACGACACGTTCAATACGATCTGCCATCTCATTTGTGTTAGTTACTACAATCTCGTGTGCTTTCTCTTCACCTAGGAAATGGAATGCATCGAGCATTTCGTCTGTCGTTCTAAAGTGTGCTTCTGGTAAAGTCGTACGGTTTAAAGGATTACCAGGTTGTGATGCGATAAGTATTTTACGCGCTACAGCGTCATGTTCAAATAAATAATGTGCATTACCCGTAGCAAGCACAGGAATTTGGTTCGCATCAGCAGCTTGAATCAAACGATCATAAATTTCATGCAGTGTTTCGGTATCACGCACAAGTTCGCGGTCGATTAAATCTTGATACAATGCAGGAGGTTGTACCTCAATGAAATCATAATACTTCGCAATACGTTCTACTTGAGATTGGTCCTTCTGCATTACTGCTGTGAAGACTTCACCTTCATCACATGCACTTCCGACAAGTATACCTTCGCGATATTCGTCGAGAATAGAACGTGGTATACGTGGCGTACGGTAATAGTATTTAACGAGTGATTGACTCACGATCTTAAACAGGTTCTTCAAGCCTTCCTGGTTCTGAACGATGAGTGTCACGTGACTCGGACGTGCACGTTTATACGCTTCTTCATTAGAGAGCGATTGGTTAATGTCTTGATGGTTTTTCACATCTAATTCATCGAGCTGTTTGAGCATTTTAATAAAAATGTAAGCTGTGGCTTCGGTATCGTAAATCGCTCTGTGGTGTTGCGTAAGTTCAACGCCATATTTCTTAGCTAAGAAGTTCAAACCGTGCTTACCATACTCTGTATTCACTGTACGCGAAAGTTCGAGGGTATCGATCACACCGTTTGTCGATTCACCTAGACCGGCACGCTCATAACCTGTATCGATGAATCCCATATCGAACGAAGCATTATGCGCAACAAAGATCGCGTCGCCTACCCATTCCTTGAATTCAGTTAGCACATCATCAATTTCAGGGGCATCAACGAGCATATCATCTGTGATGTGGGTCAAGTTCTTGATCGTATCTGACAATTTCTCATGGGGATTACTAAAACGTTCGAATTTGTCTATGATTTCACCGTCATGCACTTTAACCGCCGCAAGCTCAATAATCTTATCGTATTGGTTGGAGAGTCCTGTTGTCTCAACGTCAAAGACAACATATGTGGCTGATTTCAAATCACGATCTGTGGGCTTATATGCGATAGGCACGCCATCATCGACAAGCATGCCTTCCATGCCATAGATCATCTTGATATCGTTCTTCTCTGCTGCATTATGCGCATCTGGGAATGCTTGTACTACATTATGGTCAGTGACTGCGATCGCTTTGTGTCCCCATTTAGCTGCCTGTTCGACATACGCACCAATATGTGGGATACCGTCCATTTGACTCATTGAACTGTGCAGATGAAATTCAACACGTTTTTCTTCTGCCTTGTCTTGTTTCGGTGCTTTTTTAATTTCTTCGATATTGTTCATCATCATAACTAAATCGCGCACGAAGCTGTCTTCTTCAATACGACCTTGCGCACGTACCCATTTTCCTTCACTCAACGCTTTAAAATGGGCGAGGTCATCTTTGTTCTTTCTCGTGAACATTTTGAGGACGAGTGAATCAGTGTAGTCAGTCACTTTTAATTCAACGATGTGTCGTCCACTTTTAAGTTCTTTCAAGTTAATGTCGAAAATGACACCTTCAATTGCGACTTTGAATTCTTCTTCAACAATTGATTCAATTGGACGTACGCTTTCAACTGGAATTGGCTTACCAATTTGACATTTTTCAACAGTGCTTTCGTTATTATCTTGTTGTTTCGCTTTTTCAGCTTTCATCTTCTCTAACTTTTCAGTCGCTTCTCGTGCACTTTTTTCGTCTTCTTCTTGAATGTAAGCTTCGAGTGACGCTAAGTTATTATCGTTATCGGTTTCATCTGTTTCGAAGACAACGCGTGAAATATCGAAACCACATTTTTGGAAAGCACGTACGAGGCTCCCATTGCAGGATTTATCAAAGTGATTACGTTCAATATCGTTGTTACAAACAACTTTAATTGTATCTCCAGCCATGATGAGTTTTTTCTGTTTCAATTGGCGTTTTACTTGTGGAGAAAGTCCTGTTTCGTCAATACATGTTGGAAAGTATTTTAAGACATGTTCATCTTGCCCCGTAGTATCATGAATCGTAAATTTCCAATTCACATCGGCAATGGTTTTAAACTCCTCTTTCAAAGCGTTGGTAAATAAAAGATAATCCTCATTGGAGAGAAAGCGAGGTAAAGCGATTTGAAACTCCCACGTCCGAGCTTTGGTTGATACATCGACACGTGTCAGTTCGCTTTGTTCAATAATATCTTGATCAAGTTGATTTGCGATTTTAAGTTGGTCAGCCAAAATTTTAAATTTTTCTTGATTAGTCACAGGCATGACAAAACCACCTTCTGTAAAAATAAAAGGGCCATCTATAAGTATGAGGCAGCAAAATGATATTTGCTTAATACGTTCTTAGCACGAGTTACTTCCACCTATTTTAAACCTTTTAAGGAAAAATCTCGAGAGTCCCACCAAGATTTTTCAAGATTACATTTTTAACACCACATAAGTGCTATCGAGATAGAAGAGAGTGAGTGAACTCAATTGTTTATTCGTCACCCACTCTAAAGTTTCATTAATTTATTTGTTCATATAAGTCGTTAATGTATTGCAGTAAATCGTCACTGTGAACTTCTTCGCTTTCGCCATTGTCACGACGCTTCACTTCGACAATACTTTCGCTCGCACGTTTACCAACAACAATACGGATTGGAAGACCAATAAGATCTGCATCGTTAAATTTAACGCCAGCACGTTCTTTACGATCATCATATAATACATCATATTGTTCTTGAAGTTGTTCATAGAGTTGTTCTGAAAGTTCGCGCTGGTCGTCTTTCTTAGGGTTAATGGCTATCAAGTGTACATCATAAGGTGTAACTGATTTCGGCCAAATGATACCTTGTTCGTCATTGTGATGTTCAATAATTGCACTTAAAGTACGAGAAACTCCGATGCCGTAGCACCCCATAAGTAAGGATTGTGCTTTACCTTGGTCATTAAGTACAGTAGCATTCATCGCTTCAGAATATTTACGTCCTAGTTTGAAGACTTGTCCTACTTCAATTCCTTCTGCAAAATGCGCTTCGCCAGATCCATCGGCAAGTGGCTCACCCTCAAGGATGAAGCGGAAATCATCGTATGCTTCCACTTTAAAATCACGATCTGCATTCGCATTTAAATAGTGATAGCCATCTTCATTCGCACCTACAACTATATTCGTGAGATCTTGAACAGATTGATCTGCATAAACTTTGATGTCTTTATCTGTAACAGGTCCTAATGAGCCTGGATGCGCACCTAATAAATTGAAGATGTCATCTTGTGAAGCGAGTTCTATATTATCTGTTTCGAAATAGGCTTTTAACTTCACATCATTCACTTCATGGTGACCACGAATAAGTAACAAGATAAACTCACCATCGACATTGAAGACCATGGACTTTGTAATTTCATCTAATGGTTTATCAAGGTAGTCAGCGAGCTCTTGAGCTGTTTGAACATTAGGTGTCTCTACTTTTTCTAAGTCTAGTGGTGCTTCATCTTTTTTATTTGGCGTATAGACGACTTCTGCTTTTTCAATATTTGCTGCATAATCGCTTTCTTCACTATAAACGATAGTATCTTCGCCAATTTCGCTTAACGCCATAAATTCATGTGTATGATTACCACCAATTGCGCCAGAGTCGGCAAGTACAGGTCGCGCATTTAGTCCTACACGTTTAAAGATACGATCATAAGCATTGTACATTTGTTGATATGTTTCATCTAATGATGCTTCATCAATGTGGAAAGAATAGGCATCTTTCATGATGAATTCTCTACCGCGAAGTAATCCGAAACGTGGACGCTTCTCATCACGGAATTTAGATTGAATTTGGAATAATGTTAAAGGAAGTTGCTTGTAAGATTTCAGTTCATCACGAACAAGTGAAGTCACAACCTCTTCATGAGTTGGACCTAACGCAAACTCACGACCATTACGGTCTTTCAAACGCATGAGTTCTGGACCATACGCTGACCAACGCCCAGATTCTTCCCAGAGTTCTGATTGTTGTAGTGCGGGCATCAGAATTTCAACCGCATCTACGCGTTCCATTTCTTCACGAATAATCGCTTCTATATTATTTAATACTCTTGTTGCAAGAGGCAAATAACTATAAATGCCGCTCGTACTTTGTTTGATTAATCCTGCTTTAAGCAAGAGTCGATGGCTCAAAGCTTCAGCACTCGCTGGTACCTCTTTCATCGTTGGGATAAAGACTTTTGACTGTTTCATATTACAATAGTTCCTCCTCTAACTATAAGAAATAACGTTGAATATCATTCCAAGTAACTAAAATCATGATAATTAAGACGAATACTGCGCCAATAGCTAACATCACAGTTTCTGCTTTTTTGTTTAACGGTTTTCTGAAAATCGCTTCATAAATTACGAATAGAATACGTCCACCATCTAAAGCAGGAATAGGTAATAAGTTCATTAAACCTAAGTTGATGCTTAACGTTGCTGTCATATAGACAATATTTACAATTCCTGTCTTAACAACAGAGTCGACATGATGGTAAATACCCACAGGACCATTAAGCATATCGAGTGAGAACTGACCAGTGAAAATACTTGCAATCATGCCAACAATCGCAGTGAAAATTACTTTTCCAGCTTGAATTGTATTTTCAACTCCAGCTACTAACGGTTTAAATACAGTATGTTCTCTTTCTGGTGCTACACCTAATTGATAAATAGTTTGTTTAGTTAATTTTGTCTGTTGAATGGTTTGTTTTTTCGGCGTTATTTTAAACGTTTTTTCATGTCCGTCACGTTTAACAGTGACTTGAGTAGGATTGTCTTTTATCTTATCTGTTGCTGATCGTAAAGATTTTTGGTCAGTAACTTTATAATCTCCTACTTTAACAATCTTATCTCCTGAATGTAATCCTGCTTTCTCAGCTGGACTATCTTTTGCCACATCTGATATACCATTTGTCGGCGTACCTTGATAGTATGCTAAACCGATAAATAACACGAGTGTGAGTAAGAAGTTGAATAATGGACCGGCAATCAACGCTAAGAATTTCTGATATGGTTTCTTGTATGTAAATTGACGGTGCTTAGGTGCAATTTGAACTAAGCTTCCATTTTCTACGAAGAATGCTTTGTCAGCAATATTGAAATGATGACGTTCTTCATCGTAGGCTGTGATACCTTCAATAAATAAGCCTTCCTTAAAGTCACATTTCTTTACTTCAATCGCTTCAATTTGTTGGAATTTATGATGATCGTCTAGAATAATATGCGTAATTTCATCATTTTTATTCAATTTAATCTTTACATGCATACCTGGTTGAACAGGCGGTTCTTCTAAACCATCTCCTGCCATTCTGACATATCCGCCTACAGGTAACAGACGAATCGTATATAGCGTTTCATTTTTACGGAAACTAAGAATCTTGGGTCCCATACCGATCGCAAATTCTGGACACATAATGCCTGCGCGTTTAGCGAAGAACATATGGCCATATTCGTGTACGGTAACGAGGACGCCAAAGACGATAATAAAAGCAATGATTGTTACGAGATAACTCAAATCCATACACCTCATAATATATTTTATGCTATGTGAGAACGTGTATCTACTTCATCCTCTCACATAGTCGACCATTGTGAAATTACTTGAGACTCTTTAAATTATAAAAGTATTCACAGTAACTGTCTACTCGCAAATCATGAGACCTTTTAAAAATAAAAATCGAATGGGAGTAAGACGGAAATCTTTAAATTATTTCAACGTCTCACCCCCACTAAGCTGGTCTCATAACATGATTAGTTAACTTCTCTCAATTAAACTTGTATCAATAAAATATTTAATAGTGGCAAGACAAACATGAAACTGTCAAAGCGATCAAGTATGCCACCATGTCCCGGTAAGATGCGGCCTGAATCTTTCACACCAAAGTGTCGTTTGAAGCCTGATTCGACTAAGTCGCCGAGTTGACCAAACATACTCAAGATCACTGTGAAAATTAACAGCAACCAGATAGGGATGTTGAAGCCAACAAAGATGATCATGACGAGTGGTACGATTAAACTACAGATTAACCCGCCAATAAAGCCTTCAATCGTCTTATTCGGACTAATGACTGGCCACAATTTATGCTTACCTATCATTCTACCAAAGAGATAAGCGCCTGTATCAGTCAACCACACGACAAGGAAAGCAAACAATATGTAATGTAATCCTTCAGCACGTGTTGTGTAGAGATACATAAAGCCGATACCTACATAAGCAATAGACATCAGACAGAATGCTGCGTCCATAAAGCTAAAGCGGTTCTTAGATAGCACTGTATAGCTTAATAGCACAAAACTGAGTGCGATCAAAGCTTTCAATTGCACTTGATCTACCCAATGCCCCGCGTTCTGTGGCAGCATGATGATTACTAAACCTAATGCACTGATGATGCCAGGTATAGAGAGAAAGCGAATCATATTCATATTTAAGATTTCCTTTAGTGCGATAAAAGCAAGTAAATATGAAAAAAGCATTAAGATCATTCCGCCCTTAAGTAAGATTGGGAGGAAGATAATCAACGCGATAATTGCAGTTAATGTTCTTACTTTCATATTGGACTCCTAACTATCACAAACCACCAAACCGACGTTGGCGATTTTGATAAATTTTTAGACATTTAAGTAATTCTTCACTATCGAAGTCAGGCCATAGCTTTTCATTAAAAATAAATTCGCTATAAGACAGTTGCCAAATCAAGAAGTTGCTAATACGTTGTTCTCCAGAAGTTCGAATGAGTAACTCCGGATCTGGATAGGGTTGTGTCATGAAGTGAGAAGATAATACTTCTTCATCAACGTCATCTATTGACAGTTCATTTGCTTCTAGACGACGATACAGAGATTTCACACCATCAACAATTTCTGCTCGGCCACCATAGTTCATTGCAAAGATGAGTTTCAGACCCGTATTATGTTTCGTCTCCTCTTTAGCTTTGTTGATAGCTTTCACTGTCGATTGTGGCAAATCGTCAATAAAGCCTATGGTTTCAACTTTTACATTTTTCTCTATCAACTCTGGTAAAAATGTCTTAAGGAAGTTGACGGGCAAACTCATAATATACTTCACTTCATTCTCTGGACGCGTCCAATTCTCAGTTGAAAATGCATAAAGTGTTAAGTATTCAATACCTAAATTACTCGCTTCCTTTGTAATCTTCTTCACAGTTTGCATGCCTTGGTAATGCCCTTTAATTCGTGGGAGCTTACGTTGCTTCGCCCAACGCCCATTACCATCCATAATAATAGCGACATGCTGCGGTATGTTATGTAAATCTAATTCCTGTTGATCTAAATTAGATTGCGATTGTTTTTTATTTCTAGACTTTTTAAACATCGTATTTCCTCCGAGCACTCTCATCTCTGTTTAGCATAATGATTTGTGTCTACATTTAACTCTCATTTTATCATACTAACTGTTGTGATTGAATATACAAAGAAAAAAACTGTACCAAAGTATGATTTGATACAGTTCGTTAGTCTGTCATGTGTCATCACTCTACATCATTCATTAGCGAAAGCATTCTAAATGGGTGAGCGACTTATAGGACAGAAGTGTATTATACAGACATAATGTCTTCTTCTTTATCGTCTACAAGTTGGTCAATTTCTTTAATTGAGTCATCTGTAGCTTTTTGAACATTATCTGTTTGAGTTTTTAAGTCGTCTTCAGTTAATTCGCCATCTTTTTCTTGTTTTTTCAATGTATCATTGACATCACGACGAATGTTACGCACTGAAACTTTTGCATTTTCACCGATCTTCTTAACTTCTTTGAAAAGTTCTTTACGGCGTTCTTCTGTTAAAGCAGGAACTGTGATTCGAATCACTTCGCCGTCACTTGTAGGATTAACACCTAAGTTAGCAGCGTTGATTGCTTTCTCGATATCTTCTACAGAACCTTTGTCATAAGGTGAGATGACTAATAGTCTTGCTTCAGGAACGTTGATACTTGCAAGTTGTTGAATAGGTGTTGGCGCACCGTAATAATCTACAGTTACACCGTTGAGCAAGTTAGAGTTTGCTCGACCTGCACTAATGTTTGCTAATTCTCTTGAAAGGCTATCGATTGATTTCTTCATTCTCGCCTTCGTATCTTTAATTATGTCACTCATGAATATACACCTCGAATTATTTAGTAATTAATGTTCCGATTTCTTCGCCTAATACAGCACGTTTAATGTTGCCTTCTTCCATTATAGAGAATACATTTAATGGAATATTGTTGTCCATACAGAAGGATGATGCTGTAGAGTCCATAACTTGTAAACCTTCTTGCAACATTTGAATATGAGTTAAATGATCATATTTCTTCGCATTTGGATCTTGTTTAGGATCTGCTGAGTAGACACCGTCGACGTTATTTTTACCCATAAGGATAACGTCAGCTTCTACTTCAGCTGCTCTTAATGCAGCCGTTGTGTCTGTAGAGAAGTAAGGGTTACCAATGCCTGCCGCAAAGATAACGACGCGTTTCTTCTCTAAATGTCTAATCGCTCTACGACGGATGTAAGGTTCAGCGACCTGTTTCATTTCAATAGAAGTTAAGACTCTCGTATCGCAGTCTAATTGTTCAAGACTGTCTTGTAAAGCTAAGGCATTCATTACTGTAGCTAACATACCCATGTAGTCAGCTGTACCGCGATCCATACCTAAATCGCTTCCTGTCTTACCGCGCCAAATATTTCCACCACCGACGATTACGGCGATTTCACAATCCATCTTCGCAACTTCAGCTACTTGTTGAGCTACGCTTTTGATGATGATTGGATTGATTCCGAATCCGTCATCTCCAGCTAATGCTTCACCACTTAATTTAAGAACAACACGTTTGTATTTAGATGTTTGAGCCATTATATTATCCTCTCATCTCAATTTTATGTACTTTTTAGGTTGGAGGCAAGCGCTCGCACTCTGCGTCGCATCATGTTGCTGCTTGCTCATTTACGCGGAGTAAAATCTCTGCGCTTCAACACTTCTTCTCCTTGATTGACAAGCGCTTTCTCTCAACCTACTTGTCATCTCGGAGGCAAGCGCTCGCAGTCTACATTAAACGCTTTAGCACGTAACTAACAACACAAAGCAATGCTAGCGCTCCACTCACTCCAACCTATTTCCTTTATTAACTTCTGACGTTCTATTACAGAAATAAGAACAAAATATTGTCAATGATACAAGTAAAGAAGACACAGGTAGTCTTCCTATATAAAAGATGTCTTTCATACGGGAATACAAAGGTGTCTTCTTCCTTGTACAAATCTATGAAATATTATTTCATTTGCCCTTTAACTTCATCAGCAAAGTTTTCTTCACGTTTTTCCATACCTTCGCCTACTTCATAGCGTACGAAGTCAACAAGTTTTCCACCTTTAGATTTGAGGTAAGATTCAACTGTTTGATCTGGATCTTTAACGAAGTCTTGGTCAACAGCACAAATTTCTTGTAAGTATTTGCGCATACGACCTTCAACCATTTTTTCAACGATTTTTTCTGGTTTACCTTCGTTTAACGCTTGTTGTTTTAATACTTCTTTTTCATGAGATAATTCTTCTTCGCTTACTTGGTCAGAAGAAACGTATTTAGGATTGATAGCAGCGATGTGCATAGCTACGTCTTTAGCAGCTTCTTCGTCAGTTGTACCTTCAACTACTGAAAGCACACCAATACGGCCACCCATGTGAAGGTAAGCACCGAATGCATCATTGTCAGATTTAGATCTGATAGCGAAACGACGGATGCTTAATTTTTCACCGATAGTAGCGATCGCTTCTTTCATACGTCCATCTACAGTGTCGCCACTTGGTAATTTAGATTCGTTTAATTCTTCTACAGATGAAGCTTTAGTTTCTAACGCTTGGTTAGCAATTTCTTTAACTAACTCTTGGAAACCTTCGTTACGTGCAACGAAGTCAGTCTCTGAGTTAATTTCAAGGATAACAGCGTCGTTACCTTTAGTTTCAACGTGTACTAAACCTTCTGCAGCGATACGATCTGCTTTTTTAGCTGCTTTAGCGATACCATTTTCACGTAGGTAGTCAACAGCTTTGTCGATGTCGCCGTCAGTTTCAGTTAACGCTTTTTTACAGTCCATCATACCAGCGCCAGTTTTTTCGCGTAATTCTTTAACAAGTTTAGCTGAAATTGCCATTTATTATTCCTCCAATATTGTTACTTTAATATATTTTATTTTAAAAAAAGGTGATAAGCCTGATTATCTTATCACCCATTTTACATTATGCTTACTTAGATTCAACAGAAGTGCTTTCTTCAGTTGAGTCAGCATTTTGAGTATCTTCATTTGATTTAGATTCTTCTAAGTCAATGTTTTGCTCAGCTGCTACTTCATCATTAGATACACCTTGTTGACCTTCAAGTACTGCATTTGCCATCTTACCAGTTAATAATTTAACGGCACGGATAGCGTCATCGTTCGCTGGGATAACGTAATCGATTTCGTCAGGATCACAGTTAGTATCCACAATTGCAACGATAGGGATATTTAGTTTACGGGCCTCCGCGATAGCGTTGCGCTCTTTACGAGGGTCAACAACGAATAATGCATCAGGCATAGATTTCATATCGCGAATACCGCCTAAGAATTTGATTAAGCGGTTGTATTCTTTTTTAAGTTCAACAACTTCTTTTTTAGGAAGAACTTCAAATAAGCCGTCTTCTTCCATTTTTTCGATTTCAGAAATACGTTTGATACGTTTAGAAATTGTTTTATAGTTAGTTAAGATTCCACCTAACCATCTTTGGTTAACGTAGAATTGACCAGCACGTTCGGCTTCGTTCTTAACTGATTCTTGCGCTTGTTTCTTAGTACCTACGAATAGGACTTTACCGCCATCTTCAGATAATTTTTTAACGAAGTTGTATGCTTCTTCAACTTTCTTAACTGTTTTTTGTAAGTCGATAATGTAGATACCATTACGTTCAGTAAAAATGTATCGTTTCATCTTAGGGTTCCAACGGCGAGTTTGGTGACCGAAGTGAACACCTGCTTCAAGTAATTGTTTCATAGAAATTACTGCCATGATATAAATCCTCCTAATGGTTATTTACCTCCACAAATCGCTCATATAAACACGTCGAAGTTCATCGACGCACCCTTTATACTTCCGCAATTTGTGTGTGTATTGGCTTCTTAGCCGTCATTTAATATACCATAAAAGTTCTGTTAAAGCAATAGGTTGAAATCAAGTACGTAAAACACTCATAAAAAGAGCGGAACAGTAATCTAAATGATTCACTGCTCCACTTCTAAGGGGAATGATACGGCTCTGAATAACTCATAGCCTTTCAGCTCCAAACATCTATTGTATAGGCTGGAAAGAAAGATTATTGTTAACTCCTTCTATATTTCAAACGAGAGAACTTTCGCACACTCTAACCACCTATACTATTCTAGATAAGCTCATTATTTAACTATTTTAAACGTTCAAGTTCATCTAAGAATTTAGCTTTCTTAACCTTGATAAATGTACCTTTCATACCAAGTGAACGAGACTCGATTACACCGGCACTTTCAAGTTTACGTAAAGCGTTTACGATAACTGAACGTGTAATACCTACGCGATCAGCAACTTTTGAAGCGATGAGTAAACCTTCTTGACCGCCAAGTTCTTCAAAGATATGTTCAATCGCTTCACTTTCTGAGTAAGATAGTGAGTTAATAGCCATGTTGATTGCTGCTTTATCACGTGCTTCTTGTTCAACTTCGTTATGTTTCTCACGAAGAATTTCCATACCGATAACTGTTGCAGCATACTCACCTAATACAAGGTCATTTTCAGAGAAATCATCGTGTACACGGCCAAGTACGAGTGTACCTAAACGTTCACCACCGCCTAAGATTGGGAAGATTGTCGTTCTACTGTCTTCGAATAAATCTTTATTTTCAGGTGGGAATACAGATAATACATCATCAATATCAATGTTTGATCTCGTTTCTTTCACGTCCATTAATTTTTCAGTATATTCAGTTGGAATATGACGTGTTTCCAACATTTGAATGATACGATCATTTTTCAATAATTCATTGAGGTTAGATCCTAAGATTTTACCTTTACGAGATACGATAAATACGTTTGTAATCGTTACGTTACTAATCGTTTGTGCTACATCTTTAAAGTTTACGGCGATACCTTTATGTTTTTGTAGTAAAGTGTTTAACTCTCTAGTTTTTGATAATAAGCTCATATTTCTTCTCCTTTTTCCTTTATATTATAAGATAAATGCACTTAAATCTTTGTTTGTTGAAATAGACTTCAACTTATCATCAACATATTGCGGGGTAATATCGACTTCTGCATGAGGCATGCTTGGCGCCTCGAATGATAAATCTTCTAACATTTTTTCTAATATCGTGTGTAAACGACGTGCACCGATATTATCTGTGTCTTGGTTAACTTGATGAGCAATTTCAGCTAAGCGGTGTATTGCTTCATCTGAGAAGTTGACCGTTACTTCTTCAGTGTCGAGCAACGCCTCATATTGTTTAATGAGTGAAAGTCTTGGTTCTTTGAGAATACGTTCGAAATCTTCTACAGATAGACTTTCGAGTTCGACACGGATTGGGAAACGACCTTGTAACTCAGGAATGAGGTCGCTAGGTTTAGAAACGTGGAAAGCACCAGCGCCTATAAATAGCATATGTTCAGTACTTACACTACCATATTTCGTTTGAATGACGCTACCTTCAAGGATAGGCAGGATATCACGTTGCACACCTTGGCGTGAAACGTCTTGACCAGAGTTCTGATTACCCGTTGCAACCTTATCAATTTCGTCGATAAAGATAATCCCCATTTGTTCAGCAAGTTCAATGGCTTCTTGGTTGGCTGTTTCTTGGTCAATGAGTTGATCTGCGTAGTCATCCACGAGAATCTTACGCGCGGTCTTCACAGGTAATTCACGTTCAACTTTCTTCTTAGGCATGAGTTGATTCATCATATCTTGCATTTGCTGATTCTGATTAGTACCTAACATACCCATAGCTGCTGGATCTTGTTCGACTTTGATACGCACTTTCTCGTCTTCTAGTTCTCCTGCTAAAAGCTGTTTCTTAATCTCAGAACGTTTCGTCTTCACTTCTTCGTTAGGTGCTTCTTCATCTTCGTCATCGTTATTCTGACCGAAATTAGGAATCGCGCCACCAAAGAGTGATTCTAGCGGATTATTACCATTAGATTGACTCGCTTTCTTCTTCATGCTAGGAACGAGTAACTTAACTAGTTTATCGTTCGCTTTCGCTGTTGCTTCATCGTTCACGAGTGCTTTCTTCTGATCTTTAACGAGACGTACTGCAACGTCAACTAAATCTCTAACCATACTTTCAACGTCTCGGCCTACATAGCCCACTTCAGTAAATTTCGTTGCTTCTACTTTGATAAATGGCGCACCAACAATCTTGGCCATACGACGTGCGATTTCTGTCTTTCCTACACCAGTCGGACCAATCATCAAGATATTCTTTGGTGCAATTTCTTGTTTCTCTTCTTCGCTGAGCAGACTACGGCGATAACGATTGCGAAGCGCTATGGCTACTTTTCTCTTGGCATCATCTTGGCCTACGATATATTCATTTAGCTTTGAGACAATATCTTTAGGCGTTAATTTAATGCTATTCGCTTCCATCTAAGCTTCCTCCATATTCATATTAAATCATTGAGTTACAGTAGCTAATATAGATAATTTTGTTATCAAAACTGCCTAGCATAATTACTATAACTTATTTTTATTATCAATGTATATACTTTTTAAAAAATTCTTCCTTTTCAACTAAAGTTCTTCGACGACAATTTGATCATTCGTAAATACGCAAATATCTGAGGCCACGCGTAAACTTTCATAAGCCATATCTTTTGCTGACATATCTTGCGCGTGACGTTTTAATGCACGACCTGCACTTAAAGCGTAGTTACCGCCAGAACCTATAGCGATGAGATCATCGTCAGGCGCAATCACTTCGCCAGTACCGCTCACGACAAGAATATTCTCTTTGTCCATTACGATGAGCATCGCTTCGAGCTGACGTAACTGTTTGTCGCCTCGCCATTCTTGTGCAAGTTCTACAGCAGCACGCTCAAGGTTACCACTAAATTGTTGCAGTTTCGTTTCAAACTTTTCAAATAGAGTAAATGCGTCAGCCACACTTCCAGCAAAGCCCGCCAAGACTTTACCATCGTACAAAGTGCGCACTTTACGCGCAGTCTGTTTCATAATGACTTGATTGCCTAATGTTACCTGTCCATCACCAGCCATTGCAGAATGACCGTTATGTTGGATAGCAAATATCGTCGTCGCATGAATTGATGTACTCATATCATCTCTTCTCCTTCTTTGCACGTGGATGTGCGTTTAAATAAACTTTTCTCAATTGATCATTGGATACGTGGGTATACCTACCAGTCGTCGATAAGTTAACATGACCGAGCAACGCTTGTACAGTACGCAAGTCCGCACCCTCATTAAGCATGTGTGTAGCGAAAGTATGTCTTAATTTGTGAGGATGAATGTCCGTTACACCAGAGGTACGTTTTACGACATCATTGAGTACGTATCGAACGCCGCGCTCGGTAATTGGATCACCTTGCATATTCACGATGAGAAATTCGTGACTCGCATGTTGTAGAGGCTGGAACTCCTCAAGATATTGTTGAATGCGTTGCTTACAGAACTCACCAAATGGAATAAAGCGTTCTTTATTACCTTTACCTAATACTTTCACACCTGGTAGATTAAGATCTAAATCTGTACGCTTAATATGCACAAGTTCAGATACCCTCATCCCCGTCGCATAAAGCAACTCTAGTATGACACTATCTCTGAGACCTTTCTTCTTATCTTGGCTCACAGTTTGGAACATCGCTTCCATCTCTTCGTTATAGAAGAACTGTGGTAAATACTGTTCTTTCTTAGGGTGGACGAGTTGTATAAAAGGATTGACTACACTTTCATCTTGAGTCATCCAATATTCATAAAAGCTTCGTAAAGTGGAAATTTTTCGTGATACTGTCGTTCTTTTTAATCCTTGTTCATAGAGATAACTTAAGTAATTGCGAGCATCTTTGTATTGAAAGGTAGCGAGATTCAACAACTCTTGTTCTAAAAAGCCATTAAACTGTTCTAAATCTTCTTTGTAAGATAACACTGTATATTCAGAGTATTGTCGTTCGACCTTTAACATATACAAATAATCTCGTTGGATTTTCTCCAAATAAAATCCCTCCATCAATATGAATTGTAGCATATTGATAGAAGGAACTGCGATCAATAACCATCAAAAATGGTCATATTTTCGAAATTTTCTAAAGAGTATAGCTTACTTTCCTAAACTAACGTTTTTTTAAAGTTCTCCAAGTAATCTAAAGCTCTTTCAGCATAAGTCATATTACGTTCTTTTTTATTTTTAATCTTTTTATCTAAGGAAGGTAAGACACCAAAGTTAGCATTCATAGGTTGGAAGTTCTTATCATTCTTCGCATGTGAAATGTAGTATGCCATGCTACCAATCATTGTTTCACGTGGGAAGATGACTTCACCTTTGCCGTTGATCTTATGTGCAAGATTGATACCTGAAACAAGTCCACTTGCAGCACTTTCGACATAACCTTCCACACCTGTCATTTGACCAGCAAAGTAAACGTTAGGATGAGTAATCAATTCATATTTCTGATTAAGCACATCAGGTGAATTGATAAAAGTATTACGGTGCATCACGCCATAACGAACGATGTCTACATTCTCTAATCCTGGAATCAAGCGCACGATTTCTTTCTGAGCGCCCCATTTAAGATGTGTTTGGAAGCCAACGATATTATAAAGCGTGCCTGCTGCATCATCTTGTCTCAATTGCACAACTGCATAGGGTGTTTCGCCTGTCTTAGGATCTTCTAAGCCCACAGGTTTCATCGGACCGAAGAGTAACGTTTTGCGACCTCTACCAGCCATAACTTCAAATGGCATGCAACCTTCGAAATACTTTTCTTTTTCAAACTCATTAACCGGTGCAACTTCCGCTTCTAACAACGCATCGTAGAAACGATTGAACTCTTCTTCAGTCATCGGGCAGTTTAAATATGCTGCTTCACCTTTATCGTAACGAGACTTGAGATAAACTTTATCCATGTCAATACTGTCTTTCTCAACAATAGGCGCAGCTGCATCATAGAAATAGAGTTGATCTCGACCTGTAATGTCTACGATTTCTTGAGCAAGATGATCAGTAGTTAAAGGCCCAGTTGCGATAATCGTATAGCCTTCTGGAATTGAATTCACTTCTTCATTAAGAACAGTGATGTTCGGATGATTCTTCAACGTATCTGTAATATAACCTGAGAAATCGTGACGATCGACAGCAAGCGCACCTCCTGCTGGTACACGCGCATGATCTGCAGCTTGAATAATAAGTGAATCCAAACGGCGCATTTCTTCTTTCAACACACCCACTGCATTCGTGAGATCGTTACCGCGCAATGAGTTGGAACATACGAGTTCAGCAAACTTATCAGTATGGTGAGCAGGCGTTTGTTTCACTGGTCGCATCTCAATCAAGTTAACCTTCACACCACGTTCCGCTAACTGATAAGCAGCTTCAGATCCAGCCAAGCCAGCTCCCACGACATTAACCGTTTCAGTCATTTAATTACCTCCCTTAGTCGTTCATTATGTATTAAAATGTATATTACAATGCTCAAATTTAAGGTTTATCTCTCCACTTGACATGAGCTTCAAAAGGATAAAAAGAGCAACTGAAGACTATTAAGAGCGTATAGTTACAACTAATAATAGTAATCAGTCGCTGATAGTGACTCACGCCACAAAGTATAACAAGAAATAAGCTAGAAAATATACACTTGTAACAAATTCGTCATTATTTATCGTAATAAAGTGAGCCGATCGTTATTTTTGAACTTCTTCTTTATAATCACAGTTTGAACAAATAACTTGGCTAGATTGACCTTTCTTATGATTGACAAGATAATGGTCACACTTAGGACAGTTACGTCCAACCGGTTTATCCCATGTTACGAAGTCACAGTCTGGATAATTTGAACAGCCATAGAAAATACGGTTCTTCTTAGATTTACGTTCGATGACTTCGCCGTCTTTACATTTCGGACAATCGACACCAATCTTCTTAACAATCGCTTTCGTATTACGGCAATCTGGGAAATTAGAGCAAGCCATAAACTTACCATAGCGTCCCATCTTAATAACCATTGGTGCGCCACAAACTTCACAATCTTCACCAGCTGGCTCATCTTTGATTTCTATCTTTTCCATTTCTTCTTCAGCACGTTGAACATCTTGTTCAAAGCTAGAATAGAAATCATCGATAACTTTGTGCCAATCGATTTCACCTTCCGCAATTTTATCGAGTAATGTTTCCATATTAGCTGTGAAGTCAACATCGATAATTTCAGGGAAGTAATCTTTTACCTGTTCGTAAACAATTTCACCTAACTCCGTTGGTACGAAACGCTTGCTTTCATTCTTCACATAATTCCGCTTTTGAATTGTATCAATTGTTGGCGCGTATGTTGACGGGCGTCCAATCTTCAATTCTTCTAACGTTTTAACTAAACGCGCTTCTGTATAACGCGGAGGTGGTTGCGTAAAGTGTTGAGATGGATCAATCTTTGTTGCTGTCACCATCTCTCCTTCTTTAATAACAGGTAATTTGTTATTTTTATTCTCGTCTTTATCATCTTTCGCTTCGACGTATACAGACATAAAGCCTTTGAATTTAACTGTTTGACCGTTAGCACGGAACTTCACATCGTTCTGAGTTAAATCCATAGCCACTGTGTCTAAGATGGCAGCAGCCATTTGACTCGCTACAAAACGTTCCCATACTAATTTATAGAGTCTGTATTGATCTCTAGAAAGATAAGGTTTCATGTCAGATGGCGTACGATATACACTCGTCGGTCTTACCGCTTCGTGCGCATCTTGATCCCCTTGACCTTTAGATTGACGGTACGCAGTATAATCCTTACCGTATTCAGACTCAATATAAGATTTCGCTTCTGCTTGTGCTTGATTTGAAATACGTGTAGAGTCTGTACGCATATAAGTAATCAAACCAACCGTACCTTGTTTCTTCAGGTCGATACCTTCGTATAGTTGTTGCGCTACCATCATCGTCTTACGCGCTTTAAAGTTAAGTTTACGCGCAGCTTCTTGTTGCAGCGTAGATGTAGTAAAAGGTTTCGCAGGATGACGTTTCTTTTCTTTCTTTGTAACTTTAGTCACTTCAAATTGGTCACTGTCTAGTTGTTTCGTGATATATTCGACGTCGTCTTTCTTCTCCAATTTGTATGGTTTATCCTTCAAATGTAAGAAACGTGCAGTAAACTTAGAACGTTTGTAACGGAATTCGCCTTCAATCTTCCAGTACTCTTCTGGTTTAAAGTTTCTGATTTCATTCTCTCTGTCTATCACTAAACGTAAAGCTACCGTTTGAACGCGTCCTGCTGATAAGCCTTTCTTAACTTTCTTCCACAATACTGGAGAAATATTGTAACCCACTAAACGGTCGAGTATACGGCGTGCTTGTTGTGCATCCACGAGATTCATCTCTATGCCACGTGGATGTTTAAAGCTGTCTTTGACCGCCTCTTTTGTAATTTCATTAAATACGACTCTTGTCTTCCCATCATCTTCAATTTCTAATATATGATCTAAATGCCACGCAATAGCCTCTCCTTCACGGTCAGGGTCACTTGCTAAATAAACGTGTTTCGCTTTTTTAGCATGACGCTTCAAGTCTTTGACTACAGGGCCTTTACCGCGAATCGTAATATATTTCGGTTCATAATTATTTTCATAATCGACACCCATTTGACTACGAGGCAAGTCACGTACGTGCCCCATTGATGCGATTACTTTATACTTTTTACCTAAATATTTTTCTATTGTTTTAGCTTTTGCGGGCGATTCAACTATGACTAGATTTTCTGCCAAAGTGATACCCCCTTGAATTAACTAATTCAAAGGTAAATGATAAACGGTTTATTTTGTTTTTGTCAATGTTTTTAAATTATTTGTTCCGACTTTCTACCATTATAAGTGTGGTTTTTAACTAAACGATACTTAGTATTCTTAAATGAAGTAACCTAATATATTTCGAAATCTGAAATAATGTCGCTCGGTTCTAAAACAATTTTTGCACCATCTTGTGCACTCAGCATATTTCCTCTTGTCATAGGATTAAAGATAGACCCAGGCAGAATATATACCTCACGATTCTGTTCAAGCGCAGCAGTAGTAGTGATATGCGTACCACTATTCTGCTCAGCTTCAGTGACAAATATGCCTTGAGATAAGCCACTAATCAAGCGATTACGTTGTGGAAAGTAATAACGCTGTGGTCGTGTATCTGGAACATATTCGCTTATTGTCAGGCCTTGATGTTCAAGTAAATCACGCGTATTCTGCGTCTCATATGGATAATGCGCAAGATGTCCAAATCCAAGCACACCTATCGAAGACATATTGTATCTTAGAGATAATCGATGAGCGACGTGGTCAGCTCCTTTAGCTAACCCGGAAACAATCGTTAAATCTGCTCTATCAAAGTGAGGAAAGAATGACTCTAGTGTTTGTGTAGTATAATATGTAGCTGAGCGTGAACCGATAATCGCTAATTTACGAGGACGATTTAGCATATGCAAGTTACCTCGGTAAAAAAGGACATATGGAGGATCATAAATTTCCTTTAGTAATTGAGGATATTCATCATCTTCAATTGATAATACATTAACTTGCCATTCAGCTAATTTACTAAACATATAATCTTCTGTGAGCCTTATATAGTTCGCTTTATACTCTTCTTTATAGGAACGTTTCGAAAGGACCTGTTCTTCATTTAATAGAGTGAGCTGCTCCTGGAAGGAAAGTTGGGGGAAATCAGGATATGCTGCTAATAGTTGTTTAATCATGGATGTAGTGAATCCCGCGAAGCGGAGTTGTAAATAAGTGTGTTCTATGGTCGTAACCTCCTCTTTCTTAACATTATAACTTATTTCCCAAGAGAATAGTGTGTCAATTTGATTTCAAATTTAATCTCAAACTTAACCTAATTGTTAAAAGTAAAGTTCAACTTTTAATATACCAAGGAACTGTCAAAAAATTTATTAAAAAACTGAAGAACGTCCACATGCAATGTAAACGACCTTTCTATTATTAATTCGTGCCTCGAACATAAAGTTAATTCTATTCTTCGCTAAAATTTAAGTTAACATAATAATTCTAACGTCATTCATAACTGATAATCATTATTTTCTTTTTAAACGTTAAAAAGCTCGACTTCTCTCGAAAGAGTAAGCCGAGCTTGAAACCTAACTATCATATTATTTGTTGATAGTTAATAACTCTTCATAAATACCTGCTTCTTTAGCAGCATCGATAAGTGTAGTACCGATTTCTGAAGGAGTGTCTGCAGTTTTAACACCACAAGAGTTAAGTGTTTTGATTTTTTCAGAAGCAGTACCTTTACCGCCTGAAATAATCGCACCTGCGTGACCCATACGTTTTCCTGGAGGTGCAGTTTGACCACCAACGAAGCCTACAACTGGTTTGTTCATGTTCTCTTTAATCCATTGTGCAGCTTCTTCTTCAGCAGTACCACCGATTTCACCAATCATAACGACTGCTTTAGTTTCATCGTCTTCATTAAATGCTTTTAACACGTCGATAAAGTTTGTACCGTTAACTGGGTCGCCACCGATACCTACTGCAGTTGTTTGACCAATACCTTCTTCAGTTAATTGGTGTACAGCTTCGTAAGTTAAAGTACCTGAACGAGATACAACACCTACGTGACCTTTTTTATGGATGTAACCAGGCATGATACCGATCTTACATTCGCCAGCAGTAATAACACCTGGACAGTTTGGTCCTACGATACGTGTTTTCTTACCTTGTGCATAGCGTTTAACTTTAACCATGTCGATAACTGGAATGTGCTCAGTGATACAGATAGCTAAGTCTAACTCAGCATCGATTGCTTCAAGAATAGAGTCAGCTGCGAAAGGTGCTGGTACATAGATAACTGATACAGTTGCACCAGTTTCTTCTTTCGCTTCTTCTACTGTATTGTATACAGGTACACCTTCAACGACTTGACCGCCTTTACCTGGCGTTACACCAGCGACGATTTGTGTACCATAGTCAAGCATTTGTTTAGTATGGAAAAGGGCAGTTGACCCTGTAATACCTTGAACCATTACTTTTGTGTTCTTATCAATAAATACGCTCATCTTAGCGCTCCCATCCTTTCCTTACGCTTCTTTTACATTATTAACGATTTTTTGTGCGCCTTCTGCCATAGTTGTTGCTGGTTCGATAGCTAAGCCAGAATTGTCTAAGATTTCTTTACCACGTTCAACGTTAGTACCTTCTAAACGTACAACTAATGGTAATGTTAATTCGACTTCTTTAACAGCTGCAACGATACCTTCAGCAATAACGTCACATTTCATGATTCCACCAAAGATGTTAACGAAGATACCTTTAACATTCTCGTCACCTAAGATGATCTTGAATGCTTCAGTAACTTTTTCTTTAGTAGCACCGCCACCAACGTCTAAGAAGTTAGCTGGACGTCCACCGAAGTGGTTGATTGTATCCATAGTTGCCATCGCTAAGCCGGCACCGTTAACCATACAACCAATGTCGCCATCTAAAGCGATGTAAGATAAATCGTATTTAGATGCTTCGATTTCTTTAGGATCTTCTTCTTCTAAGTCGCGTAATTCCATGATGTCTTTATGTCTAAATAATGCGTTATCGTCGAAGTTAAGTTTAGCATCAAGTGCTAATACGTCGCCGTCACCAGTAGTTACAAGTGGGTTAATTTCAACGATAGAGCAGTCTTTTTCGATAAATACATTGTAAAGTGCCATTAAGAATTTAGCAGCTTTACCGATTGATTCTTTAGGAATATTGATGTTGAAAGCAATTCTTCTTGCTTGGTAAGGCGCTAAGCCTACAACTGGATCGATTGTTTCTTTAAAGATCTTCTCTGGCGTTTCTGCTGCTACTTCTTCGATTTCAGTTCCGCCTTCTTCAGAAGCCATTAAAGTTACACGGTCAGTTGCGCGGTCGATTACGAAACCAACATAATATTCTTTCTGAATATCGCAACCTTCTTCAATGTAAAGACGTTTAACTTCTTTACCTTCAGGACCAGTTTGGTGCGTTACTAATTGCTTACCTAATAATTCTTTAGCGTAAGTTTCAACTTCGTCTAAAGATTTAGCAATCTTAACACCGCCTGCTTTACCTCTTCCCCCAGCGTGGATTTGAGCTTTAACTACATACACGTCTGAGTTAAGTTCCTTTGCTTTGTCAACTGCTTCTTCAGCAGTAAATGCTACGCGTCCTTCTGGGACAGCAACGCCCATAGAACGAAAAATTTCTTTACCTTGATACTCGTGGATATTCATTCTCCATCCTCCTGTTTCTTAGGTTAAGTTCATAGTCAATTATAAAAAATGTAAGCGCTATTGTAAACTGATTGAACACAGTATTTTAGAATTATTTTAATTTTATAAACTTGCGATCATGGATTTTATCGGTTCAAAAGACTTTCGATGCTCCGGCGTGACGCCTAATTGTTTCAACCCTTCTAAATGCGCTTTCGTACCATATCCGACGTTCTTACTAAACTCATATCCTGGATATTGTTCGTCTAACTCACGCATATAACGATCACGATATTCTTTAGCAAGAATACTTGCTGCAGCAATCGATACACTCTTCGCATCACCTTTAACTAACGATTGTTGTGGGATATCTAAAGGCAGTTTCATCGCATCAACTAGCATGTGGGTCGGACGAGTCTTTAACTGCTCTACAGCGCGCACCATCGCCATTTGCGTCGCCTGGTAGATGTTATACTTATCAATCTCATCCACCGTTGCTATTCCAAAGGCATAATCGGCAACGCCCTCTTTCAAGGCCGTTTCAAATGCTGCACGTTTCTTAGCGCTTAACTGCTTCGAATCGTTAATACCTACATAGTGATGTTGATCATTCAGTACCACCGCACATGTCACAACCGGACCTGCTAAAGGACCACGACCTACTTCATCTACACCGCAGATCACAGCCTGTGGCGCCTTTTCAAGAATATTACTCTCATAGAACGTCATATACTGATAACGTTCAACTTCTTCTAGAGCTTTAACGATTTGTTTATGTTGCTGCTTCAAAGCTTGTTGTACGCCTTTGCGCTCATCTGCATGCCATTCAGAGCGTTCTAACTCCTCGAGCGAGGTGATTTGAGCAATCTCTTCCTTCACTTCTTTAATTGTTCGCGTCATCTTTCATTCCTTCTATCTCTTTAACGATATCGAAAGTGTACGTGCCAATCTTGGCATTTCTGACATCGTTAATAATTAGTTCAATAACCGCTTCATAATCGACCTCATTCCCTTTTTGTAAAAGGCCTCGACGTCTTCCTATCGCATCAAACCATTCAAGCAGCTCAGCATCCGGATCAACTTCTACATTGTAATGATTACAAAGTCCTTCATAGTCGTGTTCGATCAAGAAATTCAATCCAAAGATCGCCACTTCATCTAAGTGAACGATACTGTCTTTAATCGCTCCAGTAATACTGAGTTTCTTACCCACTGTCTCATCCTCGAACTTCGGCCACAGAATCCCAGGGGTGTCGAGTAATTGCAACGCTTTACCAACTTTAATCCATTGCTGTTGTTTCGTTACTCCTGGCGTGTTTCCTGTCTTCGCTATCGACTTCTTCGCTAACTTGTTGATTAACGTGGACTTACCAACGTTAGGGATACCGACGATCATCGCTCGAATCGCACGTGGTTTCAACCCTTTTTCTTTCTCACGTTCGAACTTCTCTTTCGTAGCTTCAGTGGCGGCTTGTTCCACTTTTTTCAAACTTCGACCATGCTTGGCGTCTACCGCTACAGGATAGTAGCCTTGTGCTTTGAAATGTTCCTGCCATTTATCTAGCTCATTCAAGTTAGCCATATCTTTTTTGTTTAAAATGACTACACGCGGCTTATGTTGTACGACTTCATCAATCATAGGGTTACGAGAACTATATGGAATACGCGCGTCTACAAGTTCGAAGACGACATCCACCTTTTTCAACTGCTCAGAGACTTCGCGTTTCGCTTTCGCCATATGACCAGGATACCATTGTATGACCATGCTGCATTCACCTCTTTTAATAATTTAATTACTAGTTAAGACTTTATTATCATAACATGTTCAACGCAAAAAGAGGGAGTAAGACTTAACTCATCGCAATGATTCAAGTGTGTCTTACTCCCTAATAAAGGTTAGAATTTAAATGGATATTTCAACGCTCATCTTCCGTAGCGTGAAACTAGATTTAATCATTAAGTGAGTTGTGAGTATCTCAAATAATTACTCGTTAAGCTCACTGATTTCTTTAGCAATGTCTTCAGAAGCGACTAAACCACGGAATTTAGCCCATGTCTCACGATTAACAAAGTGCGCACGTGCTTTCTCAACTGCGTCTACATGAGACCATGCTTCACTATTTTGAAGTGCTTTCACTTCATCGCTATTTTCATCTTCAACCATGATGAATAAACGTTCAGGATTTACTTCTGATAATTGTTTATAATCTAATTCTAAGTAATCTGCACCCATGTACTCTGAAGAATTTTCTACAACATCTTTAGTTAGTGCAGGTTTAAAGCCAAGACTTTCTAAGAAACTGCCGACATACGTTTTAACTGAATGCGCTACAACACCGTCATTTGTTACGACGATTGGTAAAGTAGTTTGATCAGTATCTAAACTAATTTGATTTTTGTAGTCATTAATTTTTTCTTCATGTTGTTTCATAACTTCTTGCGCTTTGTCTTCTTTAGATACAGCTTTGCCGATAATCCGGAATGCATCTAAGTTTTCGTTGTAATTTGCGTCGAAACTTTTAACTAAGATGGTAGGTGCAATTTGAGTTAAATCATCATACATGTCTTTGTGTCTATCTTGATCAGCAATGATGAGTTGAGGTTCTGCTTTCTTAATGGCGTCGAAATCAGGGTTGAGTCTTTCACCTGCTGATACATAATCGCCGACTTGATTGCGAATTGGGTCGATGAGGTTTGCGCTATCACCATCATCAGCTACGCCTGTAACGTTAACGTCTAAAGCTACGAGTGCATCAACAAATGAATATTCTAGAGCTACTGCAGACTCAATTACTTCTGGAATTTGTGTCGTACCAGCTGCATGTTTAATTTCTGTAGTCATCATACATACCTCCTAAATAACTGCTTTCACTACTTATTTTGACGTTTTTTAAGTATTTAAACTTTCTTTTGCATAAAGAGTTGAAGATAAAATGAACGACTTTATGACTGAGACTTCAATTGCTTAACGCAAAATCGAATTTCAACCAAATATCTACCACACTTATAATGATATGAACTGACAATATACCTCTTGTTGCCTCCATTGTTATTTTCAAAAACACTTTTAGGTAGTTATGTTTACCTAAATGAGTCGTGGAATCAGCCATAAGATGCTAAAATGACAGTGCTATGTAAAAATTAAATTTGACGTTAGAGTGAGTTGAAGAACTTAACGTCAACGTTAAGAGGAATATTATGAAAGATAAATTAACACAACATCCTTTAATAAAATTATTATTCGTCATTGTGCTCAGCAGTATAGCAAGCTTAATCACTTTTAGTGGCTATATTTATCGCTACTTGGCGCAAGGTCTCGTGTTTAGTGGCAACGGAGATGGTTTTCGACAAATGATGCCTTTCCAAATGTACCTTTATGAACATTTCTCGAAAGGACACATGATGTACGATCACTCCTTTGGTTTAGGTGGCAATTATATTCAAGATTTATCCTATTACTATGCTTTGTCACCATTTACTTATTTACACTTTTTCGGAGTCTGGGTGGCAGAACATGTCTTTCACGCTAACCCGAGTGATATTGCATTCTGGCCCACGGATCAACTCGTCGTTGCTATTGTAAAGACTTCATTCATCTTTGTAGTGAGCTACTATACGTTCAGATATTTTAACATGAAACGCGTGCCCACAATGATTGCGACATTATTATATGGCGCATCAACGGTGACAATCGATTTTAACTTTACGTGGTCGTTCTATAGTGATTTATTAATTTTTCTACCATTATCTGTACTCGGCATTGAGCGTTTGTTCCAAGAACGCAAAGCAGGCTTATTTATTTTTGCGATCGCACTCACCTTATTTTCTAATTTTTACTTCAGTTACTATGAAATAATTATTATGTTGTGTTATTTTATCTATCGCACAATTTGGCCTTATCATGCTGATGTACTTTCAAGAATTCAGAAACTATGGATCATCGTCGGCAGTGTCCTGCTAGCAGCTATCAGTAGTTTATGGGGTTGGTATACAGGGGTAACGTCATTTCTCAATAACGATCGACAATCCAATCCACATTTCCATTTCGGCCCAATCATCGAGCCGATACGTCATTATCACATGTTCTCAAATGGGTTCTATATCACGCTCATATTGATTGTGGTTATGGCGTTGTTCTCATTTAAACTCTATCGCCATTATTTCTATCGTTTGACGGCGATTGCGACGTGGTTAATGTTACTCGGTTCACTCTCGCCTTATTTCGATAGTGCTTTCAATGGCTTTTCAACACCGGAACGTCGCTGGGTCTACATCTTGGCCTTTATATCTGCCCTACTCGTCGCACAATATATTCATTACTTTAGCGAGATTTCAATGACTAGCTTTCTGCTGAGTAGTATACCTGTGCTCATTCTCATGCTGCTAAAATGGATCGGGTATTTCGAGCTTGAAACGGGTTGGATGTATGTAAGCCTGTGTATCATTATCTTCTTAGGTTTAACGATACGCTTTACATCCCGGCGTCACACTGTGGCTTTTAAAATTATCTTAATGATTCTCATCATTTTGCAACAATGGATGATGATTCAAAACGCGTATACCAATAATATTAAAAAATACACAACAGATCGCTCTGAACTAAAATCTGATCATTATCGCAGTCCGAAAATGCAAGATAAAATTAATGATATTAATCATAAGCGGCAAAATGACATCTTTCATCGCATCGATTATATGTCTCAATACAACCTTAACTCAGCGATGGTTTATCACTATAATGGCATCGCGCTATATTCTAGCATCTTTGATGGACGTATTCTGGACTATTACGATCGTCAACTACAGATTAATATGCCGACTGACAAGAATAGTACGTATCGCTTACTCAACAATCGTACCAATTTAATGGCGTTATGGGACGTGCGTGATCGTATACGCACTTCTGAAGATCAACTCATGCCTTACGGTTTCAAACATTATCAGGACTTCGAAACCGAATCGCGTACGTTTGAACATTCAACTGCTGACTTTAACTATCCTGCTGCTCATTTAACGAAGAAAGTGTTTAAGCCAAGTCAATTGAAATCACCTTTAGATCGTGAACAAGCGTATTTAACTGGTGTTGTATTCTTAGATCACGATCAGAAGCCGACGAGTCATTTTACACCTAATCAGAATCTACTGAACTATGCTAAACCTGAGCTGAATCATGCGCGTCAAGGTAAAGAACATCAACTTAAAGTAGATAAAAATAGAGGCGGTATCACTTATCATCTACCCAAACACATAGCTGATCGCTATCAAGATTTATATGTCGAAATGGATGTTGAACTCCTGTCGCCGGACAAAGCACATCGCGTAGGTATAAACGAGTACAGTCAGAACCGTAATCCACTCACGTATAAATATCGCCGGTTTGTGACACCTGTGACGATGAAAGTGAAATCAGCGCAAGATTTACATTTACATCTCGCTAAAGGTACGTATCGTTATCGACTCAAGGGGATTTATGGAGAGGATTATCGTACATTGCAAGAAGCACATAAAGATGTGAAGCCTGTGAAAGTCAAGCAACATCATAATGGGTACACCATTACCAAGAATCGCGATGATGCGGGTTACATCGTCTTACCTATGGCTTACCGAGATGGCTTGCAAGCACATTCAAATGGTAAAAAAGTAGACGTCAAGCAAGGAAATGGAATAATGACTGTCTTGCCTACGTCAAAAGGACAACGTGAGATTACAGTAACTTACCACTACCCTCATCACTGGCTGCTTCTCAGTTTGAGTAGTATTGGAGTTGTACTGAGTGTCTTGTGGTGTTGGTGGTTGCGTAAGAAAAAGAAGAAGCTTTATGAGCAAGAGACTAAATACGTTGAGAAGGAGCTTTAGTTGAAGAAGACTTAAAGCGCTTTGAGTAGAAATACCGATCAACGTATTCTCAAATAAATGTCTGGGATTCGAGAGTTAAGCGATTTTTCGAGTCCCAGACTTTTTAAACACAAACAAGCTCGATTATCACAAAAGAAAATCGAGTAAATTAAAAAGCTGGAACCCACGATTAAGTGAATTCCAGCTTTCTTCATTATATACTGATTAGCGAATTTCTTGGATACGAGCAGCTTTACCACGTAAGTGACGTAAGTAGTATAATTTAGCACGACGTACTTTACCACGACGTTTCACTTCAATCTTCTCGATCTTAGGAGTGTAAAGTGGGAATGTACGTTCAACACCTACACCTGAAGAAATCTTACGTACTGTGAATGTTTCAGAAATGCCTCCGCCACGGCGTTTGATTACAACACCTTCGAAGACTTGGACACGTTCACGTGAACCTTCGATGATACGAACGTGTACACGTAAAGTATCTCCAGCACGGAATGTAGGAATATCGTCACGTAATTGTGATTTCGTAACTGCTTCAATAAGTTTGTGATTACTCATAGTAAATTCTCTCCTTCAACCTATGTTCATGCCTAGACAATAATATAGCAGCGGATCATAGTGATTTTTCGTGCATTGCACACTTACATTATGCTAGCACAAACACTTTTACTTTTCAATTCCTTTTCGATATCTTTTTAGAATATCTTGATCCTGCTTTGTTAATTCAGCTTTGTCCAATAAATCCGGTCTATTGCGATACGTGCGCAGCAGCTTCTGCTCACGTCGCCACGCATCGATTCGTGCATGATTTCCTGACAACAATACTTCTGGTACGTTCATACCTCGATATTCTCGCGGACGCGTATACTGAGGAAATTCTAACAAGCCGTCTTGGAACGAGTCATCTTCATGAGATTGTTGATTCCCGAGTACACCTGGAATAAGCCGCACAATCGCATCAGTCATCGTCATCGCAGGTAGTTCGCCGCCAGTCAACACGTAGTCGCCAATAGAAATTTCATCTGTCACAAGATGTTCTCGAATTCGCTCATCATATCCTTCATAGTGACCACAAATAAAGACGAGATGTTCCGCTTTACTCAACTCTTGCGCTTTCTCTTGGGTAAAAGGTTCACCTTGCGGACACATTAAGACGACACGTGTCTTAGGTGTGTGTTGGAGACTTTCTAACGCGTTAAATATCGGTTCCGGCTTCAACACCATCCCTTGTCCGCCACCAAAAGGATAGTCGTCTACTTGATTATGCTTATTCTCCGTATAATCTCGAAAGTTAACAGTATTCACGTTAAGCATGCCTTTGTCTTGCGCTCTTTTCAAAATAGAGTGATTAAGCACACCCTCAAACATTTCAGGAAATAACGTTAAATAGTCAATTCTCATCAATCTAACAATCCTTCCATTGGCGTGATATGTATTTGACGCCCTTCTACATCAACCTCTTTTACAACATCAGCGATATAAGGAATTAAATACTCTTTGTCACCTTGAACGACCCATACATCATTTGCACCTGTTTCAAAGATTTCAGTCACTCGACCAAGCGGTTCGCCCTCATTAAAGACTGTGCAACCGATAATATCAGAATAATAATATTCATTCTCCGCCAGTTCAATATCCTCATGATCACGCTCTTGATATAACGTTTCACCTATCAAATGTTCTACATCGTTGATATTGTCTCTACCTTCAAACTTCAACATATGTAGCCCTTTATGGACACGATGAGATGTGACAACTAGCTCTATCGTTTCTCCGTCTTGCGGATGAATTTCAAGCACTTCACCCTGTTGAAAACGCACATCTGTAAAGTCTGAGTTTGATTTCACTTTCACTTCACCTTTAATTCCGTGCGTATTCACAATTTCGCCTACTTCAACCTGCATAACGCAACCTCCAATACTTTGACTTAATGATTTATTATAACATGGAAATGATGCTCGCTTCTTTATTCACTCATTAGCACATGCTAACTCAAGTCATAAAAAAAGAGCAACACTCAGGTTACTCTTTTTCTAACTCATTTATTTTTCATCATCAAATTTTTTCAAGATACCTTCTCTTGATAAGATGTTGTGTACTGTGTCAGTTGGTTTAGCACCATTCTTCAACCATTTAAGTGCTAATTCTTCATCAATGATAACTTCTGGTGCATTCACGTGTTTAGGGTTGTAAGTACCGATTTGTTCGATGCTACGACCATCACGTGGCGCACGAGAATCAGCTGCTACGATACGGTAGAATGGGTTTCTTTTAGAACCTAAACGTTTTAAACGTAATTTAACTGCCATTAGTATACGCTCCTTTATATTAATAATTTCTTTTCTACAAGAATTAATAATAACAGTTGTCCAGATGTTTGTAAAGAGCTTTTTCTTTACCAAATTATTTTTCTTTAATGTGTCTGGAACATAAATAAAAGTTATTTATTTTCAATGTAATGACTCTCGCTTGCATGGGAGAAGTACAGAAATCTATGATTTCGTAGTATTTCCCCCGTAAAGCTGAGTAGAGTTCGAGAGAGCATTAGCCATCTCGAATTCAGTCAGCAACTGCGTAGGACCACACTCAACTAATTCCTCTCGCTCTTAGAGCTCTAGGAATGGATTTTCGTTGTGGTCTAGCTCCATCATGCGTCTCGAGTCGACATTGAAAATATAATAAAGATTCATTTTAAACTTGATTTTCATTTGTTTCAAACACTATTTTCTGTGAGTGTCCCAGGAGTGTTATTCAATTGAAAGTGTTTCACCTCGATGAAATCGTCATGAAGAATTTCATCAATACTCATCTCTTTATAATGTTGTTTTATTTTTTGAAGAAATAAAGGTTTGTTCATCTTCTTCTCACTAAAAAGAATACGATACATAATTGGAGCCATATAATCATCGGGTATACTAAATTGTTCGTTATCATGATGAATCGTTCTACTCGGTAAATCTTCGAGTGAAATAAATTGTGTTGAGAGTCCTGTGATAGGATACTCGTAATAGAAAAGCGCTTCATCTTCTTCAAATTGATATCGGTGGTAAGCAATGTTAAGAAGCAAGTTTAATTTCTTAAGTGTCATAGGTGCAATGAGTAGGAAGTAGCGTGCGATATCTAGAGGAACGAGTGGATAGGGTTCAGTGGCAACTTGAAGAAATTCTTCGAAATCATGATAATATTTGATATCTCGATAATAAGGATCTTCCTTAGCAATCCCTTCAGTTGATGGATCTTTACTTGGTATACTATGAATATATGTCATTACATCGTGCTCGCTTAATTTATCGAGTTCATATTGACAATCATCATTTTCTTTTATTAATAACTTATGGTAAGCGACACGTGTTCCTGTTTGATCGGCAAGTTTATCATTCTGTAGAAATATAAGTAAATGTCTATAATGCATAGGTGCTCCTTTCATCCATATTGATGGATTAATTCTGTTTCTCTCACATGCCATTTCATGTAATCTTGCTTATATGCAAGATGACTATCTCGATTTTGTTCTCTATCCTTTGCTCTCCAAATTTGGAGTTCAATAGGATAAGTGCGATTACTAAGTTTAAAATAGACATGAACTGCTTTGTATTGATTTTTAGACGAGTTTAATACAGTTATTTTATTTTTCATCTAAGTAGGAAGTGTTTCTACAGTTTCTTGTATATTTAACTTTACTTCTTTAATCGGAAGGGTTGATGTAATTATTAATCGATAGCCTAAAATATCATTTAATACCTTATTTAATGGAAAAGTTCCAAGTTTATTGTTGCGATTAAAGCGAGTGACTTTATTAATAACGCATTTAAAATTTTTTACTCTGTATTTTACGTTGTGATTGTCATTAATTGCTAATTCCTTTTCATGACTTATAAGAATATCGATATACTCTTGTAATATCATAACTATAGATGGATTAATAATATCACCTTTATGATTCATTACCTTATACACACATGTTTTCTTTAAATTGGTATTCATGTCAAGGTGTGCTGTTAATTCTGATACATACTTAGTACGGTTATAAACATTGAGCATCGTTGATTCAATTGCTGCGATTTCTTGCTGTATTATGGTGTCACCTAATCTCTTTTAAATTTCCTTTATTTGTTTATTGGATAAATAAATTATACTAACAAACACAATCCATTTCAAATATTAAGCGACCACGTGTTGATAATTTTATTAGTATAAGGTATTTAAATACCTACTCTCAATATCACTTACATTTTCTCTAAAATAAAAAACAGGACAACGATCATCAGTGAATCGCTGTCCTGCACTCGTTATGAGGTTAGAACGGTAAATTCATGCCTTTTAACATGTTCTGCATTTGTGCTTTTTTACCTTTCTTACCTTTACCGCCACCGGTAAATTGTTTCATCATTTTCTTCATCTCATTGAATTGTTTCATCAAACGATTAACTTCTTGAAGTGTGCGGCCTGACCCTTTTGCGATACGTTTCTTACGTGACACATTGAGTACTGCTGGGTTCTCACGTTCAGTCGGCGTCATAGATTGGATAATCGCTTTAATATGATCGATTTGTTTCTCGCTCATATTCAGCTTGTCCAAGCCTTTCATCTTATTCATACCTGGAATCATCTTCATAATATCATCCAGTGGGCCTAAGTTCTTCACTTGGTCAAGTTGTTCTAAGAAATCGTCCAACGTGAATGAGGAAGTTCGCATTTTCTTCTCAAGATCTTTCGCTTTTTCCTCATCCACATCTTGTTGTGCTTTCTCGATTAAACTTAGCACATCGCCCATACCTAAGATACGGGAAGCCATACGCTCGGGATGGAATGGCTCTAGACCGTCGAGTTTCTCACTCATACCGACGAATTTAATTGGTTTTTGTGTTACTGAACGGATAGATAACGCTGCACCACCACGTGTATCGCCGTCGAGTTTCGTTAACGTTACTGAAGATACGTCGAGTTGGTTATCGAATGATTCAGCAACATTAACCGCATCTTGACCGGTCATCGCATCAACCACGAGCATGATTTCGTTCGGTTTAGAGACTTCCTTAACCTCTTGTAATTCGTTCATCAATGCTTCGTCGACATGTAAACGGCCGGCTGTATCGATGATGACGAAATCGAGATGTTCTTCTTTCGCATGTTGAATCGCGTGATCCACGATATCTTGCGGCTGTACTTGGTCGCCTTCACTATATACAGGGATATCAAGTTGTTTCCCTACTGTTTGAAGTTGATCGATCGCAGCTGGACGATAGATATCGGCAGCTACTAAGAGTGGTTTTTTATTATATTTCTTACGCATCAAGAGTGCTAGCTTACCTGCTGTAGTCGTCTTACCTGCACCTTGAAGCCCTACCATCATGACTACAGTTGGCGGTTTATTCGCCATTTGAATCGTTGCATTCTCGCCACCCATGAGTTGGGTCAATTCATCCTGTACAATCTTGATTACTTGTTGCCCTGGGGTTAAGGATTTCATCACATCTGAACCTAGGGCACGATCTGATACGGTCTTAACGAAGTTCTTAACAACTTTAAAGTTAACGTCGGCTTCGAGCAATGCGAGACGGACTTCACGCATCATCGTCTTGATATCCGCTTCCGTGACTTTCCCTTTACCACGGATCTTCTGCATCGTCTGTTGTAAACGATCCGACAAGCCTTCAAATGCCATATCAAATCCCCTCCTTTGTAAAAGTGTTATTCGAGTTCTTCTAATTGTTGAATGAGTTCAGCAATTTTATCTTTATCATCTATATGCGCCTTCATCTCGTTATAAAGCTCTTGGCGCTTTTCAAAATTACGATATAAATTTAATTTATCCTCATAATCTTCAACTAAATCGCCAGTTCTTCTAATATTATCATATACTGCTTGGCGACTCACATCAAAAGTTTCTGCAATCTCACTCAATGAATAATCTTGAAGATAGAACAGTTCAAGATAGTTGCGCTGTTTCTCAGTGAGTAATGATTGATAGAAATCAAAGAGATAATTCATTCTCAACGTCTTAACTAAATCACCATTACTCATGTGGACGACCTTCTGTTTCTGAAGCTGCGTCATCACCTTCTTGATCAGTTTCCTCTGCTTCAGCGTCTACATTTTGTTCAATCATATCAGCGAAGAGACCATAAACGTAGCTTTCTGGGTTAAATGGTTGAAGGTCATCTAAGCGTTCACCTAAACCAACGTATTTCACTGGGATGTGAAGTTCGTTACGGATGGCAAGAACGATACCACCTTTAGCTGTACCATCAAGTTTCGTTAAGACGATACCTGAAACGTCTGTCACTTCTTTAAAGGCACGAGCTTGAGAAAGTGCGTTCTGACCCGTCGTCGCATCTAAGCAAAGTAAGCTTTCATGAGGCGCGTCCGGAATCGCGCGACCAATGACACGTTTCATCTTCTCAAGTTCGTTCATTAAGTTTGCTTTGTTCTGTAAACGACCTGCTGTATCGACGATTAAGATGTCGACACCTTTATGTTTCGCTGCATTCATCGCATCATATACAACAGCAGCTGGATCTGAACCTTCACTTTGGCTAATCACATCGACACTGACGCGTTCACCCCATACTTGAAGTTGACGTATCGCACCTGCTCTGAATGTATCACCAGCAGCAAGCATGACTTTCTTGCCTTCTGCTTGATAGCGGTGCGCAAGTTTACCGATTGTTGTCGTCTTACCTACACCATTAACGCCGACCATGAGCACGACATTTAAGCGGCCGTCTTCAAGGTTCATGACCTCAGAATGTTCATCATCTTGATGGTAGATTTCAACAATCTTCTCAACGATGACTTCACGTAAATCTTCAGTTTCTTGGATATTGCGACGTTTCGCTTCGTCACGAAGTTCATCTACGAGTTCCATCACTGTATTAAAGCCAACGTCTGCTGTGATTAACATCTCTTCTAATGCTTCGAAGAAATCTTCGTCTACTTTACGATAACGCGCGATGAGATTATTGAGTTGTTCTTGGAAGTTCTGACGTGATTTCTCTAAACCAGCTTTGAATTTGGCACCTAATTTTTGGGCTTCAATTTCTTCAAAGTCTTCGATGGAGATCAGTCCATCTTCATCGAAATCCGCTTCACTTAATTTCTTCGGTTTCTTCTTAGGTGGTTCGGGTTGTTCTGCAGGTTGATCGAATTGTTGCTGACTCTCATCAGACTCTGCCGAATCTAAATCTTCGAGTTGCGTTGATTCCTGGGGTTCTTCGTGTTTCTTCTCTTCTTTCGCTTGGCCTGTAAACTTGTCCTTTAAGCGTTTAAAAAAGCTCATGTTTGTTCCTCCTCCATTACCTCATCTATCGTATTTAAGTTCACACTGACTAATTTCGATACACCAGATTCTTGCATCGTCACACCGTAGAGTCGATCTGCATATTCCATCGTACCTTTTCGGTGCGTGATGACAATAAATTGCGTTTGTTCAGATAGCTGGCGTAAATATTGTGCATACCGAATTACATTCGCCTCATCTAATGCCGCTTCGACCTCATCAAGAATGACAAATGGGGCGGATCTAACTTTTAATATCGCAAAGAGTAAAGCAATGGCACTCAGTGCACGTTCCCCACCGCTTAGTAAGGATAAATGTTGCAGTTTCTTACCAGGGGGTTGCACGACAATTTCTACGCCTGCTGAGAGGTAGTCGTCGTCCGTTAAGCGTAACTCTGCTTCACCGCCGTCAAACAGAGATTTAAAGACTTCTGTAAAGTGACCCTGTACAGCGTGGAAAGTCGCTTTGAAACGATCTTTCACTTCTTGATCCATCTCTTGAATAATTTGTTCTAAAGTTGCTTTCGCTTCTCTTAAATCTGTACGTTGTTCATCTAAGAATGTATAGCGCGTGTTCAACTCCTCAAACTGTTCAATCGCATTTAAGTTAACAGGTCCGAGCTCTTCAATCGACATCTTCGTCAATTTCACCTTTTTACGCAAGCTTTCAATATCCGTATCAAGCTCATACAACGTCTTCGCATGTTCAAATGTCACATGATAGTCTTCACTGAGATGGTCAATTGCATGACTAATCAAGACGTCTAAACGTGATTGTTCTGCTTTAATATCTTGATAGCGATTCTCGATGGACAGAATGTCGCGATGTGTCTCTTGCAATAGCGCATCTGTTTCTTCTATCGTTTCATTGAGCTCTGAACGTTGTGCTTTCAATTCTTCAAGCTGTTGATTAAAACGAGACTTGTCTTCTTGCTTCTCATCAATCTGCGACTGTATTTGATCAAAGGCCTGTTGACCTGTGATTTCATCTGAATTAAAGAATTCTATCTTCTCTAATAGTTGTTCAAGTGCTTGATCGGTTTGATCGAGTTGTTCATTCAATCGCTCTTTCATTTGACGTTGTGTCTTGAGACGTTCTTTCGTTACAGCTAAATCTGATTTCTTCTGATTAAGTTGTTGTTGAAGTTGAGTCGTACTTGCTTTGCCTTCTTTATTTAATTCAGTGAGTCGCTCAATATCTTTCTCTAGCTGTGCTAAGCGTTCTTTAATCTCGGAAAGCTGTTGTTGTTTCTCATTCAACGTCGCTTTACTTTTCGCACTTTCGTAACCGTCATTTTTCTCAAATTGGAATTCTTCGTGATCATCCTTGATTTGTGCTTCATTCGTATGCAGACGATCGAGTTCGAGAGATAGCTCATGCTTGTGCTGTTTGATTTCATTATAACGTTGACTGCTGCTTAAATAATCTTCGCTAAGCTGATTTGCTTGATCATTCATCTCTTGGAATTGTTGTTCAAAATCAACCGTCTGACGATGATAGGATTCCAATTGCGCTTTCATCTTCGCTAGTTCGTCTTTCTGAGCTAAGACACTCTTCGTCTTGCGCTCACCGCCGCCGGACATCGAGCCACCAGGGTTCACGATATCGCCTTCAAGCGTCACTATCCGAGTACGGTAGCGTATCGCTCTCGCTAACTCATTCGCCTGTTTCAAATCATTAACGATAATCGTATTGCCTAGCAGGTTTCGAACGATGTGTTGATATTGTGGATCTACTGAAATCGCTTCAGAGGCAATATTTATAAATCCTTCCGCTCGTTCTGCGATAGATTGAATTTCTGCAGATAACTGGCGTGGTTTAATAACATTTAAAGGTAAAAATGTAGCACGTCCTAGGCTATGTTGTTTCAGATACTGAATCGCTTGGCGACCGGCTTGCTCCGTTTCAACAATGACATGTTGCATTGAAGCACCTAAGGCGATTTCGATTGCTTTCGTGAGTTCTGACGGTACATCGATAATTTCTGCGACTGCCCCATGTATACCGGATAACTGTGTATCCTTTGCTTTTAATACATGTTTAACGCCATTGAAGAAGTAGTTATAGCCTTCCTGTTGCGCTGACATACTATCGATGCGTGATTTTAGCTTTTCATTATAACGATACGCTTGATGAAGCTGATGTTCATATTCTGACTGTTTCTTCTTCACACGCGTCAATTCTTGTTCGCGTTGATTTAATTCTTGTTCAATCGCTTTCAACTCTTTGTCGGCTTGTGCATGTGATTGTTCCGTTGTCACGATTTCTTGTTGTACTTTCTGTAATGCTTCGTAAGCTTCTCCAAGACGAGAGTCTAGCCGAGATTGCTTAGACTCATTTTCTTGAATCGTATGTTCAAGGAAGCGAATATCGTTGTTCACATCGGATTGTTCAGACATGAGTGAGTAATACTGGTCTTTCAAATCTTCTAATTGTGTTTCAGTATCATCATCAGAATGTCCTAGTTGATTCTCATACGACTGAATTTGTTGATTTAACTCTTTTTGTTGTTGCTGTAACGTCGTAATTTCTGCTTTAGCCTGCGCTAACTCTTGTTGCAAACGTTCTTTTTGTTCTTCGAGATTCTCTTGTTCCTCTTCGAAACGCGCATTCGTTTCAGATTGGTTCTTCTGACGTTCTTTTAACACATTCAGCTGACCATTGTATTTTTCAAGGTCTTCCGTCGCTTTCATGAGCTGATAGTTTAATTTTTCGATTTCATTATCATATTGTTGGCGTTCAGATTTGTATTTATTTAATGCCTTCGTATGTTGAACTTTATTGGCTTCTTTTGTTTCTTGCTGGCTTTTTAACGAATTTAATTGCTCATCTAACTCATGGACATTGTCGTTGTACGTTTCAATATCATGAACCGTAACGAGTATGTCACTTTTCTCCATCTCAGCAGCGAGATGTTGATACTCTTTCGCAATAGAAGCTTCTTCACGTAGAGGCTCCACACGACCTTCAAGATCGTACAGGATATCTTCTACACGTGTTAAGTTGTCCTCAGTTTGATCTAGTTTCTGAACAGAGGACGCCTTTCTCTTCTTGTATTTCAACACACCTGCTGATTCTTCGATAATCTGACGTCTGTCTATCGGCTTGGCATTTAGAATTTCGTCGACTCTGCCTTGTGAAATAATACTAAACGCTTCTTTACCTAACCCTGAATCTAGGAAAAGGTCTACGATATCTTTCAAACGTGCACGTTCATTGTTCAAGTAGTATTCACTTTCGCCACTGCGATATAAACGACGTGTGACAGTGACGAGTTCGGCGTCATATTGTAACTTCCCAGAGCTGTTATCTAGTTTCAGTTGCACCTCTGCGTAGTTCTGCGCTTTACGATGTTCGGCACCCGAGAAGATAATATCTTCCATCTTTGAACCACGTAAAGACTTTGCGGATTGTTCGCCTAGCACCCATTTAATCGCATCGGTAATATTACTTTTACCACTGCCATTGGGACCTACGATAGCAGTGACGCCATTATCAAATTGAACGTCTGTATGATCAGCAAACGATTTAAAGCCGTATGCATCTATAGATTTTAAATATACCATGCTTTACTCCTTATCCTTACTCGCTCAAAGGTCTTAAGACTTTGGATTCATTACTTTAAAAGCACTTTCGGCTGCTTTCTGTTCAGATTCTTTCTTCGTCTTACCTTTACCTGTCGCAATCGCTTCACCTTTCAACATCACTTGGGACGTAAATAATCGGTGATGCGCTGGACCTTCTTCTTTAACGAGACGATATGTCACGTCGCCACGATTATGTTGATGTACAAATTCCTGGAATTGCGTCTTGAAGTCCACTACACCTTGGAGTTCATCATCTTCAACATAAGGAAAGATCACTTGTTGCGCAAATTGATTCACAACAGTTAATCCTTGATCTAAGTAGAGCGCACCTACGAAGGCTTCAAAGGCATCTGAAACGAGTGAAGGACGCGTTCTGCCTCCAGTCTTCTCTTCACCTTTACCTAACAGTATAAGCTCATTTAAGTTAATCTTATTCGCAAATATTACAAGTGATGGCTCACACACGATCGTCGCTCTCATCTTAGTCAAATTCCCTTCCGGCAGATCGGGATATTTGTCGAAAAGATAGCGTGATACCGTCAATTCTAATACTGCGTCACCTAGAAATTCTAAACGCTCATTGTGTTCTAAACGATTCATGTTGAAGTCGTTGATAAAGCTGGAATGAGAGAAAGCCTGTTGATACAGCGCGATGTTCTCGTAAGGTAGTTTAAGTTCTTTCATCTTTGTAGCGAATTGAGTCCGAAATGATTGCTCGATTTGTTCTTTATAATTTGTCGACAATAGTTTGACGCCTCCTTCTCTTTCTTTACGCACACTGTTAATTCTACGTGAATTAATAGTAAAACTAAAGTGGAGAGATAAAGATTTACTAAATATTTAACATGCGCACGAGTGCTTTTCTTGCGCATAAAAAATCTGAGTCGATGTATTCAACGACTCAGATTCACATATATTATTTTTCAAGGCTGTTAATATATTTAACAGCATCACCAACAGTGTTGATTTTTTCTGCTTCTTCGTCTGGAATTTCAGTACCAAATTCGTCTTCTAATTCCATTACTAATTCAGCAATGTCAAGTGAGTCAGCGCCTAAATCATCTTTGAAAGATGCATCTTCAGTTACTTTATCAGCATCAACACCTAAACGGTCAACGATGATGTCTTTTACTTTATCGAAGTTTTCCACGTCGAGTCACCTCCTTTTAAAGTCAACATATAGACCTTATTATTTTCCCATTTTATGAAGTGAAATACAAGTGAAATTTCATGGTGTTAATGAAACGCAAGTCTTATAAGCTAGAATATGCGTTTCATACTCTCGTGGATTTCAAACTGTTTCATCTCACTTCGTAACTACCCTTGAACGGGGAAATTACATGTACATACCGCCGTTAACATGAATTGTTTGACCAGTGATATATTTCGCTTTATCAGAAGCTAAGAATGTGACAGTATCCGCGATATCTTGGTCTTTACCAAAGCGTTTAAGCGGAATTTGATCTAACATTTGTTCTTTCAAATCATCACTTAATGCGTCAGTCATGTCTGACACGATGAAACCAGGTGCGACAGCGTTGACTGTGATATTACGTGAAGCTAATTCACGTGCAGTTGATTTCGTTAAACCAAGGACACCTGCTTTCGTAGCAACGTAATTAGCTTGTCCTGGGTTACCCACAGAACCTACGACACTTGATAAGTTGATGATAGAACCGCTTTTTTGTCTCAACATTTGTGGTGTAACCTTTTGAATACAATTGAAGACACCTTTGAGGTTCGTATCAATGACATCGTCCCACTCTTGTTCTTTCATACGCATGAGTAGGTTATCACGTGTGATCCCTGCATTGTTCACGAGCACATCAATTGAACCGAACGTACTTACGACTTCTTTAATCATCGCTTTGACTTCATCGCCATTGGCTACGTTAGCTTGAATCGCGAAGCTTTCTACGCCTTTACCTTTAATTTCTTCAACCACAGCTTCTGCTTTATCTTTGTTACCTGCGTAATTGACTGCTACGTTATAGCCTTCTTCAGCAAATTGTAAAGCAATGCTACGTCCGATACCGCGTGAAGCACCTGTAACTAATACGTTCTTACTCATCTTCATTCCATCCTTTCACATCTTCTAAAGTTTGAATAGAAGTTAATTTCACATCACGATTAATCTTTTTAATCAAACCTGAAAGTACTCTACCTGGACCAATTTCGATAAAATGATCTACGCCGTCTTCAATCAATTGTTCTGTAGATTTAATAAATTGAACCGGTGAATACAATTGTTTAATCATATTCTGCTTAATCGTTTCAGCATCTGTTTCTCCTTGTGCGTTCACGTTCTGAACGACAGGGAATTGAGCATCATGCCATTCAAATTGATCGATATAATCAGCGAAATCTTGTTCGATGACTTGCATCATAGATGAATGGAACGGACCTGAAACAGGTAGAGGCATAACACGTTTCGCACCGAGTGATTTGCCCTCTTTCGCAAGTTGATCGATCAATGACTTGTATCCAGATACGACGATTTGCCCTGGAGAATTAATGTTTGCGGGTTCAATAATTTCATCATCTGTAGACAATGAACGACAAATTTCGTCAACTTTGTCATAGTCTAAACCGAGCACAGCAGCCATGCCACCCACACCATTTGGGAAGGCGTCTGCCATGAGTTGACCACGCTTGCGCACAATCTTCACTGCATCTTCAAATGAGAGCACACCACTTGCGACAAGGCTGGCATATTCACCTAAACTATGCCCCATCGTATAATCAGCGTCGATGTTGTTAAGTGCGCGATATAACGCCATACTATGTGTCACTAATGCGGGTTGTGTGTTCTCAGTTTGATTCAACTTACCATCATTATCAGTGAACATCGTTTCTAACAAATCAAAGTCTAACGCTTCTTGCGCAGTATTGAGCACTTCTGTTGCTTGTGCGTCGTGTTCATAAAGATCTTGAGCCATTCCGACTTTCTGAGACCCTTGACCAGGGAAGATAATTGCTGTCTTACCCATGATTATTCACCCACCGTTTCTCTCATAGTTTCTACGATCTTCTCTTCTGCTGCAATCTTAGCTTGTCTGATTGCTGAATAGAACGCTTTCGCACTTGAACTTCCGTGTGCTTTAACTACGATGCCATCTAGCCCAAGTAGTACTGAACCACCGTATTCAGCATAGTCCATTTTCGTTTGCACTTCCTTCAAATCTTTCTTGATCAGCAGACCTGCGATTTTGTTTTTAAAATTACTGAGCAGCGTCTCTTTGAACATTTTACCAATAGACTTCGCAGTACCTTCTAAGTTCTTCAAAATCATATTACCTGTGTAACCATCTGTGACTACGACATCCGCTACATCTTCCATTAAACCTTTGGCCTCAACGTTACCTTTGAAATTAATGTCGTCTTGTTCTTTCATTAAATTATAAGCATTCTTCGTTAATGAATTCCCTTTGGCCGCTTCTGTACCGATGTTTAACAATCCAATAGATGGATTGTGAACGCCTCTAAATTTCTGAGCGTAAATATGGCCAAGTTGGGCATATTGTAATAAATGTTCCGCTTTCGCATCCGCGTTCGCACCCACGTCCATAAATACGAAACCTTTACCTGAAATTGTAGGTAGCGTAACTACCAACGCGGGTCTTGCCACACCTTTAATACGGCCAACAATGAATAATCCTGATGACATGAGCGCGCCGGTATTACCTGCAGAGACGCAACCTGCTGCTTCGCCGTGTTTCACTGCTTCAGCCATGCGAACCATTGAACTGTCTTTCTTACGTTTAATCGCACGGACTGGCTCGTCATCCATAGCGATTTCTTCAGTACAATGACGAAATTCAATGCGTTCATGATTGAGTGTGTATTGTTTCTCGTCACCAAATAGAATAATTTCAAGATCTTGAAAATCTTTGATTGCTTGTTGTACTGCATCTAGCACAATTTGGGGTGCATCGTCGCCACCCATCATATCAATTGCTATCTTAACCATTTCGTTCATCCTCACTTGTGTAATACATTTTGAAAGTACCTGTAAATACGAGGTCTTCACGGACGTATGATTTCACCTTTATTATATAATAATTGTCTTTAATCTCTATCATTTGAGCTTCTGCTTTAACTGTATCATGTAGTTTGACCGGCTTGATAAATTGCACTTCACTTGATTGGGTCAATACTACGGGTTTATGTATCAATGCTACGCAAAGCGAATTGGCTTGTGCAAAGACCACGTGTCCTCGAGCAATTTGATTGCGTGAGAAGACAGATTCTTCGTTGATGTGTATAACAGATGTTGCTCGTTCGTCAGGTGTCACATCGATTACATTCCCGATGATCTCATTGCCTTCAATCGAACGGATACGTGCGTGGTTCTTCTCTGCCACTTGTTGAATTCGTTTACGCAATTCTGGGATATTCAAATGCGTACGGTCTAACCGCACTGTTTGAATACTCACGTTAAACTGGGTACTAAGTTCGTGGTCGGTAATAAAAGGGTTCTTATCAATTGCTTCACGAATCGCTTGACGTCGTATTTCTTTTTTCAACTTAGCCATTCTACGTCACCCTTCAAAGATTTTTAGTACCTAGTCATAACATTCCTCACATATCATAACACTTTCTAAATAGTTTACTCAACAAATAAAGTAATAAAATAAAGGAATGAGTCATGGACCTCATAATCGTCACACATTGCTCATCCCTTCCTTGTTTGTATATTAATCAAAGCTCGTATAAAGTAGATTATCCTCAATAAAAGAACGTAAAGTGGCGTATTCCTCAGTAAAGAATTGGCCCGATTGTATCAATTCACCTGCTTCATCACGCGCCACTTCTAACATTTTATAATCTTCGACAACATTGGCCACTAAGAAGTCAGGCAAACCACTTTGTTTCACCCCAAAGAAGTCACCTGGTCCCCGCATTTCAAGGTCACGTTCACTCAACTCAAAGCCGTCGTTGGTCTCAGTCATAATATTCATACGCTCAATGCCTGTCTCCGTCTTCGGTGAAGCAATGAGCACACAGTAACTTTGATGCTCACTGCGACCTACACGCCCCCGTAACTGATGGAGCGTTGATAAGCCAAAGCGGTCAGCATCATAAATCATCATAAATGTGGCATTGGGTACGTTGACCCCGACTTCGATAACAGTAGTGGACACGAGAATATCAATCTCATGATCACTAAAACGTTGCATCACGTCATCTTTCTCTTCTGAGGTCATCTTGCCATGTAATAGACCCACACGCGATTCGCCGTAATAGACCTGCATGGCTTCGTATAGTTCAACAACATTCTGCACATCTTCAAGGTGCTCAGAACTTTCAATTAACGGACAAATCACGTAGGCTTGCCGCCCTTTGCGTAACTCGCTCGTCATTTGAGTTAAGACCTCTTCGTAGGCTTCATGTTTCGCCCATGAGGTGATGATTGGCTTGCGACCTTTCGGCAGTTGCTTAATTGAAGAAACATCCATTTCTCCAAACACAGAAATGGCTAAGGTACGTGGAATTGGCGTTGCCGTCATAAATAGGACATTGGTCATTGCCCCTTTCTCACGAAGAAGCTGTCGTTGATTCACGCCGAAACGATGTTGCTCATCGGTAATGACTAAACCGACATCTTTGAAAATGACATCATCTTGAATTAAAGCGTGCGTACCGATCACACAATCAATTTCGCCTGCTTCCAATTGTTCAAGCAACAATGCCCGTTTCTTCCCTTTAACAGAACCTGTCAGCAAAGCTATATTCATCGTATCTCCAAATAACTCACTTAAACTTTCAGCATGTTGCTCGGCGAGTATTTCTGTCGGTACCATTAACGCAGATTGATACCCTGCTGTTTTCAGCGCGTACATACATATCGCAGCGACGACCGTTTTACCAGAACCGACATCACCTTGAAGTAAACGATGCATGCGAATGGGCGCTTTCAAATCCCTAAATATTTCGTTCACACTTTGTTTCTGTGCATCAGTGAGTTCAAACGGCAAACTTGCGATAAATGCTTTAACTTGCTCAATGTCATAATTGATTTCGATGGCCTCGTCTGAAGTCTTCTCTAAACGATTTAACCACTGCATACGAAGTTCGAACATAAAGAGTTCAGTGAAAGCGTAGGTACGACGTGCACGTAGGAGTTCCGTCTTATCTGGCGCGTAATGCAGCGTACGTATCGTATCTGCCAGTGGTTCAAGTTTATATTTGTTGCGCAAACCTTCCGAGAGCCACTCTTCAATCGTCACCTCATTAAGCACTTGACGTATCATATCTCTTAGCGGTTTCTGTTTAATCCCTTCTTTAATGCGATAAACCGGTTCAAGATGCGTTTCACCTTGTTCCTCGGCACTGAAATACATTCGATTACCATTGATTTCTTGTTTCCGACGATTCCATTTACCTTTAATGGTCACAAGTTCATTGAGTTGAATTTTCTTTTTCAAATAAGGTTGGTTAAAAAAGATCGCCTTCACTGCGATATTATTGACGAGTAAGTGGACGGTCAGCTTAGATTTATTTCGTCCAAAAAAAGCGACAGTAGGCGTCGAATACACTTCTCCCACTACTGTCACGACGGTTTGATCTTCAGCTTGATTTAAATCTACTACAGTATTATCTTCATATCTGACTGGAAAATATAAGACTAAATCTTCGATCGTTTGAATGTTTAACTCATTGAGCACTGCTAAACGCTTTGGCCCCAAACCTTTTACTGATGATAAGGGAAAAGGGCTCTCAATTAAATGGACTTTCGACATATTAATCACCAAATATTTGTTGTTTTAAGCGCTGACCTGTCGGCGTACCTGCTAAGCCACCTCTTCCTGTTTCACGCAAAGCGGATGGCATTGTTTGTCCAATACGAAACATCGCTTCAATAACCTCGTCTGTCGGAATGCGCGATTGAATTCCTGCTAATGCCATATCTGCCGAAACTACTGCATTCGAAGACCCTGCTGCATTACGTTTCACACAAGGCACTTCTACTAAGCCAGCGACTGGATCACACACTAAACCTAGCATATTTTTCAAACAAATTGCAAAGGCTTCAGCTGATTGCTGTGGCGATCCACCCGCAAGTTCTACGGTTGCTGCAGCTGCCATCGCTGCCGCAGAACCGACCTCAGCTTGACATCCACCCGCTGCTCCGGAAATTGACGCATTATTAGCAACTACAAATCCAAAGGCACCAGCAGTTAACAGGAAGTTAAGCATATCTCTTCGTGAAGGATGCAGCTTGGAACGTAAGCCAAATAAGACGCCTGGTACCACGCCTGCCGAACCTGCAGTGGGTGTCGCACAAATTTTACCCATAGCGGCATTGACCTCGTTGGTCGCCATAGCTCGACTCACTACATCGAGCATCGTCTCGCCTGCTAAAGAGGCGCCCGATGCGATGTAACGTTGTAGTAATAGCGCATCTCCGCCAGTAAGCCCCGTCGTCGAAACAACTCCCTCACCAGTAAGGCCTTGCTCTAAAGCATGCTCCATCGTCTGTAAATTCTTGTCCATTCGTGCGTAAACTTCTTCCTCAGTAAGCCCTGTCACTGACATCTCTTGACGCATCATCACTTCATGAATCGTCAGTGATTCAGCGTCACAAATTGCTAGTAATTCTTTGATACTCTTAAACATCATTCTCCCCCTGTTAATCATTCCCCATCAGCGACACTGTAACGACGCCTTCAACTTGTCGTATCTGCGTAAGAATCTCATCGTCGATTGCATCATCCAGCTCAAACGTCATCAATGCTTGATCACCTTTCTCCTTACGAGATACTTGCATGGTTCCAACATTAATACTGTGCTCACCAAGTATATTTGCAACTTTACCAATCGTTCCAAAGGTATCTTGGTGAAAGACGAGCAGAGCAGGATAATTTCCACTCAACGTAATCTTAAAGCCATTAATTGCTACAATTTCAATATTGCCGCCACCGATTGAAATGCCTTCTACAGAAATATCTTTATCTCCTTTACGCATGTGTAGAATCGTTGTATTTGGGTGAGAACGTTCTTCTTTCATTTCGATAAAGTTAATACGTATCCCCATTGCTTCGGCTGTTTGGATGCTTGTTGGCAAACGGTCATCATCTGTATCGTAACCTAACAACCCTCCAACTAAAGCGACATCCGTCCCATGACCTTTGTAAGTTTCCATAAATGACCCATAGAGGTAAATATCCACTTGGTCAGGCAACTCAGCGAACAAGCCTCTAGCCACCAAACCGATACGTACAGCCCCAGCTGTATGCGAAGAAGAAGGGCCTACCATAGTGGGTCCTATAATATCAAATACACTTTTAAACTTCATTGTTGTCTCCTATCGTTGTCTATATTTATCGAGTCCTATTTCAGTTTTGAAAAAATGAGTTAGCCATAAAATGTTGTCAGTTTATTGTAGAAATCAAATGTATGCTTACATCGACTTTCTCATGATTTATAAAAGCGTTTTCACAGTTTGTTATGCTCGTTTATTATAGCAGGAGTTCTAGCAATAAGAAAGTTATTGAAACGCTATAAATACTGTCATATCAGTATTTTAGAGTATATGTATTTAATGTGATTGGACAATGAATATTTAGGTATTTAGTTCATTATTAT
>NZ_PPRN01000020.1 GCF_002902685.1 Staphylococcus pettenkoferi | reverse complement strand
CTGTTCCCATGCCGAACACAGAAGTTAAGCTCCTTAGCGCCGATGGTAGTCGGACTTACGTTCCGCAAGAGTAGGACGTTGCCAGGCATTGTATTAATCCACAGTAGCTCAGTGGTAGAGCTATCGGCTGTTAACCGATCGGTCGTAGGTTCGAATCCTACCTGTGGAGCCATATGGCCCCGTGGTCAAGCGGTTAAGACACCGCCCTTTCACGGCGGTAACACGGGTTCGAGTCCCGTCGGGGTCATTTGTGGAGGATTAGCTCAGCTGGGAGAGCATCTGCCTTACAAGCAGGGGGTCGGCGGTTCGATCCCGTCATCCTCCACCATTTCAATTGAATAGCTACGGAGGGGTAGCGAAGTTGGCCAAACGCGGCGGACTGTAAATCCGCTCCTTCGGGTTCGGCAGTTCGAATCTGCCCCCCTCCACCATGATTATTGGGCTATAGCCAAGCGGTAAGGCAACGGACTTTGACTCCGTCACGCGCTGGTTCGAATCCAGCTAGCCCAGCCATGAGCCATTAGCTCAGTTGGTAGAGCATCTGACTTTTAATCAGAGGGTCAGAGGTTCGAATCCTCTATGGCTCACTCACGCACCTTCTTTCTAGGAAGGTGCTTTTTTACGTACTTTTGTAATTATCTTATCTCAGTAACTCCGTTGCATCTTTTAGTTCTAACTCTAATATTGATTGGTCACCCGTATTATGAAAATATCGTTTCTCAAATCAGAGAAGCTTTCAATAACTGCAGCTTAAAATTATCGTTTTGCTTTCTTTCAACTTATTTCTCTTTGCTAGTTCTGCAAAAAATTTACCTTCTCTCATATGAATAGTCATACATAAAGTGATAGAAACTACTTTCTTAAATGAATCTTCAATCAGCATTCTGATATATTATGTAATTCAATCCCTTTTATTAAACTCTGTCTAAAGCATCGTTAATTGAATGTTTTATACTATTCGTTTATTCTTACCATATATCTAACACAAAGGGGTTGTGATTGATGAATAAGAAGATAGATATCATAGGTGCACCTACTACATATGGTCAACCTAAACTAGGGGTTAATTTGGGACCAGAAGCCATACGATATGCTGGGCTCGTCAAACGCATTCAAGCTTTAGGTCTTGAAGTGGAAGATAGAGGCAATATTGATGTACCTCGGGTTGATTTGGAACGATTTCATGGGCCGCAAGAAGGTCTACGCAACTATGATGAAATAATGACTGTGTCTAAGAATTTAAGTGAAGCGGTATCTACAAGCGTTGCACGTAACCATTTCCCACTCATTATCGGAGGAGATCACTCATTAGCTATTGGTTCTATTACTGGAGTGAGCCAACACTACGAGAACTTAGGTGTGATTTGGTATGATGCACATGGTGATTTGAATATTCCTGAGGAGTCGCCTTCAGGTAATGTACATGGGATGCCACTTCGTGTACTTGCTGGAGAAGGTGATGAAGCGCTTGTTCATTTAGGTGGATTCGCTCCTAAAGTTAAACCAGAGAATATTGTTCTTATCGGTATGCGTGACTTAGACGAAGGGGAGAAGCAGTACATCAAGAAACATCATATTCAAACTTATACAATGGCTGATATTGATCGTTATGGTATCCAGCATGTGATTGAGGAAACGATCAATTATCTTAAAGATAAAACGGATGGCATCCATCTCTCATTAGACGTCGATGGATTAGATCCAGTAGAAACACCAGGGACAGGCACTCGAGTACTTGGTGGATTAACTTATCGAGAAAGTCACTTTGCCTTGGAATTATTACACGAATCTCAGATGATTACCTCTATGGATGTTGTAGAAGTAAATCCGTTAATTGATAACAAGAACCGTACTGCAGAACAAGCTGTCGGTTTAATTGGAAGCTTTTTAGGTGAATCGCTACTCTAATTTTAAAAAGAAAGTATGATTGGTTGTTAGTCTAGAAGCAACAGTTTTAAAAATGATTGTTTAAATAAGATACTTGAATTGTTTAAACAGTACTAACATGAAAGGTATTCACTTTTTAAAGATTAAATTTATTTATCGCATTCATGAAGCATTTTAACTCTTCAACACGGGATTGAGCGTAGAAAATATCTCATTTTCACGCTCGCTCCCGCTTTTTTATTTTTCTCCAACAAAAACTTTACTCCAACTCATGATCACCACTTATACTATACCTCAAAGTTCTCCTAAATTTCCCCCATACAAATTTAATATTTCAATTTTCAAACTAAAGAAGAATTTAGCTGTAACTATATATGACAGTTATAGTTATGATTGGTATAATGGATAGCATGGGAACAGATTACCGGAGGAGATGTTATGGAATTATCCAATTATTTTAATCATTGGAATACGGTAAGCGTCATTACGAGCATCCTTGATTTACTCATCGTTTGGTATGTCCTTTACTTAGTTATTACAGTATTTAAAGGCACGAAAGCGATTCAGTTGCTCAAGGGTATTGTGGTCATCGTCATTGGCCAACAAGTGAGTAAGATGCTGAACCTGACTGCGACATCCCATTTGTTTGATCTCGTCATCCAATGGGGGGTATTAGCGTTAATCGTTATCTTCCAACCTGAAATTCGACGAGCACTTGAACAGCTAGGGCGAGGCAGTTTATTTAAAAGATATACAAGTAATTTAAACAGCAATGAAGATAAGCTGATTGAAGCGGTATCGAAAGCAATTCAATACATGGCGAAACGTCGTATTGGTGCGCTCATTGTCTTTGAGAAAGAGACGGGTTTACAAGATTATATAGAAACGGGTATACCGCTCGATTCTGACATTTCTCAAGAGTTGCTAACGAACGTGTTTATACCTAATACGCCACTGCATGATGGTGCGATGATCATTCAAGGCACGAAAATTGCAAGTGCAGCTTGTTACCTTCCGCTTTCTGATAGTGCGAAGATCGCGAAGAGTTTAGGTACACGTCATAGAGCGGCTGTAGGTATATCTGAGGTTTCAGATGCATTTACTGCTGTCGTTTCTGAAGAGACAGGGTCTATCTCTGTGACATTCGATGGTAAGTTGCGTAAAGATATTTCTACAGATGCATTTGAAGAATTGTTGGCTGAACATTGGTTTGGCACACACTTTCAAGAGAAAGGTGTGAAATAGATGTTAGAGAGTAAATGGGGGCTGCGCTTAATCGCGTTAGCACTAGCGGTATTATTCTTCCTATCCGTGAATAATGTATTCGGTAATGTGTTCAATGCAGATAAATTCGGACAGAATTCGACAGAGACACTGAACGATGTGCCTGTTGAGGTGAAATACGATCACAAATCACTGTATGCGAGCGGCGCACCAGAAACAGTTAACGTAGATTTATCAGGTACACGTTCCCAAGTGTTGAAAGCACAGAAGAACGAAGATATTAAAGCTGTACTTGATTTAACTGGTGAAAAAGCGGGAAAACATTCAGCAGATTTTGAAGTTAAAGGTTTAGATGAAGATCTAGATTATGAAGTGAAACCGAAAGATGCAAGTGTTAATCTCGAACAGAAAGTCACTAAGACGATGAAAGTTGAGCCAGATGTCAGTGAGAACAATGTAGATGGAGAGCACAAGATTAGCGAACAAACTGTATCTCCACGTACTGTGAAAGTCACTGGCGGACAAGAACAGATTAAGAAGATTGCCTACTTGAAAGCGACGTACAAAGATTCAAGTACAATTTCTGAAGATACTACAGATGTAGCACAAATTACTGCATTTGATAGTCAGCTCAATAAAGTAGATGTGACGATTCAACCTAAAGAAGTGAATTTATCAGCTAAACTAGAACCTTATAGTAAAAAGGTGAAGATCGCACCTAAAGTGGTGGGTAGTTTAGCCGATGGACATCAAGTAGATAAAGTGAAACTAGATGATGATGAAATTGAAATTTATGGAAATAAAGATGACTTAAAGGATATCGACGAAATCACAGGGGAAATTGATGTCGATAATGAGAGTGAGGATACTGAGAAAGAGGTTACTCTCAAATTGCCTAAGCATGTGACGAAAGCTGATCCAGATCAGATACAAGCGAAAGTCTATATCAAATAATACGTAAGATACAAAGGAGTTAATAACAATGGCTAAATATTTTGGTACTGATGGTGTCAGAGGTGTCGCAAACCAAGATTTAACACCTGAACTTGCCTTTAAGCTCGGACGTTATGGTGGCTATGTACTTGCACATAATAAAGATAAGAAACATCCTAAGGTACTTGTAGGACGCGATACACGTGTATCAGGTGAAATGTTAGAGTCTGCACTCATCGCAGGTCTTGTCTCAATCGGAGCTGAAGTAATGCGCTTAGGTGTGATTTCTACACCAGGTGTCGCATACTTAACTAAGGAAATGGAAGCAGAGCTTGGTGTAATGATTTCTGCTTCACACAATCCGGTTGAAGATAATGGTATTAAATTCTTTGGTTCAGACGGTTTCAAACTTTCTGATGCTCAAGAAGAAGAAATTGAAGAATTGCTCAATGCAGAGAATCCTGCCATTCCTAGGCCTGTAGGGGAAGATATCGTACACTACTCTGATTACTTCGAAGGTTCTCAGAAGTACTTAAGCTATCTTAAATCAACCGTAGATGTGGATTTCGAAGGTATGAAGATTGCCTTAGATGGCGCACATGGTTCTACTTCATCTCTTGCGCCATTCTTATTCGGGGATTTAGAAGCGGACACAGTGACGGTCGGCTGTAATCCAGATGGTTACAACATCAATGACCAAGTAGGTTCTACTCACCCTGAGAAACTTGCTGAAACGGTTGTTGAAAAAGAATGTGATTTCGGTCTCGCATTTGATGGCGATGGTGACCGTTTGATTGCGGTAGATGAGAAAGGTGACATCATTGATGGAGACCAAATCATGTTTATTATCGGTCAAGAAATGGCGAAGAACCAAGAACTCAACCATAATATGATTGTTTCAACGGTGATGAGCAACCTTGGTTTCTACAAAGCATTAGAAGCGGAAGGTATTCAATCAAACAAGACGAAAGTCGGCGACCGTTATGTAGTAGAAGAAATGCGTCGTGGCGGTTACAACCTTGGTGGTGAACAGTCAGGTCACATCGTGATGATGGACTACAATACGACAGGTGACGGTTTACTTACAGGTGTGAAATTAGCTTCAGTGATTAAACTTACAGGTAAAAAGCTAAGCGAATTAGCTGCACAAATGAAGAAGTATCCACAATCACTCGTTAATGTGAAAGTAACGGATAAACATCGCGTTGAGGAAAACGTTGCTGTACAAGAAGAAATGACGAAAGTCGAAGTGGATATGAACGGAGAAGGTCGTATTCTCGTACGTCCTTCAGGTACAGAACCACTCGTACGTGTCATGGTTGAAGCGGCAACAGATGAGAAAGCACAAGCGTATGCTGAACGTATTGCTAAAGTCGTTGAAGAACATATGGGGCTAGAGTAATCGTTAACTAGTTTCTACAATAAAGTTGAGATACGCTATCGCTTTATAAGAGTGTTAATCTCTCAACTCAAAAAACGTATATAACTCAAAAAGGATTCGAGCATGAAGTAATTAGCTTCACGCTCGAATCCTCTTACTTTATCCAATCGTTTAACCTAGCACGTTGTACTCACGCACAATTTCTTGAGTTAAACCTTCATCAGTGTGCGCATATTCTTTAAGAAATGCTTCAACACCGTTGTTTTTAATATAATTATTCTTCTCAACCGTCTCTTTATCATTCGTATCATCATATTTTAATAGATAAGCTGCAGCTTTCAGCAAGCCTTCATGAGGTAAATCTTGTTGATAAAGATAATTGAGCGGTTTAATAATACGATCTTGAGGACCAATTTTACGTAAAGTGCCTCGACCAACGCGTGTAACCGCATCAGAAAGATTAGGGTTCTCAAAACGTTCCATAATTTGATCCACATATTGTGCCTGTTGTGATTCAGTGAAAGTAAATTTAGACGTAATATACTGGCTAGTCTCTGAAAGGACTTGTTTCAAGCCGTCTTTAATTTGTGTGTCCTTCATGGCATCGAGCACAGTGGCTTTATCGTGATAACGTCCTGCATAAGCTAAGAACGCATGACCCGTGTTCACTGTGAGGAGCTTACGTTCGATGTAAGGTGTGAGATCATCCACATAGTGAATATGATCTAACTCAGGCCCATACCAATGTTGACGTTCAATCACCCATTCAAAGAACGGTTCGACAACGACGTCTAACAAATTCTCGTTATGTTGTTCAGGAACAATACGGTCAACAGCTGAGTTCGCAAAGTGGATATGATCACCTAGTGGCCCTGTAATATCTAAGATGGCTTGTTTCAACGTATTTGTCGCCATAATCGCGTTCTCGCACGCCACGATATTGACGGGTGTTTCTTTCTCTTTCAGATACGGTGCAAACGTCTTCGCAATAAGTGGTAGTATATTCACGCCGACTGCAGTCGTAATAATATCCGCTTCCAACACCGCTTGCTTCAACGCTTCTGAAGGTTTACTAGAATTAATACCATCAACATTATGAACGCGTGTCGTCGTACGTTCCTCATCCGCTAAAATCACATCGTATTCATGTTGTTGCTCAAGTTCATGAATCACCGTCTCATTGACATCCGCAAAGGTTACTTTAACCTCATTATCAGCAAGTATGAAACCGATGAAACCGCGACCGATATTGCCGGCACCGAAATGTAGGGCTTTCATCATGCATCGGCCTCCTCAAAGACTTGTTTGATTTCTTCTGCGGATTGCGCGTTGACGATGCGTTCAACATTCTCTTCTTCACTGAACGTGATTGCGATTTTAGATAATAAGTCTAAATGCTCGCCATCTTTACCTGCAATACCTACTACGACTTTCACTGTTTCGCCATCCCAATCGATACCTTCAGGAATTTGAATTAAAGATAATCCTGATTGAATGACTTCTGTCTTCGCTTCATCAGTACCGTGCGGAATTGCTAAACCGTTACCCATAAACGTAGATACGAGTTGTTCACGCTCTTTCATAGCTTGAATATAGCCTTCAGTCACCGCACCACTTTTAACTAAAGCTTGGCCAGCTTGTTCGATGGCTTCCTCTTGTGTACTAATAGATTGGTTAAGATAAATATTGTCATTGCTAAATAATTCGCTCATAATCGTATCACTCCATAGTTAAGATTTGTTGTAAATAGGCGACATACTGATCCTTCAATATTGAAATCAATTTGTCCGGGTCTGACATCAGTACGTCGATATCATCAAGGTGGTGAATGAGTTCACCGGTAAAATGACTGACGAGTTGTGCTAAGTTAGGATCGTCAGGAATAAAGATATTAATTAAATAACGAATCGGTGTGTCATTATGATTTGGTAGCTCGAGTGGTTGTTCCAACACAGTGAGAAGCAACATCGGTTTCTGGATGACTGAACTTCTCAGATGTGGAAGAGCAAGAGGATAGGGCGCTAAAGCGTACCCATCTTCTTCCATGCGGTCTACCAGTAATTCAGAGAATGACTGTCGATCGTCGATAATCTTCCTTTGATGTAAACTTTCTGTTAGATAACTTACGACATCATCCACGTGAACTTGTTCGACTTCACAGTGGTCAAGAAGTCGTAAGCCATCTCGAACTTGATTCAAGATATGTTCAGTATCTCGTTGTGCTTGAGAAGGTTGTTTCGGTTTCCAAAGATTGCTCGGAATTTCAGTCTTAGTTTCAGTTTGCACGTAGTCACTCTGGCTTTTTAAAAATTGAGCGACAAGATGAATATCGGTATCCGGCAGTAAAGGATTAACAGTTAAGTAATCCGCTTCAATATCAAGATTGACCGTCGAAATAATGGCATCATAGGCTTCAAGCGATATGTGCGCTAACTCTCCAACCGAAGCTTGTTCTGTCGACGTGACTTCTGGAAATGTTTGCTCTAATCGCGTCGCTAATAAACGACTTGTTCCAATCCCGCTGCTACAGACGACTAAGACATTTAACGTGTGATGTTCCTCGCGTCTAATAGCACCGGCGAAATGGAGAACGAGAAAGGCAATCTCGCTATCAGGAAAGTTTAAATCGCTCCACGTTGCTTCTACCGCCAACTTCACACTGTGAAAGAGATGAGGATACTTCTGCTTCACCATTTGTGTGAGTGGATTATAGGTTTCAATATTTGCTCTCAAACGGTTCATAGCAGGAATGAGATGCAACTTCAACCCTTCAGTTAGCGTATCTAACTCACTAAATTCCATCTTCGCAAAGTTACTTACGCGTTGGATAAAACGTTGAATTTGTGTTTCGTCATGTTCATCATCTTCTGTGATATCTTTACGCTTCGCACCTCTAAGGTGAATTGTAATAAAGGTAATTTCAGCTTCAGTAAAAGTCACATCGTAAATCGCTTCTAAACGATGGGCAAGTGCAGTTGCAACTTCAAATTCACGGGTATGGTGTACCTCTTCGTAAACTGCAGGTTCTAAAGTCACATATTCATTTTTCTGCATGCGATCAATACTCAGAACGATATGAACGGTCAACGTGATATAGCTTGACTCAATCAATGTATATGGCAGTGAATCAAGATAATCCATTAATAGTCGTTCGACACGAAAAATCTTATCCATATCTACCATAGATAACTGTGTTTGATTGAGTGACTGATAAACGAAGTGGTTCTCGATGACAGAGTAAACACTTGTACTGTTTAGATTGTTGACCATCCGTAAACTCAGTAGCTCACGTTTTTTAGATTCTGCACCTTGAAGTGAAATACCTTCGCCGCGTTTACGTTGAAGCGTGAGCTGATAGTTAGTGAGTACTTGTTCGAGTTGATCCAATATTTTAGACAGTGTTTGAGTCGAGACCCCAATCTCATGTGCGAGACTATATTGCTTAATAGGGGCATCTGCTTGGATTAAGGCATATAAGATGATGACTTGTTGTTCTTCTTCAGATAAGTCTGCCATGGGTTGATCCTGGACGAGTTGTTGTAAACGCTCAACGGCAGTAGTTGATCCACTTAACTTCACGCCTTTACGCACGACGCGTTCCAACTTTAGCCCCAGTTGAGTCAACGTCTCTTCAAGTGATTTCAATTCTCGATGTATCGTACGAGAGGAGACAGCAAGCGTTTGAGCAATATCGTATATCGTTAAATATTGGTCTTGATGCTTGAGTAACATTTCAGTGATGGCTCTTTCACGTTTGCTCAGTAACATAGCTGTATCCTCCTTTAGTTGATCTATGGGATTGAAGGATTACTGATCAGACTTTAACTGTTCGAGTAACTCTTCGTATCTTGGTGAGTTTAAGAAATTATCCACAGAGATGTGAATCGCATTAGGTGTTTGCTTAATTGCACGATCTGTTAATTTCTTCTGCGTAATGACAAGTTGTGCATCTTGTGGTAACTGATTGATCGCTGTATTCGTTACGTCGATATCAGTTAAACCAGCTTTCTTGAACTTATTACGCAACATGCTGGCACCCATCGCACTAGAGCCCATTCCTGCGTCACATGCGAAGATGACGTGGTTAATCTTGCTGTAGTCGTGCGCGTCGACGTTCTCTGTATCATATTTCTCTGTGAGGTCTTCTTCCTCTTCTGCATTAGCATCAGACGTAGTACCTTCATCTTCGGCTTTATCTGTTTGAGCTGATGTATCTTTAGTATCTTTGTTCCCTGATAGTTGTGAAGATACTCTTGATTTCTTACCTTTCGTTTTTTCCATTTGTGCTGTGGCACTTTCAAGATCCTGTTTAGGTTCTTTAGTAAAACGTAAAATAAGTGATGCGACGATAAAGGAAACGAGCGCTGCGAGCAGCACACCGAGAATCATGTGCAAGTAGTTGCCTTTAGGTGTGTTGAAAATGTAGACCAAGAATGAACCTGGTGACGCTGGACTTTTAAAACCAAAGTCAAAGAGTGAATAAGTTGCAACACCTGTCATACCACCAAGGATCACTGCGATAAAGAGTAACGGACGCATCAATACATATGGGAAGTAAATCTCATGGATACCACCGAGGAAGTGGATGATACCTGCGCCATATGATGTTGCTTTCGCAGTTCCTTTACCGAAGATCATGTAAGCGACGAGAATTCCGAGACCTGGTCCAGGGTTAGATTCAATCGTATAAAGAATAGACTTACCTAAATGTGCGGACTGGTCTGCGCCAAGGGGTGTGAACACACCGTGGTTAATCGCGTTATTTAAGAATACAATCTTCGCTGGCTCAACGATGACACTTACGATAGGTAATAAGTGCGCGTGTACAAGACTACCCACGATCACGGATAGGATGTACATAATTCCGTGCATAATAGGTGCGATAATCTTAAATCCTACGAGCGTCATAATAAAGCCGAGAATTCCGGCCGAGAAGTTGTTAAACAACATTTCGAAACCTTGTGGGGTACGAGGTTGGATGAATTGATCTGTCTTCTTCATCAACCAGCCAACTAAAGGCCCCATAACCATAGCACCAAGTAACATTGGTGTATCCGGCATCGCTACGATGACACCCATTGTTGCAACGGCAGCAATAATACCGCCACGCATTTCATGGAGGAGACGACCACCACTATATGCGATAAGTAATGGAATTAAATATTTAATCATCGGATCAGCCAAACTTGCGAGATCTTTGTTAGGCCACCAACCGCCATCGATGAAGATCGCTGCGATTAAGCCCCAAGCAATAAACGCACCAATGTTTGGCATAATCATACTACTGAGGAATGACCCAAAGGCTTGGACTTTACGGCCGATTCCTTTGTTCTCTTGTGTATCTGACATTGAGGACACCTCTTTTATAATAAGTTTATAAGTCTATTGTATGAGGTGTGTAAGCGTTCGCACAATAACAACTAATGACATCTTTGTCAGTCAAAGTGTGACAAACATCACTTTGTAAACGATGTTTAATTATAGTAGAAAAGGGATAAACAAGGGGCGGTTCCAATGTGGTAATGTTTGCATTACAATACCATTACATTGTAGAATTATGTATGTTGATAGAAAGGAGGACAGACAACATAATTCAATTAAAGCGCCAGTACAAATGCAGTGTCTTATCCATCATTTAAGGTTTAATATCAGAAATCTTAATAGATAGGTCGTCTGTATTTGTAGACGAGGTGGATAGTTATCGAGATTTCGGCGGATGCTATCCCGGATGGTTAGGCTCATTCGTAAGCTTAATGATGAAAACACTAGGGTAACTTAGTGCACAAAGTTATTAAGCAAGCCTACAAGACTATAGCAACACACGAATTGTAAGAGAGCAGTTGCTAGGATGCGTTGAAAAAGTGTGTGATTACAGGCATGGATAGAACCATCGATGTCTTCTTTTACTATGCGCAATTCTAGTCTACGCTCCCATGCTTTGCTTCGTGTGATTATTGGAGGAAATATTTATGTGCGGAATTGTCGGATATATTGGGCATGATAATGCCAAAGAACTATTACTTAAAGGTTTAGAGAAATTAGAATACAGAGGTTATGACTCAGCAGGTATCGCTTTAACCAACGACGAAGGTACAGAAGTATTTAAAGAAAAAGGTCGTATTGCTGATTTAAGAAAAGTAGCAGATGACAATGACTTTGACGGTACACTAGGTATCGGTCATACACGTTGGGCAACGCATGGTGTTCCTAACCATGAAAATTCACATCCTCATCAATCTGCTTCTAAACGTTACACACTTGTACATAACGGTGTAATCGAGAACTATGAAGAGTTACGAGCAGAATATTTAAGTGATGTTAATTTCTTATCAGAAACAGATACAGAAATTGTTGTACAACTTATTGAACACTTCGCTAACGAAGGTTTAGATACAGAAACAGCATTTACGAAAGTAGTTTCAATGCTCGAAGGTTCATACGCACTTGGTCTGTTAGACGATCAAGATAATGATACAATTTACGTTGCGAAGAATAAATCACCATTACTTATCGGTGTCGGTGACGACTTTAATGTCATTGCTTCAGACGCGTTAGCAATGTTACCGGTAACAAATCAATATAAAGAAATTCACGACCATGAAATTGTTATCGTGAAACGTGAGAGCGTAGTTATTAAAGATCAAGACGGCAATGTTCAAGATCGTGAAACATACACTGCTGAAATTGATGCGGCAGACGCTGAGAAAGGCGTTTACGATCACTACATGCTTAAAGAAATTCACGAACAACCAGCCGTTATGCGTCGTATTATCCAAGAATATCAAGATTGCGAAGGTAACTTGAAGATGGACAAAGATATCGTGGATGACGTTGCGGCAGCAGACCGTATTTACATTATTGCAGCAGGTACGAGCTACCATGCTGGTTTAGTAGGTAAAGAGTTTATTGAAAAATGGGCAGGCGTTCCGACAGAAGTACACGTTGCTTCAGAGTTCGTTTACAACATGCCATTACTATCTGAAAATCCATTATTTATCTACATTTCTCAATCAGGCGAAACTGCAGACAGTCGTGCTGTACTCGTAGAAACGAAGAAATTAGGTCATAAATCACTCACAATTACGAACGTTCCAGGTTCTACATTGTCACGTGAAGCGGACCACACTTTATTGTTACATGCAGGTCCAGAAATTGCTGTGGCGTCTACGAAAGCCTACACAGCACAAATTGCAGTGCTTTCAATCTTGTCTCAAATCGTAGCGTTAGAACACGGTCACGAAGCGGAAGTTGATTTATTGAGAGAGTTAGCGAAAGTGACAACAGCAATTGAGGCAATTGTAGACGATGCTGAGAAGTTAGAAGATATTACGAAAGAATTTATGGATGATACTCGTAATGCCTTCTTCATCGGACGTACAATTGATTACAATGTCAGCCTTGAAGGTGCGTTGAAACTGAAAGAAATCTCTTACATCCAAGCTGAAGGTTTTGCTGGTGGTGAATTGAAACACGGTACAATCGCGTTAATCGAAGAGGGTACGCCAGTAGTAGCACTTGCGACACAAGAGAACGTGAATAACTCAATTCGCGGTAATGTGAAAGAAGTTGCAGCACGTGGTGCGAACACTTGCGTGATTTCTATGGAAGGTCTTGAAAAAGAAGGCGACACTTACGTGATTCCACAAGTTCACGAATTATTGACACCACTCGTATCTGTAGTAGCAACACAATTGATTGCTTATTATGCAGCACTACACCGTGACTTAGACGTGGACAAACCACGTAACTTAGCGAAATCTGTAACAGTAGAATAAAAGTAGTATGCTTTACTAGAAGAGAGTAGATGCTTTCGGGCATTTGCTCTCTTTATTTATATGTAAATTGAGGTTTTAAAAATATCTGAATTATCGTACAATAAAGCTAATCGTGTACAAGGAGGGGAAGGACATGCTTATCAATCTTGAAAAAATTGGACGTATTAAGAAAGGAAAGACGATACTCAATGATATTGACTGGACGATCAATGAGGGCGACCGCTGGGTACTCTATGGACTCAACGGAGCAGGTAAAACCACATTATTAAATATCATTAATGCCTACGAATCACCCACGAGGGGAGAAATGACCTTATTTGGCATGCAACCAGGTAAAGTCGGTTATTCCGCTGACAATGTGCGTAATCATATCGGCTTTGTATCTAATAGTTTGATGGAACGTTTTCAAGAAGGGGAACTTGTTAAAGATATCGTCATGAGTGGGGCATATAAATCTATTGGCTTATATACCGAGCCATCAGAGGAAGTACGTGAGAATGCATTGAACTTACTCCAGCAAGTAGGGATGGAAGACTTTAAAGAGCAGTATTATGGTTTATTATCTACTGGCGAAAGACAACGCGTACTCATTGCACGTGCTTTAATGGGAGAGCCTGATCTACTCGTGTTAGATGAACCGGTTTCTGGATTGGACTTTCTAGCACGGGAAGCAGTATTAACTGCGCTCGACAATCTTTACCATCATTATCCTGATTTAGCAGTCATCTATGTCACGCATTTCGTTGAGGAATTGACTTCTGAGGTGGGAAAAGGGTTCCTATTAAAAGATGGAGAATGCTACAAACAGGGTGCAATTGAATCAGTACTCAACAGCGACACACTTTCGGCATTTTTCGACCGCCCTGTAGAGTTAACGCGTCTACATGGACGTTACGCGCTATTTCTCAAAAGCTGAAGTGATTGAGTCCGCTCCAACGAAGTGAGATAATAACGTTAATAAGAGACGTTGGAGGTCAAGCATAATGGATAATGTACAAGCAATCTTCCTTGATATGGATGGAACGATTTTACATAGTGATAACCGAGTGAGTGATGATACCACTCAAATTATTCGCGAATTGAGAGCGCAAGGTTATAAAGTCTTTCTTGCTACAGGTCGTTCTCATGATGAGATTCATTATTTTGTATCAGAGGATTTCAGTGTCGATGGCATCATTAGTTCAAACGGTACACAAGGTAAGGTTCAAGACGAGACGATATTCCAACATGGCATGACTTTAACTCAAGTACAAGACATAGTGAAGTTAGCTCAGAACAACCACATTTATTATGAAGTCTTTCCATATGATGGACAAAGACGCATTTTAACAGAAGATAAAGAATGGATCGAAGCGATGGTTGCTGAAGAGGAACCTGTAGGCGGAGTGAGCGTGAGTGAATGGCATTCGCGTAAAGATGCTTTAAAGGATAAGGTCGAATGGGTAGAAGCCTTACCGGATGAACCGTACGCGAAGATTTATTTATTCTCAAAAGAACAATCACAAATTCAAGCTTTCCGTGACCAACTGATTGAAGATCAAGAACAATTGAATATTTCAGTTTCAAACTCTTCACGCTTTAATGCGGAAACGATGGCGTATGGTGTGAATAAGGGAACAGCGATTAAAGAGATGATTGAACACTTTGATATTCCACGTGAAAGTACTTTAGTTATCGGAGACAGCGATAACGACCGTGCGATGTTTGAGTTCGGTCATTACACGGTTGCGATGAAAAATGCACGTCCTGAAGTGCAAGCATTAGCGAAAGACGTGACTTCGTTGACGAACGAAGAAGATGGCGCAGCACACTACCTTAAGGAACACTTATTGTAGTTGAGAGAGGATAAAATATAGAGTTATTAGTAGAAAAAAAGCCAGTCGGTGGAGGCAGATGCCCACTGACTGGCTTATTCATTATACTTATGCTTTTGTTGATTTCTCTGGTTTCTTGCCGTTACGGTTAAAGTAATGAACCATTCCTACAGTAAGGATATAGAAGAGAATTACTTTGACGATCATTGAGATGATTCTCATCGTCTGCATAATCATAACGACTACATTTTGTGACATCTGTTGGGTATTAATTGCAATGATAGGCATTAAAACGTGATTTATTAAGATACTAATCAACCATATTAACAGTGTTCCAATGAAGAACTTGAACCATGTTTTATGGCCGTTCTTAATTCCTTTAAAGCCATTTTTAACATTTGTACCTACACTACGGTTAATATCATTCACAAATGAAGTTGTCATATTAATTACAATCATAGCTAGGATAATTGTGAGAATGGCTATGATTAATGAAGTGAGTATGCCATTAATAATTTGGATAGTCGTAAAGATTGTCATCTGGTTACTTGAGTTTTGTAATGAATTAGCGAATTGTTTAAGGATTAAATTAAGTAATTCAGAATATAGATAAATAATTAATCCATTGATTATTAGATAGATGATAAACATGATAAATGATATGAGACCCATCAATAACGCTTTCGCATATCTCCCCTTAAAGAATGTTGAGAAGATATCGCGGATATTAACTGTCTCGCCTCGTGTCGCTTTGCTTATCATGTAGATTAAACTTGAGAATACTGGGTAGGCTAAGAGTATCCAAAGTAGGGCGACGAGAACAATCGCAGCAATCACTGGTAACCATGCTGAAGCGGTAATACCACTGCCACCGCCCAATTGAGCTTGCATTTGTTGTTGCTCTAAACCTTGCGTTGATAAACCTAAAAGCAGATAGCTAGCGAAAGTCATAATGGCTAGCATAATCGCACTAATGAATGTAAAGCCTATGACTTTCCAGTTTTGTGGCTTGATATTTTTAAAAGCCGATGTATGAAAACTAAACAATTTTTTGCACTCCTTTTCACTGATATACACACAATATCAAATACTATATCTTTTTCAAAATAAATAGACAACGATTAAGCCTCTCAATCGTCGACTTTACATAGTTTTAACACAAAAATAAACCGTGAGTAAACTCACAATATAGTCGAGATCTGCAAAATAATTTGAAACTCGTCCATATTGTTGTTTACTCACAGTTTCAATTTAAGCATGTGAATGTAGATGTTGGTGTTCATCATGATGGAGTGTAGAGCAGAATACTGCATCTTCGTGATCGTGATTGGCTGTCTCCAATTGAATCGTCACGTGCTGAATATTTAAATGGTTCAATTTATGTTCTACACGTTTCAATACTGCTTCCGTTTCAACCATCGTCAGTGTAGGTGAGACTACAGCATGGCAACTCAACGCATTCATAGCGTTAGAAATAGTCCAAATATGACAATCGTGCACATTATCAATTTCAGGTTCTTCCGTAATCGCTTCAATAATCGTATTTAAATCAACATTCTCAGGTGTACCCTCCATTAAGATATTGAGGGAAGATTTGAGCACGCCCCATGCACCTTTCAAGATAATTAACGACATGAGGATACTGACGATAGGATCGGCTAAATTCCAGCCAAATAACCAAATTAGCACAGCTGCGATAAGCGCGCCGATTGAGCCGAGTAGGTCACCGATAACGTGTAAGAAAGCACCACGCATATTCAAGTTATGCTCTGTATCGCTTCCGGCAAACATCATCCCAGCGATGATAACGTTGATGATTAAACCAATTGTGCTGATGATAAACATTTGCGTCGACTGTACTTCGGCTGGCTGCATAAAGCGTTGAATCGCTTCGATAATGATAAAGATACTAATGACGAAGAGCAACGCGCCGTTAAAGAGTGCAGCAAGAATTTCAAAGCGTTTATAACCGAACGTTTTATTAACGGTCGGGTGCTTTTCCGCATAGATAAAAGCAATGAGCGCCACGCCTAACGAAATCGCATCGCTCAGCATATGTACACCGTCTGATAGTAATGCCAAACTATTGGCAATAATACCACCAATAATTTCTACAATCATAAAGGTAAAAATAAGAATAAAACTAATGAGCAGCACTTTCTTGTTGTTCGTATGAACATGACTGTGTGCATGTGAATGGTCGTGTGTGTGTTCAGACATAATTGAGCCTCCTAATGATGTGTCGCATGATTGAGTGCTTGTTCTAACAGTTGTGTCACGTGTTGGTCGTCGAGTTGATAAATCTTAGATTGACCTTGTCTCTGTGCATGAACCAGATGTGCTTGTTTTAATAAGCGAAGTTGATGAGAGACGTTGGATTGACTTAGATTTAGCGTGTGTGAAATATGACCGACACTGCAGGGATGTTGAATTAATAAATGTAAGATTCTTACACGTGTGCCATCGCTGAGTGCTTTAAATATTTCCGTCACGCGTTCAAGTGTATGACGTTCGATATCTTGCGTTTGATTCTCCATATGTATAAGCTCCTATTTTAATATATGAACATATATTCATATATTAAAATATTCTTCGTACTGAGTCAAACTTTGGACAAGAGTTAAGCGACTTGTTACGGTAAGCTATACTCAAATACTTAAAGAACAAGATAGGAGGCCGAACAGATGAGTATTTTAGTGATTGGCGCTAATGGAGGCGTAGGTAGCAAGCTTGTAGATCAATTAACTCAAGATGGTGAAGATTTCACTGCAGGTGTTCGTTCTGAAGAGCAACAGAAACAGTTAGAGGAACGCGGTATTAAGGCGCAACTCATTGATGTTGAGAAAGATGATATTGATACGCTAAAAGAGAAAGTGAAAGGATTCGATAAAGTAATCTTCTCTGTAGGTTCAGGTGGTAACACTGGCGCGGATAAGACCATCATCGTCGATCTAGATGGCGCAGTGAAGACGATAGAAGCGAGCAAGATTGCCGGTGTACAACGCTTTATCATGGTTTCAACGTATGACTCTCGTCGTGAAGCGTTTGACGCAAGTGGGGATTTGAAACCTTATACGATTGCGAAACACTATGCGGATGAATATCTTAAACAATCCGGTATAACTTACACTATCGTGCATCCTGGTCTACTTTTAGATCAATCTGGTAGTGGTAAAATTGATGTAGGTGCTTTCTTTGAAGGTAACGGTGCGATTCCACGTGAGGATGTTGCTACCGTATTAAAAGAAGTTGCACATGAAGACGGGGAAGATAATCAAGAATTCCAAATTGTTCAAGGTTCCACAGATATTAAGCAAGCGATTGCACAAATTTAATGCGGAGTGGCATGCAAATGAATGAAGCGACAGTAAACGATAAAGATGATTGTCGCGCTTTTCAATACTTTTAATATCAAATGAAGTCATAAAATATCGTATAAAACAACCCCAGTCGTGATCGACGACTGGGGTTTTCGCAAATTTTCAAGTCAATAAGTTGCGCTTCAATCAACTTATTGCTTTATCATATCTATTACCTTATATGCTTAAATCATGACCGGAAGTCTTCAATGACTTCCTAATTCAATTATAATGCCTATCTTAAAACGAAAACAAGACTTGATTTAGTGCAATTATTTACTTTTAACTACAAAAAGCAACAAACTGTAGTGAAAGTATTAAGAAATTGTGACGTTTAGGGCTTGAACCGGTGTCTATACCTAACTCAATTACCGCGTAGCCCGCATGTTGTGATACAATCAGAGTAAGTGTTCGTTAAGATATTAATAAAAGTAAGGTTTCAAATATATATTGACGACAATTTATTGAATATACATATAAAGCTATAGAGAGATAGAGTGTAGCGAATACTAAGACGGAGGTGCAGTAATGCCGTTATTCTTAAAACCAGTGTTGAAAGACAAAGTCTGGGGTGGGAAGAAGTTAACGACATTCGGTTACGATTTGCCTAGTGACACAGTGGGTGAGGCATGGACAATCTCTGCACATCAAAGTGGACAGTGTGAGATTACAACAGGCCGATTCTCAGGTTGCACGCTAGATGAGGTGTGGGATTCACATCGAGAATTGTTTGGGGACTTTCCGAGTCATGAATTTCCGCTTATGACGAAGTTGATTGATGCACAAGGGCCTTTATCGATACATGTTCATCCCGATGATGCCTATGCGTATGAGAACGAAGATGGCCAATACGGGAAGTCAGAGTGTTGGTACATCGTTGAAGCAGAACCAGGCGCTGAGATTATCTATGGTTTCAAAGATGAGGAAGCTTCAGATAATCTCACGCGTTTACAGGAGCAAGATTACGACGGGCTCTTCAATAAAGTTGAAGTGCAAGCAGGCGATTTCTATTATGTTCCAGCAGGTATGGTCCATTCAATTGGCGCTGGCGTGCTCGTATATGAGACGATGCAGTCTTCTGACGTTTCTTACCGTATTTACGATTATGGTCGGGAATATGAGAAGAATCATCGAGGTTTAAACAAGACGCAAGCACTTGAAGTGTTAGAAACGCCTGATATTGAGAATGTTTCGACGACGGATGTTGAGTATCGAGAGAATCACAAGCGGACGCAACTCGTGTCTAATGACTTCTTTACTATGGTGAAATAGGAAATATCAGGGACATTAAATTACATGAAACCGCGTGAATTTGTCTTAGTTTCAGTTATCGAGGGCAAAGGTGAAGTGATTACAGACGGAGATATCTTTGCTATTGAAAAAGGTTCCAACTTTATACTTACATCTCACGATTTAGATACAGTATTTGAAGGTGACTTTGAACTCATTATTAGTTATTTATAATATAAGGAGCGTATGGACGATGCAGAAGTTTATTTATATCGCACTGATTTGTGGTGTCATCACCGGCGCAGGTATATTTCTTCAACTTCCAATCTTTCCAGTATTATTTGTGCCGATAGTATTAAATATTCTCGGAATTATTTGTGTTGCTGTAACACTGCGTGATAAAGAAGTGAATGGCTTACTGAAACTCGGAGGATTACTCATCAATATTATGCCGTTGTTCGGTGCATTCTCAATGATGCATCAATGAGGTTATCATTCGCCCTATAGTCATCACGAACCTAGAAGATTTGCAGAAAAGGTGATAACATGAATCGTTTAAAAGGATTAATTCTGACGGTGAGTATCGCAGTAATAGCGACGATTCTCGGTACTTGGCTACCTATTATTGGTAGCGCAATATTTGCCATCGTCATCGGAATGATCATCGGTAATATTTGGCGTGTACCTGACACGTTCCAACCCGGGATTAAATTTAGCAGTAAGAAAGTGCTTCACTACAGCATTATCGTACTTGGCTTTACGCTCAGCTTTCAATCGATTGGTAGTGTGGGCTGGAAGTCACTTCCTATCATCTTTATTACGCTGATTGTGGCATTCTTAATCGTCTATTTATTGTTGAAGTTGTTACATATTGATGAGAATATCGGAATACTCATCGGCGTAGGTACATCGATTTGTGGTGGTTCAGCGATTGCTGCGACAAGTCCCGTCATCCGTGCTAAGGAAAGTGAAGTCGCATTCTCGATTTCTACCGTATTTCTGTTTAATTTGATTGCAGTCTTTATCTTTCCGCCCATGGGTCACCTCTTCCATATGAGTCAGTCTGCCTTTGGTTACTTTAGTGGTACGGCGATTAACGACACCTCAAGTGTGATTGCAGCGTCATCCATTTACGGACATCAAGCACTTCAGACAGGTGCGATCGTTAAACTTACGCGCACTCTCATGATTATTCCGGTCGTGTTATTCTTCGCAGTGAGAACCATGAATAAGATGAAATCGAAAGACGCGAATGTGTCGATTGTGAAGATCTTTCCATGGTTTATCGTCGGATTTATTCTCGCTTCACTCATCAGTACGGTATTTAACTTTTCTCCAACGGTTATTCATGTTTTTCAAAAGATTTCTCTGTTCTTTATCAGTATTGCGATGGCGGGTATCGGTCTGGGCGTGAATTTTAAACAGTTTAAAGAAGCAGGATTTAAACCCATCCTACTCGGGCTGGTCACATGGTTCGTAGTCATCGTATCAAGTTTAGTGACGATGTGGTTCACGCATTTATGGTAAAAGTAGACAGCGTATTATGTTGAGGATTGCAAAAACTATCAGAAGATTTAACACCGAACCTACTCGAGAAGCTACGTCTAGAACGTAAATGATAGAACATATGTGGATTGGATAGCACTTATTTTACATGAGAGTACAAAGAGATGATTTCAGAATTTCTTGTACTCGTTACATTTTAAACTTATAATAGACAAGATAGTATAAACTTAGAGAAGCAAGGAGTATTCTACATGGCTGAGGAAACAAATTACTTTTGGTTGAATTGTGGGTATAATCGTTGGGACCATCACGAACCACTCGTAGGACAGACTACGTTATTTGAATCAGGAGCCCATTTCAATCCGTCACAAGGCTTTAGAGCTTTTAAAAATGCGCAAGTAGGGGACCGAGTTATCTTCTATCAAGTGCAAATGGATACAGGTCTCCTAGGTCATGGGGAGATTGTCAGTGTACAAACTGGCGCGCAGAATAAGATTCGTGTGCACTTCGAGTTGAAAGAAGAGTTAAAACCGCTCACATCAGACTATTTGAAGCGAAGTGAACAACTTGAATTTAGAATGCGTAATATGAAAGAAACATTATTTAATCAAATTACAGAAGAAGAATTCGAATTAATCGTGAGTTTAGGACGTGGTGAAACGAAGATTCCTCGTTATTTCTTCCTTTCTGAAACACAGGACTTTGAACCTGATGAAGATTATACCGTTTATACACATACATATAACGGAATTAAACGTAATGGTTATCATCACTATACGCAGCTGGAAGTTGGAGATCAACTCGTCTTCTTTAATAAGAATGCGAATCAATCTGTGATCGGATTGGGTGAAGTGTCACATCATTTACACGAGAAACCACCGATTCCAGGTCGTACGAATAGCTCGGCTATCGAAGTTTATTTCGAACGCACGATTAATCCAGTAACGTTAACGACGTTGAATAAACACCCGAAATTGAAGAATTTATATTTTTTACAGGAAAATGCGAAACAAGCGATCGCAAGTTTATCTCAAACGCAGTACGAAGCCATTCTTGAAATGAGTGAGAATAATGGCTTGAAGCCACAGTTTGAGAAGGTTGAAAAAACGCATGTCTTAGACTCAGAAGAAGATGATGTTAAGCCGTTCATCTTGCTCGTGGTCAATCGAGATAAACAAGGTTTAGAAGCGGCTCAAGAGTTGCTGCAGAAGACGAATGCTAATCCAGTTATTACGACAGGCCATCCTGACTTTACTGAAGATATGCTCTATGGTAAATATTTACCGAACGAAAACGGTGCGTTGTATTACCGTGAAGGCTTTATCACGCAGAATATGCCTCGTAAAGATAAAAGCTACCTTGTCATAGATAATTTCAATCGCATAGATCCGGATGTCTTCCAAATGTATTTAAATGTCCTTGATGGCTACGAAATTACGTTACCGCGTTATAACAAAGAGGGCAAGATGATTAAGTGGTCTCGTAAGAAAGATTCGTTCTATCACTTTAATCCGAATTGGCATATCATTGGTATCACATACGATGATTTAGCGACGATTAAAGAGAAATATAGTCCTCAATTCTTGAAATATACACGTATCGTCCGTGTGAATGAAGATCAATAATTGAATAGAGTTTGAATTAGAGAACTTGAGTGACTGTAATGAGTAGCTTGAGTTCTCTTTTTAGTTGGTTGAGGGAAAAGGAGCTATATGATTTAAGCGAGACTAAAAAGGATATATAAAGAGTAAGATGAAATGCAATTGGAGGGAGCTTCATGCCTATAATTTATTACGATGGTACCTGTGTCTATTGCTATAACTATGCCATTTGGCTCATCCAACATGGTTTATCTCCGCGTTATGAATTTGTGCAATTACAAAGTGATGCAGGTCAAAAACTTAAAAAGGATTATCCTGAATCTCAAAAATACGATAGCGTGATTGTGCAACATGGCGACCACTTACAATATAAGTCTGATGCTATATTATCGCTCATCGCAACGTTGCCAAAATATAAGTGGATGGCTTATTTATTGAAATTAGTTCCAAGTGTGATTCGTGATGCGGCGTATGACTTTTTTGCTCAGAATCGTAAAATTATGTGGAAAACACATTGGCATCGTCCAAATGACTATGAAAAATCATTTTTTATTGATAAGCAAGAACATGCAGAAGACTAATTGTATTATCAATTAAAGTTCTATTTTCTCAATTAATATTAGAGTTAGAGATAGAAATAACTACTTTTAAAAGCTGTGATAAAGGTGTTTTAGAAATATTAAACTTTATGAGCTTTGTTGTTGATGATTAAACTTATTATGATATAATAATGATTAAAGATAAGGCGTTCTAGTCGACGTCTAACTTAAAGGAGAGATAATCATGGCTAATAATAATGAAGATGTAGTACGCGTATTGAATCAACAGGTTGCTAACTGGACGGTTGCATTTACTAAATTGCACAATTTCCACTGGTACGTGAAAGGACCTAACTTCTTTGCCCTACACACTAAATTTGAAGAACTTTACGATGAGGCAAGTCAATTTATCGATGATTTAGCTGAACGTATTTTAGCTATCGGAGGAAATCCTGTAGCGACATTAAGAGAAAGCTTAGACATTTCAATCATCGATGAAGCAGGTAAATATTACAAAGCTGAAGAAATGGTTGCTGAACTTTCTAAAGACTTCACAAATGTTTCTAAACAATTAGAAGAAGCAATTGAAGTTGCAGGTAAAGCAGAAGATGACGTGACTGAAGATATGTTTATCGGTATGCAAACAGATATTGATAAACACAACTGGATGTTGAAATCTTATTTAGGTGAATAAGAAGATAGTAACGATTTTAAAACTCACCTTATGTTAATAGTTTATAACGAAAAAAGCCTAGATGTAACGCACTTATTTAAAGGCGTTGCACCTAGGCTTTCGTATTTATTCAGCTGTTTCTAAAGCAATTTCCATCATTTGTGTGAAGGCGTTTTGACGTTCTTCAGCTGTTGTCGCTTCGTCTCTAAAGATATGATCACTTACAGTGAAGATCCCTAAAGCCTTTTTACCAGCGAAGGTCGCATTGAGGTAAAGCGCTGCAGATTCCATTTCAATACCGAGAATGCCCATGCGTTGCCACTGCGTATTAAACGTCTCGTCTGCGTTATAGAAAGTGTCAGATGAGAGCACGTTACCTACATGCGTCGTAGCGCCTAATGCCTCAGCATGACGTTGCGCTTCAGTGATGAGATTGAAATCAGCGATTGGTGAATAATGGCCTGGAATGTTGAATTGGTCTACATAACTTGAATTTGTAGAAGCAGCTTGGGCGATGATGATATCGTATAGATTGATGTCATCTTGTAACGCGCCACATGAACCTACGCGGATAATCGTCTCAACATCAAAGAAATTGTAGAGTTCATATGAGTAAATTCCAATACTTGGCATGCCCATGCCTGAACCCATCACTGAGATTTGTTTCCCTTTGTAAGTTCCTGTATAGCCGAACATATTGCGTACTTCGTTAAACTGTTGCACGTCTTCTAAATAGTTATCAGCGATGTATTTTGCTCGAAGTGGATCTCCCGGCATCAAGACGGTCTTAGCGATAGGTACGCCGTTAGGTTGAATATGCGGTGTAGCTTGTGTCATGTTCCATTGCTCCTTCATTTTTTCTTCTTTCTTAAGATAACATTGGTTTATTATTTTGGCGAATTTTTGTAGTATAAAAATGGAAATTATTTTAACAGAGTTTGAATGTTTTGATTTCTGAAAGCTTTGTCGTTTTAAAAATCAGGAAGGTCGCTTGCATTACAATTCAGCATTACAATACGAATTCACGTATAAGTGCTTACTTTTACTAGCAAAATGACTTCCAACATATTTGAATTCACTAACATTCAACTCTTATTACCCATTACTTAAGGAGGGCATCCATGTGTCATATGCGAAGTATATTGACCATACATTATTAAAACCAGATGCGACGACGCAACAAATTGACCAACTCATTAATGAGGCGAAAGCGTATCAATTCAAATCCATTTGTATCCATCCAGGACATGTGCGTCATGCAGCTGAGAAGCTAGGCGACAGTGACGTCTTAATTTGTACCGTGATTGGTTTCCCACTTGGAGCCACTTCAACTGAAACTAAAGTGTTTGAAACTGAAGATGCGATTAAAAATAGGGCACAAGAAATAGATATGGTGCTCAATATTGGAGCGCTGAAAGAACAAGATTATGAACGTGTAGAAGCAGATATCTCTGCTGTCGTTCAAGCTGCGAATCATAAGACGGTGAAAGTCATCATTGAAACGTGCTTATTAACAGATGAAGAAAAAGTGAAAGCTTGCGAATTGAGTCAATCTGCTGGAGCTGACTTTGTGAAGACATCGACTGGTTTCGCAGGTGGCGGTGCAACGACACATGATGTTCAACTAATGAAAGAAACAGTAGGCCAAGCGATGGAAGTGAAAGCTTCAGGTGGCGTTCGTACTGCCGATGACTTCCTTCAAATGCTTGAAGCAGGTGCGACGCGTGTCGGCACAAGTGCAGGTGTAGCAATCATTGATGCCTTAGAATAACGATGGCACGAATGCGCGAGGATTGTCGATGATTTCATAGATGATTTAGAATAAGTGTAGAGAAGAAATGGAGCTGAAACATAATGGTTAAGCCATTTAAACGAGTTCATCTCATCGTGATGGATTCTGTAGGTATTGGAGAAGGCCCAGATGCAGCCGCATTTAACGACGAAGGCACGCATACATTGAAACACACACTCGAAGATAGCGGTGTGACACTACCGCATCTCGCTCAACTCGGTTTAGGTAATATAGAAACTTTACCAGGCGTACCTTCTACAGAGAAGCCACAAGCATGGTATACCAAGTTGAGTGAAGCCTCAATTGGTAAAGATACGATGACAGGGCACTGGGAAATTATGGGGCTGAATATTATGCAACCCTTCAAAGTGTATCCTGAAGGCTTTCCACAATCACTGATTGATGAGATCGAGCGTGTGTCAGGACGTAAAGTTGTAGCGAATCGTCCTGCATCAGGGACACAAATTATTGAAGAGTGGGGCGAACATCAACTGGAGACAGGCGATTTGATCGTGTACACATCAGCTGACCCTGTATTGCAGATTGCCGCTCACGAAGATGTCATTCCACTCGAGGAACTCTATGATATTTGTGAACAAGTTCGTGAAATTACGAAAGATCCTGAGTATCTCGTAGGTCGTGTGATCGCACGTCCTTATGTTGGCGAGCCAGGGCATTTTACCCGTACAGCTCATCGTCATGATTACGCGTTAAAGCCCTTTGGAAAGACAGTGATGAATACGCTGCAAGAAGCGAATTATGACGTGATTGCTTTAGGTAAAATCAATGACATTTACGATGGTGAAGGCGTAACGCAGGCGATACGTACCGCAGATAATATGGATGGTGTAGATCGTCTCGTTCAGACCTTACAGCAAGACTTCGAAGGTTTGAGTTTCCTTAACTTAGTAGATTTCGATGCGAAATATGGTCATCGTCGTGATAAAGCCGGATATGCGCAAGCGTTGAAAGATTTCGACGATCGTTTACCGCAAATTCTCTATCATCTGAAAGAGGATGATTTGCTGATTATTACGGCTGATCATGGTAACGACCCAACTGCAGAGGACACAGACCACACGCGCGAATATGTACCTGTATTAATGTATAGTCCGCAAGTCGATTACTGCTATGAGCTTTCGCCAGATGCCACGTTCAGCTCAATTGGGATGACTATCGCAGACAACTTTGGAGTTGAGTTGCCTGAGTATGGTAAAAGTTATTTAAAAGAAATGGGGGTTCACAGATGAAACAATTCATCCGTATCTTATTAGGTATTGGTTTCGTAGGAATCGGTATCTTACACTTTGTGAAAGAACGTCAATTTAGAAATATTGTGCCACATTACTTGCCATTACGTAAGACAGCTGTCTTAGTTACTGGCGTATTTGAAATTCTCTTCGGTATCATCATGACGATTAAACGTCCAAGTGAATTCTGGAAGAAGAGCATCAACGCTTTCTTGATTGCTGTCTTCCCAGCTAACATTTATATGGCACGTAAGAAATTACCGCTTGGTGATAAGCAATTACCAACATGGGTACTTTATGCTAGATTACCATTACAATTTATCCTTATGCGTATGATTAGTAAATTGTAAAATGTGAGGTAAGATGAAGCAGGTAGAGGTGTGACTCAACCTGCTGTTACCTTAGCTCGTCTTACACATAATAATGCCATTCGATGAACGCACCGTGCGTAGCATCGAATGGCATTTTTTAAATAATTATTGAGCTGAACTGTAAATTTCGTTCCATTCATTACGTTTATCTAAGAAAGCTTGAGCGATTTCTTTCGCGCCTTCTAATGAGTGGCTTGCTGCCCAACCGCATTGAACTTCGTTGCAAGCAGGCACTTCTTCAGCGTTTAAGACATCGTTAAGCGTGTCTTCGAGAATTTGTAAGACATCATCATAATCTTGGTGATTGATGAATGATACGTAGAAACCTGTTTGGCAACCCATTGGACTAATGTCGACAACTTTGTCACTGTGATTGCGGATATTCTCAGCCATTAAGTGTTCTAAAGAGTGAAGACCTGGCATTTCCATGTGTTCTTTATTAGGTTGCTTAAAGCGAATATCGTATTTATAAATGCTATCTCCGTTTTGACCTTCCATCTTACCTGCTAAGCGAACGAAAGGCGCAACCACTTTAGTATGGTCGAGATTAAAACTTTCAACGTTCATTTTTGGCATACTATTTCCTCCTACTACTAGATTCTTCATTATTGTAACAACACTCACAGCCTTTTACAATGAACGTCACGCGCGGTATGGCGGGTAGATTAAATTACATAATTGCATGAGGTAAAGTGAATGACAAATGACACAGATTTCGCTAAAATAAATAGCAATCTACTTTCATAAAAAAGGAGAGAGTAGAAAGTAATATTTATTTAATAATTTCAGAAAATTAGGTATATTAAATATAATTCTATACAGATGCACATGCGGGAGGCACTACAAACATGACGGGGATCAAACAACAACTATTAGACTATATCGATAATCATCAATATGAGTATTTAACCATTAGCCATCAGATTCATCAACGACCTGAGCTGGGAAACGAGGAAATCTTTGCTTCGCGAACGCTCATCGACCAACTCACGCAACACGACTTTGAGGTGGAGAAAGATATAGCAGGACATGGCACGGGGTTTATCGCTAAATACGAAAGTGAACGACCAGGGCCGACAATTGGTTATTTAGCAGAATATGATGCTTTACCAGGTTTAGGACACGCATGTGGGCACAATATCATCGGAACAACAAGTGTACTGGCAGGTATTGCGTTGAAACAAGTGATTGATCAACTCGGCGGGACAGTCATCGTGTTAGGTTGTCCAGCTGAAGAAGGTGGAGAGAATGGCAGTGCGAAAGCGTCTTACGTGAAAGAGGGGGTTATCGATGAACTTGATGTGGCATTGATGATTCATCCTGGTAACGAAACGTATCGTACGATTGATACGTTAGCCGTAGATGTGCTAGACATTAAGTTCTATGGTAAAAGTGCACATGCTTCAGAGAAAGCTTATGAGGCGCGAAATGCGTTGGATGCGATGATTTCTTATTTCAATGGGGTCGCGCAACTACGTCAACATATTGAGCAAGACCAACGTGTTCATGGTGTCATTCTAGATGGCGGGCAAGCTGCGAACATTATTCCAGATTACACTCATGCGAGATTTTATACACGTGCGTTAACACGTAAAGCGCTCAATCACTTAACTGAACGTGTAGGCGAAATTGCACGTGGTGCTGCAATTCAAACGGGTTGTGACTACGAATTTTCACCTATTCAAAATGGAGTGAACGAGTTTGTGAAAGCGCCTTTACTGGATGATTTGTTTGAACATTATGCACGTGAACTCGGCGAAGAAGTGAGTAACGATGATTTCGGGTACGGTTCGACTGATACTGGTAACGTGAGTCACATTGTTCCTACGATTCACCCTCATATTAAAATAGGTTCACGTAATCTCATAGGACACACGCATCGTTTTCGTGAGGCAGCGATTAGCGCGCATGGAGACCAAGCTCTATTGAGAGGCGCTAAGATTATCGCATTGATGGGAATGAACTTAATTGAAGATCCGCAATTGTTAGAAGCCATTCGCACAGAGCATCAACATATAAAGGGGACGACTAAATGACAGAAAGCAAGGGGATTAAACCAAAGTTAACTTTGAGTGATTTGTACGCGGAAGATGTCGTATATTCTGCGAGGCCTTCCTACATTTCAAATCCTTGGTTAGAACCCGAGGAACATCAATCTAACTTTTTAACTGGGAGAGAATTACTCATTTCAAATAAATTGCCGGTGATCGTGCATGAAGCGTGTGTAACAAAGAAATTGGAACATCTTTTTCAACTCGTAGACATGCCGAAACCGTCGAACGTCTTGCCTTTTAACAGTAAGGAAAGTTATGAAAGCTTGTTGCGAGAATTAGCGCATGAACAAGGGAAGAAGATTTACTTTCAATATGTACACGATGACGACATCTTAGAGGATACGCACTATGCCTTAGATAAAACGACGTTCATCGCACTGAATAATAAAGCGAAAATTCCTGAATGGACAGCGGGGCAGTACTTGCCGAAACGTGCTGTAGTGGAAATCGATAAATTGAAGGATGAATTACAGCAGTGGAACTTTCCATATGTGTTGAAACCGGGAGATGATTTACCTACTGCAGGAGGATACGGTGTAATTATCGTCTACAATGAGCAAGAATTAGCGGATGCTTTGGAGCGTATTGAAGCGGCTCAAGAACAGACGGCGTATATGATTATTGAAGAGAAAGTCGAAGCTGTCGCAAATTACTGTGTACAGTTTGCATGTAAGGAAGGAGACGCTATTCAGTACTTAGGTAGCGCGCAACAGCTGACGAATGATTATGGGTTTTATAACGGTAATGAGAATGTGACTGAAGTACCTGAAGCGGTGATTGAAGCAGGACGTCGTATTATGGAGATGGGTGTGAGCCAAGGATTTCATGGCGTAGCAGGATTTGATTTGCTCGTGGATGACCAAGGAGAGGTTTATGCGATTGATTTAAATTTCAGACAGAACGGTTCTACAGACATGTTGCTACTGGAACCTTTGTTGACGCCTGGTTATCATAAGTTCTTTAGTTATGTTGCACAAAAGGATAATGCGCATTTTTATGAGACGATTGTTAAATATGTTGAGAAAGGTGTGCTTTATCCGTTGTCTTATTACGAAGGCGAGTGGTTTACGGATGAATTCGTAGGTTCGCGCTTTGGTTGTATTTGGCACGGGCGCAGTAAAGAAGAAATAGAGCACTTAGAGACCCAGTTTCTGAAAGAATTAGGACAAGTTTAAAGGGTATGAAAGTATAGTGAAAGAGCAGGTGGACCTTTGAATTTTGAGCATACATCTACCCAGAGCGCTTACAATTTGCTCATAAAAGCGTTTGCTAATCCACTTGTTTGACTCGAAAAATATTCTAATTTATATTTTATATGAGTGACATTTATAGTATTAGAAACGAGGGAATTCTATGTCATACAGAAATTATTCTTTTTATGAAGACATATTAGTGAATGAGATATTTTTTATTGCAACACATGATAAAAAGCTAGTGAAGCATGAAGTATTAGGTAAAAATGTAGTATGCATGTGGACACAGAAAAAAGATGCAGAAGCTTTTTTAAAGAAAGAAGATATTAATTACGACAAAATTCATCAAATGGATATAGACCGCTTCGTCACTTACGAACTGGATGAGGTCTTTGACAAAGGTGATGAAATCCTTATCAATCCAACAGGCCCTAGTGAAGGGGAACTCGTAGATGTTGTCGCTGTAGCGAATGAATTAATGTCTGATTTAGACAATATTCGTCTCAAAGAGTTTGTTAAAGTTGTAGCGAAAGAAGACGCAGTGTATGGTTTATCTCAAAAAGGTCAACAACAATTTATGATGATTAGTGACCATAAGAATGAGAAACCTAACATTATGCCAGTATGGAGTGACAAAGAGCGAGCGCAAGCCGTTCGCGACCAAGACTTTGAAGAATGTGAACTCATCGAAGTCGAAGGTGAAGTCTTCGGAGAATGGTTAGATGAATTGCGCGATGATGACAATGCAGTTGCCATCGATTTGAAGACTGGCGTCGTAGGTACAGTGGTTTCTGCACAAAAAGTTTCAAACGAATTAACATTCTAAAGAACGTATAAAATGCCCCGAGCTAGATTGAAGATGGTGGAGAGGCGACGCATGGTTAAGTGCGTCACTACTCTGTTCATTCAAATCGAGTTCGGGGCTTGTTGTATTGTATGAAATGATGAGCGCTTAAATTTCACGATTCATTTTTATAAATGAATCGCGCCTAGAGCACCTGAAAATGCGCCATTATCAATCGTATATGGTTTAAATCCACGCAACACAGTATAGTCTTCTATAACTGATTTCAATAATGGATTGTTGTGGAATGAAGAGCCGATATAAGCGACGTTCTCCGTTTGATATTCGCGCGCCACAGTAATAGCCATTGTCGTTACGACCTCACCGACCACACCAATGACTGAAGCAAGTTTGTCGGCTAATGTCATCTCGTCATTCACATGATTGAGTACGTTGCCAAAGTTTGCTGCAGTTAAATCACCTGGAATAGGTGGTTCTGTATCTTTATAAATGTGTTTGACTTTAAGATCAATTTTATCACGGTCACCTTGTTGTGCTAGGTTAGTTAACTCCTCATAGTCTTGGATGTTAGTGAGAAGGTAGCCTAAGCCTTGAATCATACCGCCGCCAGTACCGATACCGCCTACACGTTGTTGGCCGTTGCCATCTGAATAGTGTAAAGAAGTGCCTGTTCCTACATTGGTAAAAATATAATTGTCTAAATCATGACCTTGTTCTTGCAGTAACATTTCTACGCCTTTAGCTGCTGCGTCGAATTCCACAAAGACACGGGATGGACAGCTTAAACGAGCATTGATTAATGCGGCATTACCACCAGTTAAACTGATACTTTCACAGTCAACTTGGTCTAACCACTCGATCACTTCATCTATGTCAGTCGTTAACTTAGTTTCGTATGTACGTGTTTCTGCTTCTTCTTTCACGATTTTGATTAAAGTTCCTCCGGCATCGATACCGATTTTCATATGTTGTCACCTCAACTTATATTTACATCATCTCTAATATTATAATAATTTGTGGGTAAATCAAGGTTAGAGAAATAAATTACTGTAACTTTTTACTAAATTCAATAAATTGGGTAAGATAACAAGAGACTAACAAAAGGGGATTATGAATGGTTTATCAAACACAGTTTGAAGATTTAATCGTACAAGAATTTGAAGAATGTTACCGTGAGGCAGTGGAACAATTTGAATTAAGTGAGCGTCAACAAATTTATTCATCGTTACCAAAGGACGTACTTGATGAAGCCCTCGAAGATCCTCACCGTGTCGCGAATATAGCGCGTAATCAGGATGGCGAAGTTGTCGCTTTCTTCGTGCTACATGAATATTATCAACATGAAGGTTATGATACGCCAAACCACGTGGTATATGTGCGTTCACTATCGGTGAACGAAACATTTCAAGGGCATGGGTATGGCACAAAGGTAATGATGTATTTACCACAATATGTACAGGAGCTCTTCCCAGACTTCAATCACTTGTATCTCGTTGTAGATGCAGAGAATGAAGCGGCATGGAACTTGTATGAACGTTCAGGATTTATGCATGCAGCGACGAAAGAGGAAGGTCCGATTGGTAAGGAGCGACTCTACTATCTTGATTTAGATGCGAAATTTGTATCTTCGCTCCGTCTCAAGCCAAACACGCAAGAAGATGACCATGGGATTTACATCGTAAATTTACTGAAAGATGATGAGAAAGTAGGCTTTCTAGCACTAGAATTACATACCTCCAGAATTAATATTGCTGCCATTGAGGTTGACGAAGAGATGCGCCAAAGTGGTATTGCGCAAAGTGCTTTACGTCAAGTTGCAACGTATGTGCGCAAGCATTTTAAAGATGTGAATGTGATAACGATAACCCTCTATGGAGCGCATGACGAGCTGCGAGCGATGTGTACGCACAGTAACTTCGTGGAGACGAGTGCGACGGAGCATTACGTGATGTTTGAAAAATATATCAATTATTAAGTGGGTTGCGAAATTCAATATTGTCATTTATCATTTAACTTTGTTAATATGATTAAGTATGAAATACGAATGTAAGCAAGGTTGAGAGGAGACTTCAGAATCGGAGTAAGCGCTGTGTGAGTGTTTGCTTCGCATGGTTAAAGGTGAGGTCGCTCTGCTCAATTCATTGTAAACTATGATAAAGAACAGCCTGTGAAAGGAAGTATATGGATGATGAAGATTCAAGATTATACTAAAGAAATGGTAGACGAAAAATCATTTATCGATATGGCCTATACGATGTTAAATCAAAAAGGCGAAACGATGAATTTATATGATATTATCGACGAATTTAAAGAACTTGGTCATTATGAGAATGATGAAATTGAAAACAGAATCGTACAATTCTATACAGATTTAAATACAGACGGTCGTTTCCTTAACGTAGGTGAGAACGAATGGGGTCTTAGAGACTGGTATTCTGTAGATGATATTGAAGAAAAAATCGCACCAACGATTCAGAAATTCGACATCTTAGACGATGATGACGAAGAAGATGAGAACCTCAAACTTCTAGGTGATGAAGAAGAGGACGACGAAGAGAAACCAAACAACGAAGGCGAAACTGAAGAAGATGTTGAAGACGAAGATGAAGAACAAGTTGACGACGAAATGAACGAGAACGACATCGTGATTGACGAAGATGAAGATGGTCTTGAAGAAGACGAAGAAGTCTTCGAAGATGAAACAGATATGAACGATTAATCGTTGTTGGCGATGATTGACTTTTTCTGTAAAAGTGATAAAATTTTATTCGGGCTCCTTAAAATAGGACGACGTGTATAAATGTTATACGCTCCCCCTTACAACGTGTGAGAGGGAGCGCTTTTTTTATTATAAGTGGGAGAACAGACGATGTTAGAAACAATGTGAGTTGATTTTTATCAAGTACATTTTAGCGCGTTGTACGGTAACAATTTTAACCACATCAACAGGCTAAACGTACGACGTGTGATTAGCGCAATACATCGCTCTTACTACAGTTGAATGGATGTACATATTAACGAATTAAATTTAAAAATGTTAAAACTTAAATCTGCCCGACAATAGGAGGTCGAACAATGACGAAGTTTATTTTTGTAACAGGTGGCGTAGTATCATCGCTAGGTAAAGGAATTACGGCAGCATCACTAGGACGACTATTGAAAGACCGCGGTCTCAACGTGACGATTCAGAAATTTGATCCATATTTAAACGTTGACCCAGGTACGATGAGTCCGTATCAACATGGTGAAGTCTTCGTTACTGATGACGGGGCTGAAACAGACTTAGACTTAGGTCACTATGAACGCTTTATCGATATTAACTTAAATCAATATTCTAACGTGACTGCAGGGAAAGTTTATTCTGATGTGTTGAAGAAAGAACGTCGCGGCGATTATCTCGGAGGTACAGTTCAAGTTATCCCGCACATTACGAATGAAATTAAAGAACGTTTACTTCTTGCTGGAGAAAGCACGAATGCAGATGTTGTTATCACTGAAATCGGTGGTACGACAGGGGATATCGAATCGCTTCCATTTATCGAAGCAATTCGTCAAATTCGCAGCGATTTAGGTAGAGATAATGTGATGTACGTGCATTGTACACTGTTACCATTTATCAAAGCAGCAGGGGAAATGAAGACGAAGCCGACGCAACATAGTGTGAAAGAATTGCGTGGTTTAGGTATTCAACCTGACTTAATCGTGGTTCGTACTGAATATCCAATGACACAAGACTTGAAAGATAAGATTGCGCTATTCTGCGATATCAACGAACGCAGTGTTATTGAGTGCCGTGACGCAGAATCTTTATATGAAATTCCACTTCAACTCAGCGATCAAGATATGGATGACATCGTAATTGAGCGTTTAGGTCTTGAAGCGAAATACGAAACACAATTAGACGAGTGGCAATACTTACTTAATACTGTAAACAATTTAGATGGCACAATTACTATCGGTCTCGTTGGTAAGTATGTCAGCTTGCAAGATGCGTATTTATCTGTCGTTGAATCATTGAAACACGCGGGCTATCCATTCAAGAAAGATGTGAAAGTGAAATGGATTGATTCTAGTGAAGTCACTGACGACAACGTGGCGGATTACTTATCAGACGTTGATGGCGTACTCGTGCCAGGTGGTTTCGGTTTCCGTGCAAGTGAAGGTAAGATTGCGGCGATTAAATATGCGCGTGAGAACAATGTACCATACTTCGGTATTTGTCTTGGTATGCAACTTGCGACAGTTGAATTTGCGCGCCACGTGCTCGGCTTAGAGGGTGCACATTCAGCAGAGCTTGATCCAAATACCCCACATCCAATTATCGATTTATTACCTGAACAGAAAGATATCGAGGATCTTGGTGGTACGTTACGTTTAGGTCTTTATCCTTGTCATATTAAAAAAGACACACTTGCCTACGATATTTATAATGAGACAGATATTGAAGAAAGACATCGTCATCGTTATGAATTCAACAATAACTATCGTGAACAACTTGAAGAAAATGGAATGGTGTTCTCAGGAACAAGTCCAGATGGTCGTTTAATTGAGATGGTAGAAGTGCCAGAGAATGACTTCTTTGTCGCTTGCCAATTCCATCCAGAGTTCATGTCTCGTCCAAATCGACCTCAACCTATCTTCAAAGCCTTTGTAGAAGCAAGCTTGAAACATCAAGAAAAACAACAATAAGAAGTGAGAGAGCACATTTAACCTATCAATTGTAAAATGATTGTTTGGAAGTAGGGAGAAAGTGAGTGCATGTTGTCCTTTCTTCCTTAAAAACCAAAATAGTATGCGATAAAAGCTCATAGCATAATAAAACATCTCATTTGCTGAGTAGTGTCAGCTCAAATGAGATGTTTTTTCGTAAGTATGAAGATATTTATACGTACCTTATCAAAGGTCTAAATCGCGAATCATTTCTACCATTTGTGTATAGATTTCGTAGTAGACATAGTTGAAAGCAATTGGATGGGGCGTGACAACTTTATCATAGTCTTCGGTATAGACAATGGGACGTGGCGTAGATAAATTAACGAAATGGAACAGATGATCAGGGAATTCTGTTTCTTTCGGTTTATTGCAAATCACGACGAAATCTGCATCGATATCGATGAGTTTGCGTACATCTTCAGCCATTTCTTCAGAGTAATAAGGCCCGAATAGAAAGACTCTATCTGTCGTATCTAGTTCATTGAAGCTGGCTAACTCATCTAATAATTTGCTTGATTCTAAGCGTTCACTACTTGAAGTGACAAACGTTTCGTAGAATTTCAAGTCTTCATAGCCTTTGACATAGACATGACCTTCGCCACCAATCGCTTGAATGAGGCATTGAGCTGCCATTTGTATATCTAACTCTTGTTTCTCTAGACGATTAAACACGCCATTGATTTGCGTGTTGAGAATCTTAGACATAGCGATACCTCCCACATGATATATCTTAATAATTGTAATTAAGAAATGCGATATTTTCAAATAGAGCTTCATATCATGTGGCTTTCATCGATGATATTCTGCGCTTAGTAGCAACCTCACACTCGTTAAGGCTCACTTAAGATGACTGACTTCTGATATTGATAAATTCATCTCCGGTCATATAATTTTTATACTTTCTGAGCAGAAATTTGGTATAATATTCCGTGGAATAAGATAGCATGATCAAACATATTCAATTGAGTTATTAAAATCTGTGCTATCTGAAAAAGATAAAGCGGATTTAAAGGACATAAAGATTGGCTTTTTTCAACGATTTAGATTCTTGTGCAGCATGTGGTTAATTCAATTAGAATCGGGAAAGGATTAACGTAAATCTTCGCATAACCATGATATATACTTACATGATTTAGATTTACGCGCACAATATAAATATTTTTACACTTATATTCAGACAAAGCTAACGAAACTTTGCAAACTATATTATAATAATTTATAATGCTAATAATGTATTTTTAGAAAATTGATCGAGATGAGATAAAGGAGAACATAGGCATGACTCAAGAAGTGATTAAAATCAGAGGTGGTCAAACACTTTCTGGTACAGTACATAATCACGGTGCTAAGAACAGTGCCGTAGCGATAATACCCGCTACGCTTCTAGCGGAAGATAAGGTAACGGTAGAAGGGTTGCCGCAAATTTCTGATGTCGATACGCTAGTAAGCTTATTGGGCGATTTGAATATCCATACTGAGTTAGACGGTACAACGCTAGATATAGATCCGACAGAAATTGAGAATGCACCATTACCGAACAATAAAGTACAATCTTTACGTGCGTCTTATTATATGATGGGCGCAATGCTGGGCCGTTTTAAAAAATGTGTCATTGGTCTGCCAGGCGGTTGCCCACTAGGACCAAGACCGATTGATCAGCATATTAAAGGATTTAAAGCATTAGGTGCTGTCGTGGATGAGTCGAGTGAGACATCTATGAAGATTGAAGCGGATCAACTCGTAGGTGCAAATATCTTCTTAGACATGGTCAGTGTAGGCGCGACAATTAATATTATGCTTGCTGCTGTGCGTGCGAAAGGACAGACAGTAATCGAGAATGCGGCGAAAGAACCTGAAGTCGTGGATGTCGCTGCCTTTCTCTCTAGTCTAGGTGCAAATATTAAGGGCGCAGGAACGAGTACGATTAAGATCACAGGTGTAGAACATCTTCACGGTTCACGCCATCAAGTGATACCAGACCGCATTGAAGCAGGAACTTATATGTGTATCGCGGCTGCTTGCGCCGAAGAAATGACAATTGACCATATTATTCCTAAGCATGTAGAACCACTCACAGTGAAATTGAAAGAACTAGGTGTCGACGTGGATATGCATGAAGATAGTGTAACGATTCGTCGTCAATCGCCGTATGATAGTGTGAATATCAAGACCCTCGTTTATCCTGGGTTTGCCACAGATTTACAGCAACCGATTACACCTCTACTCTTCTTGAGTGAAGGGATTTCACTTGTGACGGATACGATTTATCCAGCCCGTTTCAAACATGTCGAAGAGCTTCAGAACATGGGCGCAGATATTTCTGCCGATCAGGGTACTGCGACAATCAAACCTTCAACACTTCACGGAGCAAGTGTTTATGCGAGTGATTTGCGTGCAGGTGCATGTCTGATTGTTGCTGCATTGCTTGCTGAAGGTGTCACTACGATTTACAACGTGAAACATATTTATCGCGGTTATACACAAATTGTAGAAACATTGAAGCGTTTAGGTGCAGATATTTGGACTGAAGAAGTTTAAAGTCATGTGCTATACTTAATATAAGATTTGTACTGAAATGAGAAGGCTAAGTTGGCATTTATTGAATCGCCATAGTTAATTTGTGAGGTAATCATTTCAGTTAAAGTCGTTATCCCAACTTTGGTTAAAAGGTGATGCAAATGGAAGTATGTCCTTATCTCGAAGAAACCTTTAAAATACTCGGGCGTAGTTGGAACGGTTTAATCATCAATTATCTTTCACGATGTCCTGAGCACCAAGCGCATTTTACAGAAATGAAGAGAGATTTAAAGACAATCACGCCACGTTCACTCAGTTTAAAACTGACGGAATTGAGCGATTGGGGATTGCTAACGAAAGACATTGTCTCTACCGATCCGGTAACGATTGTCTATAAACTTACAGATAAAGGTATATCACTCGCTCAAGCACTCGAACCGATTGAAGAGTGGGCTCAAGAACACATTCAACTTGAAGAACATTAGTGTTGGCGGGTCACTATAGTATAATTTCAACTCATTAAGCGGTAGTCATGCGACGGAAAGCACTTTCGTTGCGTACTATCGCTTTTTCTAATAGCATAAACCTTACCATTTTACTATGTTTAATGATTTGGGAAAAAGGAAATAGTAATACCAACACGAAATAAGGAGTGTATAATAATCATGAGAAACTATAATAAACAATATATCAACGGTGAATGGGTAGAGAGTGCAAGCGGTGAAACACTCGAAGTCATCAACCCTGCGACAGAAGAAGTATTAGGAACAATCGCAGCAGGTAATAAAGAAGATGTCGACAAAGCGGTAGAAGCTGCAGATCAAGTTGCAGTGGAATTCCGTCATAGTTCAGTAGAAGAACGTAAAGAATTATTAGACAAAATCTTGCAAGAATACAAGAATAGAAAGCAAGATATCATCGAAGCAATTACTGATGAATTAGGTTCACCACTTAAAGTTTCTGAAGATGTACACTACCAAGCAGGCATCAACCACTTCCAAGCGGCAAGAGATGCCTTAGATTCATTTGAATTTGAAGAACGTCGTGGCGACGACTTAGTAGTTAAAGAAGGTATTGGTGTTGCTGGTCTCGTAACACCTTGGAACTTCCCGACAAACCAAACTTCCTTGAAACTTGCAGCAGCATTTGCAGCAGGAAGTCCAGTTGTCTTGAAACCGTCTGAAGAAACACCTTACGCGGCAATCATCTTAGCTGAAATCTTCGATAAAGTCGGTGTACCTAAAGGTGTGTTCAACCTCGTTAACGGTGACGGTGAAGGTGTAGGTAACCCACTTAGTGAACACCCTAAAGTACGCATGATGTCATTCACTGGCTCAGGCGGTACAGGTAGCAAGATTATGGAGAAAGCGTCTAAGGACTTCAAGAAAGTATCTCTTGAGTTAGGTGGTAAGTCACCTTATATCATCCTTGATGATGCTGATATCGAAGAAGCAGCGAAAGCCGCAACAATGAAAGTTGTCAACAACACTGGGCAAGTATGTACTGCAGGTACACGTACACTCGTTCCAGAAAGCATTAAAGACGATTTCTTAACTGCTGTGAAGAAACAATTCGAAGCAGTGAAAGTTGGCGATCCTCGTGAAAAGGGTACGCAAGTAGGTCCAATCATTAGTAAAAAACAATTCGATCAAGTTCAATCTTATATTGATAAAGGTGTTGAAGAAGGCGCAGAACTCTTCTTCGGTGGTCCTGGTAAACCAGAAGGTCTCGAACAAGGTTACTTCGCACGTCCAACAATCTTTAATAATGTAGATAATAAAATGACTATTGCACAAGAAGAAATCTTCGGTCCAGTAATGTCAATCATCACTTACAATAACATTGACGAAGCAATCGAAATTGCGAACGATACGAAATACGGTCTTGCTTCTTACGTCTTCGGTAAAGATAAAGAAACAATGCGTCACATCGCACACTACATTGAAGCAGGTACTGTAGAACTTAACGAAGCTGGACGAAAACCTGATCTTCCATTCGGTGGTTACAAACAATCAGGTTTAGGTCGTGAATGGGGCGACTACGGTATCGAAGAATTCTTAGAAGTGAAATCTATCGCAGGTTATTACAAATAATAGATGAAGATGATTTCAAGCTCGTTCAAGGCATATGCTTTGAACGGGCTCTTTTAAATATGTATGAATCGTGATGAGGGGCATGGCGATAACTGCCAACTACTTGCTATTTTAAAACGTTAAGTCAGGACAAGAATGTTTTTGTATTTGCGGATAAATTTTGCTATAGTAATTAAGGTAATAAGATTGAGAAGATTATATAATTTAAGAAATTGGTAGTCACCTATTACTGAATATAGGACTGCGATTCAACTCAGACGATAGTGCACCGAGAACGCGTGTAAATTGTACGTTATACAGCTTAATTATACATATCTTAACTCATCATCTTATAAGGCGCTCTTCGACTTATTGGATGATATGCCAGAATGTTATATAACAATCAATCTTGTTAACTAAATTTAAATGAAATGGGTGCAAGATTATGCCTGAAAAAGAACGTACATCTCCTCAATATGAATCGTTCCACGAGTTATATAAACACAACACTACTAAAGAGCTCACTCAAAAAGCTAAAAACTTAAAGCTATCCAATTATAGTAAATTAAATAAAAAAGAATTAGTGCTTGCGATTATGGAAGCGCAAATGGAAAAAGACGGGAATTACTACATGGAAGGGATTCTCGATGATATACAACCAGATGGCTACGGATTCTTGAGAACAGTCAACTACTCCAAAGGTGAGAAGGACATTTATATTTCTGCTAGCCAAATTCGTCGCTTTGAAATTAAACGTGGTGACAAGGTCACAGGTAAAGTGAGAAAGCCAAAAGACAACGAGAAATACTACGGCCTACTTCAAGTCGACTTCGTCAATGATGAGAATGCGGAAGAAGTAAAGAAACGGCCTCACTTCCAAGCGCTCACACCTCTCTATCCTGAAGAACGCATCATGCTCGAAACAACGCGAACAAATTATTCAACACGTATCATGGACTTAATCACGCCGATCGGTCTAGGACAACGTGGTCTCATCGTTGCACCACCGAAAGCAGGTAAGACTTCACTCTTGAAAGAAATCGCTAATGCGATGGCTGAGAACAAGCCAGATGCAGAGCTCTTCGTCTTACTTGTTGGTGAACGTCCTGAAGAGGTTACAGACATTGAGCGTTCTGTTGAAAGTGCGGAAGTCGTGCACTCTACTTTCGATGAACCGCCGCAACACCACGTGAAAGTTGCTGAGTTATTATTAGAACGTGCGAAGCGTCTCGTCGAAATCGGTAAAGACGTGATTATCTTGATGGATTCTATCACACGTCTTGCTCGTGCATATAACTTAGTTATCCCGCCAAGTGGTCGTACATTATCAGGTGGGCTTGATCCTGCTTCATTACACAAACCGAAAGCTTTCTTCGGTGCGGCGCGTAATATCGAAGCGGGCGGCAGTTTAACGATTCTTGCTACTGCACTTGTCGACACAGGTTCACGTATGGATGATATGATTTACGAAGAGTTCAAGGGTACAGGTAACATGGAACTCCATCTTGATCGTAAACTCGCTGAGCGTCGTGTCTTCCCAGCGATTGATATCGGTCGCAGTTCTACACGTAAAGAAGAATTGCTTATTTCTCGCAAAGAGCTTGAATCCCTATGGCAGTTACGCAACATGTTCACAGATTCACTCGATTTCACAGAGCGTTTTATCCGCAAGTTAAAACGTACTGATAACAACCATGAATTCTTTATTCAATTACAAGAGGCAGCGAAAGAAAGTACGAAGACCGGTAAGCCAATTATTTAGTGAAACTGTGCTGATGCCAAGCGTTTTATCGTAAGAGAGAAAGAATGAAGAGTTCTTCCTCAAGGGGTTGCGTTTTACTCATATAGCACTTATAATGGTTTAGTATTGGTTAAAAACTCATAAATAACTCTGTTCCAGATGGTTCAGGGCAAAGGAGCTGAAAATAATGAAACAAGGAATCCATCCAGATTACCACAAAGTTATCTTTTTAGATACTACAACTAACTACAAATTCTTAAGTGGTTCTACTAAAACATCATCAGAAACTATGGAATGGGAAGACGGCAACGAATACCCAGTAATTCGTTTAGACGTTTCATCAGATTCACACCCATTCTACACAGGACGTCAAAAATTCGCAGCTGCGGATGGTCGTGTGGAACGTTTCAACAAGAAATTTGGTTTCAAATCAAACAACAACAATTAATTCTAACATTCAAGCATTCTCATCCGTGTATGGGGATGCTTTTTTCTGTTTATACATAATCGCAGTAGCTGTCTATACTTGAGATAGATAGCGCTGTCTCAAATACAAATTAACCTTGCGAGGCAAGACAACGAAATTATTCTAATTTCTGTCTATAGTAGGATTATCAAATAATATTATGGACTTTCACTATTACTTTTAATTAGACATTAGCGCAGTAGACGACTGAATTCGAAATTGCTTATGCAGTTTCGAACACTAGTCGTCTTTGCGGGGGTGAGACTACGAAATCAATAAATTGATTTCTGTCTCACTCCCCAAAATATGATATAATAAACCGATTATGTTTTTAAAAAGGTGGATCACATCATGTACGAAACTTATCACTCTGGCTGGATAGAGTGTATTACAGGAAGCATGTTTAGTGGGAAATCTGAAGAGTTGATTCGACGATTACGCAGAGGGCTTTACGCGAAACAGAAAGTGATTGTGTTTAAGCCTGCGATTGATGATCGTTACGACAAAGACAAGATTGTGTCCCACAATGGTAATGCGATAGAAGCATTTAATATCACTACCGCTGCCGAAATTCTAAAATATGATTTATCAGACGTCGATGTTATTGGTATTGATGAAGTACAGTTCTTCGACGCTGAAATTGTACATATAGCGGAACAACTCGCTGATCAAGGTCATCGTGTTGTGACAGCAGGACTAGACATGGACTTTCGTGGACAGCCGTTTGAACCGATGCCTGCAATGCTTGCTGTAAGTGAAATTATCATTAAACTTCAAGCAGTCTGTGCAGTTTGTGGGTCGTCTTCAAGCCGTACACAACGACTCATTGACGGTAAGCCAGCGAAAGTAGATGATCCTGTAATATTAGTAGGTGCTAATGAAAGTTATGAGCCACGGTGTCGTGCACATCATATCGTTGCACCGAGTGATGACGAGAAAGAGAAGGAGGAACTTTAAGTGTTTGATCAATTAGATATTGTTGAAGAAAGATATGAACAATTAAACGAACTATTGAGTGACCCAGAAGTTGTCAATGATTCGGACAAACTCCGTGCTTATTCTAAAGAACAAGCAGATTTGCAAAAGACGGTCGATGTGTACCGCGAATATAAACAGGTTAAAGAGGATTTAGCTGATATCGATGAGATGTTAAGAGAAACGAAAGATAAAGACGAAATCGATATGCTTAAAGAAGAAGCTAGCAATTTGAAACCTCAAGTTCCTGAACTTGAAGAACAACTGAAATTTCTACTCATCCCTAAAGACCCTAATGACGATAAGAACGTTATTGTGGAAATTCGTGCCGCAGCTGGTGGAGATGAAGCAGCTATCTTCGCAGGTGACTTATTAAGAATGTATTCACGTTACAGCGAAACATTAGGTTACAAGACAGACATCGTGGAAATGAACGCAAGTGATCACGGCGGCTATAAAGAAGTCAGTTTCATGATTCAAGGACAAGGTGCTTATTCTAAATTGAAGTATGAGAACGGTGCGCACCGTGTTCAACGTGTACCTGAGACAGAATCAGGCGGTCGTATCCATACCTCTACAGCGACTGTGGCGGTACTGCCAGAAGCTGAAGACGTAGAGGTCGAAATCCGAAACGAAGATATTAAAATTGATACGTATCGTTCAAGCGGTGCAGGTGGTCAGCACGTTAATACAACTGACTCAGCTGTACGTATTACGCACACACCAACAGGTACGGTTGTAACTTCTCAAGATGAAAAATCTCAAATTAAGAACCGTGAAAAAGCGATGAAAGTCTTAAAAGCACGTGTTTACGATATGAAAGTTCAAGAAGAAGAAGAAAAATACGCTTCTGAACGTAAGTCCGCAGTAGGAACAGGTGACCGTTCAGAACGTATTAGAACGTATAACTACCCACAAAATCGTGTAACAGACCATCGTATCGGTTTAACGATTCAAAAATTAGATCAAATCGTCGAAGGTAAACTCGATGAAATTATTGATGCGCTCACACTATCAGAGCAAACTGAGAAATTGAAAGAACTTAATAATGGCGAGCTATAGCGACGTTCTTCAACAAGCACAAAACGACGCAGAAATATACGGTGTGGAACATGCAAGTGTCGAATGGCTCTTTTTCGAGTTATTAGACTGGCGTCGTAATGACTTTATAATGAAGAAAGACGCAGCGATGCCTGAGAACGAGCAGACCGAGTTTAAGCGAGGAATGCAACGTTTACTTCAAGGTGAACCTGTTCAATACATCCTCGGCTATCAGTACTTTTATGGGGAACGGTTCAAAGTGAATCCATCTTGCCTCATCCCTCGTCCGGAAACGGAGGAAGTCATGTTGCACTTTGTGAAACAACTTCGTCCTCACGCGCGAGTAGTCGATATAGGTACTGGCAGTGGCAACTTGCCAATTATGATTAAGCATCTTGCGCCATCAACGGAAGTGTTCGCTACGGATATTTCGACAGAGGCGTTGCAAGTCGCTCGTGCTAATGCTGCTGAACACGAGGTAGATATTGAATTTCTTGAGGGAAACACACTTGAACCATTGATAGAGCAAGGGATTAAAGTAGATGGGTTAATTTCAAATCCACCCTATATCAGTGAAGATGAGCTTGAGGTGATGGGTGAGTCTGTACGACGTTATGAGCCACAATTAGCGTTATTTGCAGAAGAGCGAGGTTTAGCGATTTATCATAAAATCTTAAAAGAACTTCCTCAAGTACTGAATCCAGAGGCAGTAGTCACCTTTGAAATAGGTTACCTACAAGGGGAACGTATTACACAATTGATTCATGCGTTATACCCATGGCTCAATGTCGAGGTCGTTCAAGATATCAATGGCAATGAGCGTATAGCGTCATTTGTATGGACGTCAGAATCGTAATTGCGTTAAAGACATGACAATAGCTATAAGTGACTCATATTAGAATGCTTGAGTATAAGGGGGTGAGAAGAGCAAACTTTAGATCACAAACTAAAGTTATGCTCGCTCACACCTTCTTTTTTTATATAGTTTAGCGATAACGATAATACATTTTATCTCAAAGGAGGGAAGTCGGATGGAAACGAAAGTTTGGCATATGCGCGATCACATTAGTGAACAAGATTTAAATGAAATTAAAGAACAGTTTGAAGCGTCAGAACTAGTCGTCATTCCTACTGAAACGGTCTATGGTCTTGGTGGTAACGCATGTAGTGACGAAGCGGTAAAGCGTATCTATGAAGCGAAAGGGCGACCTTCAGATAATCCATTAATCGTGCATATTTATAGCATGACCCAACTCAATGATTTCGTTGAGGAAGTATCCCCAGAAGTTCGTGAGCTAATGCGTGCTTTCTGGCCTGGACCGATATCTTTTATTTTACCGTTGAAAGCAGGATATCTTTGTGAACGAGTGACAGGGGGCTTAAATTCTATCGCGGTAAGAATGCCAAGCCATCCTGTGGGACGTCGTATACTGCAGTATGTCAATCTACCTATCGCGGCGCCGAGTGCCAATTTAAGTGGCCGACCTTCACCCACTATGTTTCAACATGCTTTCGATGACTTGAATAGCCGTGTTGCTGGCATAGTAAATGGCGATCAAAGTGAAGAAGGACTTGAGAGTACGGTCTTAGATTGTACGACTTATCCGTTCCAAATTGCACGACCTGGAGCGGTTACGAAAGAGATGATTGAAGCTGTGTTACCACACAGTGTAGAGGGTAAAAGTGGTTTGAAAGATGGGAAACCCATTGCGCCGGGTATGAAATATAAACATTATGCACCTGATACGCCGGTAACCGTGTTAACACAATTGGATGGTCCACTCCCAAATGACAAAGATTGGCAACATACTGCATTTGTCGTTCCGAAAAGCCTTCAAGAATGGGTGCCTAACAACGGTCATTTTATCTCACTGTGTGACGACGAAGAAGATGTAAAAGCGGCTAACCATAATCTATATCGCATCCTACATGATTTAGATACGGATGATGAAATTACGAGTGCGTACATTTATGGTTTTACTCATCAGCCGAAAGCGGAAGCGTATATGAATCGTTTGATGAAGGCTGCGAATCAAGAAGTAGTAACGGGGGATGAGTTATGAAAATAATCTTCGTGTGTACGGGAAATACTTGTCGAAGCCCACTAGCAGAGAGTAGCGCGCAACATTATATGCCGGATGTAGAAAGCGAATCACGAGGTATCTTTGCGATGGATGGCGCCCCAGTCTCCGCGCATAGCATAGATGTTCTCAAATCGAAAGGCTATCCTGAACCTGATTCTGCACGGTCGTTAGGGGATGGCGTTAAGGAAGCGGATTTAATTCTGACGATGACGCGTGAACATCAGCAGATCATTCAGTCGATGAACCCGGATGCGCGTCATGTCTTTACGCTTAATGAATATGTTGGTCTAGACGGGGATATTGCTGATCCAATTGGTGGCAGTAAAGCGACTTATGAGGAGACATTTGAGCAGATTGACCATGCAGTTCGTCTATTAAGTAAAAAGTTGAAAAATGAGCAGTAAAGCTGAGAAGATCTTATGAAATGTGTGACGCATATATTTATAGTATGAGACGGCCAATAAATACGTTATAATTGAAGTTGTATAGCACCATGCTATGAGTCTGTTTATTATTATTTATTGCGATTGACGATGAATGAAGGTGGAGCGTGTGGCATTAATTTTAATAAAAGTGGTGTTGCTTCACTAAAATATGTGAGCAACAACTTTTAAACTCGATTGCCTACGCTTGCCTTCCAAATCGCAAAAGAAGATTGAGAGAAAGCGTTTGTTAGGCAAGGAGAAGACATGATGGAGAGTCGCGATTTTACTTCACGTAAATGAGTTAACGACAACATCATTCGACGAAGCATGCGAGCGCTTGCCTTCTAAATCGCAAAAGAAGATTGAGAGAAAGCGTTTGCCAGGCAAGAAGAAGACATGATGGAGAGCCGAGATTTTACTTCAAGTGAATGAGCAAGCGACAACATCATTCGACGAAGCATGCGAGCGCTTGCCTCCAATCTGCTAATGAAAGAGGTGGGAGTGTGGAAAAGTTACAACAACTACTAGACGAACTCAAAGCACAACAATTCTTCCGTAAAGGCGAATTATGTGTCATTGGTTGTTCGACGTCCGAAGTAATCGGTGAACGCATTGGTTCAGTTGGTTCGATGGACATTGCTGAATCATTATTTGAGCATTTTCAACAAATCGAGAAAGAAACAGGAGTGCATTTCGTCTATCAAGGTTGTGAACATATTAACCGAGCGATCACCATAGAGCGAGCTGATTACGATCCATACAAGATGGAAGAAGTGACAGTCGTTCCAGATGTACATGCAGGAGGAAGTCTCGCAACATACGCTTATCAACATATGAAAGATCCGATGGTCGTGGAATCTATCACAGTACCTAAAGGGATTGATATCGGACAAACGTTGATTGGTATGCATTTGAAACATGTTGCTATTCCAATTCGTACATCAGTTAAACAAATAGGGGAAGCAGTTGTCACTATCGCATCCTCAAGACCTAAGAAGATAGGTGGCGAGCGAGCGAAATACGACTAATACAGAAAAGGGGTTATCTTATGTCATTCATACAGAAACAAGATCAAGAAATCTATGACGCAATTCAGAACGAATTTAATCGTCAGAATAATAATATTGAACTTATTGCTTCAGAAAACTTTGTCTCAGAAGCGGTAATGGAGGCACAAGGTTCAGTATTAACGAATAAATATGCTGAGGGGTATCCGGGCCGTCGCTATTATGGGGGATGTAGCTACGTCGATGTGTCTGAGCGTCTCGCTATCGCGCATGCGAAAGAGCTGTTTGGCGCTGAACACGCAAACGTACAACCTCATTCTGGGTCTCAAGCGAATATGGCCGTTTACCTTGTAGCATTAGAACATGGAGATACTGTATTAGGCATGAATTTAAGTCAGGGCGGACATCTTACACATGGTGCGCCAGTGAACTTTAGCGGGCAGTTCTATAATTTCGTCGAGTATGGCGTAGATCAAGAAACTGAGAAGATTGATTATGATGAAGTGCGACGTTTAGCGCAGAAACATCAACCGAAACTCATTGTAGCAGGTGCCTCAGCTTATTCACGCCAAATTGATTTTAAACGCTTTAAGGAAATTGCAGATGAAGTTGGAGCGAAATTAATGGTGGATATGGCACATATCGCTGGCTTAGTTGCAGCAGGCTTACATCCTAACCCTGTAGAGTATGCAGATTTCGTGACGACAACGACGCATAAGACGTTGCGTGGACCACGTGGCGGTATGATTCTCTGCAAAGAGGAGTACAAGAAAGCTGTAGATAAGACGATCTTCCCAGGTATTCAAGGCGGACCATTAGAACATGTTATCGCTGCTAAAGCTGTCGCATTAGGAGAAGCTTTACAGCCTGACTTTAAAGACTACCAAGCTCAAGTTATCGCTAATGCACGCGTGTTAGCTGAAACGCTTCAACAAGAAGGGTTCCGTATCGTCTCAGGTGGTACTGACAACCATCTCGTTTGTGTAGATGTTAAAGGTTCAGTAGGCATTACTGGTAAAATTGCTGAAGAAGTATTAGATGATATCGGAATTACTTGCAACAAGAATACAATTCCATTTGATGAGGAAAAACCTTTCGTGACAAGTGGCTTACGTCTAGGTACGCCAGCAGCGACGACGCGTGGATTTGACGAAGCGGCTTTTAAAGAAGTGGCTAAAATAATGAGCTTAGTCTTGAAAGACCCAGAGAATGAACAAGTACTTAAAGAAGGGAAAGAACGTGTGCGTACACTAACCTCTAAGTACCCACTATATAATTAATATTGGAGGAACATAACCATGGGGAAAGTACATGTATTTGATCATCCGTTGATTCAACACAAATTAAGTTATATTCGAGATGTGAACACTGGTACGAAAGGATTTAGAGAGCTCGTAGACGAAGTAGGTATGCTTATGGCATACGAAGTTACGCGTAATCTCGAGTTACAAGATGTTGAAATCGATACACCAGTGACACGAACTACTGCGAAACGTTTATCAGGTAAGAAACTTGCGTTTATCCCTATATTGAGAGCAGGTCTTGGCATGACGCAAGGAATCCTCCACTTAGTGCCAGCAGCTAAAGTAGGTCATGTAGGTTTATACCGCGATCCTGAAACGTTGAAAGCAGTGGAATACTTTGTGAAACTCCCACAAGATATTGAAGATCGTGAAATTATCGTTATTGACCCTATGTTAGCGACTGGAGCTTCAGCAATCGAAGCGATCCACTCATTGAAGAAAAGAGGGGCAAAACATATTCGCTTTATGTGTCTCATTGCTGCGCCTGAGGGTGTAGAGAAATTGAAAGAGGCACACGAAGATGTTGACATCTACATCGCAGCGTTAGACGAGAAATTAGATGAGAATGCGTACATTATTCCGGGTCTTGGTGATGCCGGTGACCGATTATTCGGTACGAAATAGTCAAGCTTAGGAGTGGCGTCGATGAAGAAGATAATGACGGTGTTTGGCACAAGACCAGAGGCTATAAAGATGGCACCTCTGATTCAAGCCTTAAAGAAAGAGGAAAAGCTTGAGCCCATTGTTGTCGTAACTGCGCAACATCGTGAAATGTTAGATTCTGTATTGCACAGCTTTCATATTGAACCGGATTACGATCTGAACATCATGAAACAAGGGCAGTCACTTACTGAAGTGACCTCACGTATCTTGACGCAACTTGATGATGTCATTAAAGAAGTGAGACCAGATATGATACTCGTACATGGCGATACGATGTCCACCTTTGCAGGCAGTCTTGCAGCTTTATATAATCAGGTTTCTATTGGTCATGTGGAAGCGGGATTAAGAACGTGGGATAAATATGCTCCGTTTCCAGAAGAGATGAATAGACAGATGGTTGGCGTGATGGCTGACTTGAACTTTGCTCCTACGGTAACAGCAGCAGAGAACCTTCGAGCAGAGCGTAAGCCTGAATCGTCCATTGTTATCACAGGTAACACAGCTATTGATGCGATGGCTTATACTGTACGTGATGACTATGAATCTACAGTGATGAATCGACATCCTGGTCAACGTGTCATCTTATTAACTGCTCATCGACGTGAGAATATCGGTGAACCTATGCGCAATATCTTTCAGGCAGTTAAAAACATCGTTGATGACCATTCTGATGTGACTGTCGTCTATCCTGTGCATAAAAATCCAAAAGTACGTGAGTTGGCAGACAAATATTTAGGACAGCATGATCGAATAGAATTAATTGAACCACTAGAGGTTGTTGATTTTCACAACTTTGCGCAACAAGCACATCTTATTCTTACTGACTCTGGCGGTGTGCAAGAAGAGGCACCTTCACTAGGAAAGCCTGTACTTGTCTTGAGAGATGCTACTGAGCGTCCTGAAGGTGTTGAAGCAGGTACGTTAAAAGTAGTAGGAACTGAAACAGAGAACATCTATGAAGCAACACATGAATTACTTACTGACGAAGCTGTATTTCGTGCTATGAGCGAGGCATCCAATCCATATGGTGATGGTCATGCTTCGGAAAGAATAGTAGGGCACATTAAGTATTATTTAGGTTTATCAAAGACGAAACCGGAACCATTTCGTTAATAATATGGCGGGAAATGTGACAAAATCATGAATTTTTTAGGTGTTTTTAAGAGAAAAATTCTAATGGAATTGACACATATTTCCCCCTATATTATTATTAAAACTATGTGAGTGGAACGGTTTTCAATGCGGACTTTTCGAGAGAAATGAGGCTCATAATTTGAAACGTTTCTACGTCATTTTTCAACAATTTATTCAATACTACCTGTATGCTATAATTGTACTGGGTATTGTGCTTTTTTTCACAAACTCACCATTTATATTAGGCTTAATCCTAGGCACGACGGGATCACTGGTAAATACTTTTATATTTGAATATTACCTTGCACGAAGTAGTAGTGCAGATTCCATACATATTTCTACGGGCAGCATTTGGAGATATTTAACAGTGTTTATTGTCTGTGTCATATGGTTTATGTTCAAAGAGCATATTAATATTTTTGGTGTGGTCATCGGTCTAATTATTTCTTATCTTTTAATGATATTTAGACCTTTCTATCTTACTAAATAGTTCTACAAGAAAGAGGTGAGTTTATGGAACACGATCATCCTCTTGTCACATGGAAACTCTTCGGATTCGATATCATTTTTGATTTATCTTCCATTCTTATGATGGTGATTACAGCGCTTATCGTTTTTATTATCGCAATCATATGTACTCGTAATCTGAAGAAACGTCCATCTGGCAAGCAGAACTTCATCGAATGGGTGTTTGACTTCGTAAGAGGGATTATTGAGAGTAACATGGCGTGGAAGAAAGGTGGCCAGTTCCACTTCCTAGCTGTCACGTTGATACTCTTTATCTTCGTCGGAAACATGTTGGGTCTTCCAATGTCTATCGCTTCCGGTGATGATAAATTGTGGTGGAAATCACCGACAGCTGATCCTACTGTCACATTGACACTCTCAACATTGATGGTTCTTCTTACACACTTCTATGGTGTGAAGATGAAAGGTGCTAAGACGTACTTTGTTGATTATGCAAAACCGTATTGGCCTTTAGCAATCATCAACATTTTTGAAGAGTTCACTTCAACTCTTACGTTAGGTCTCCGTCTTTACGGTAATATCTTTGCTGGTGAACTTCTCTTAGGTTTACTTGCAACACTTGTGTTCGCACAACCAGCATGGGGCTGGATCATTGGGCTACCTGGTCTTGTCGTTTGGCAAGGTTTCTCAGTGTTCGTCGGTACAATCCAAGCTTACATATTCCTTATGTTAGCTATGGTTTACATGTCCCACAAAGTTCAAAGCGGCCATTAATATTTAACTTATTACTTATTTATAATTAGGAGGATTTTATAATATGAATTTAATAGCAGCAGCAATTGCAATCGGTTTATCAGCATTAGGTGCAGGTATCGGTAACGGTCTTATCGTTTCAAGAACAGTCGAAGGTGTAGCGCGTCAACCAGAAGCACGTGGACAATTAATGTCAATTATGTTCATCGGTATTGGTTTAGTTGAGGCATTGCCTATCCTTGGTCTTGTAATTTCATTCATCGTAATGTCTAGATAATTACAGTCAATTAAAGGCGAAGTCAGCCGACTTTCGCCATTCATTTTTGTTTACAAGCATTACGCTATTATGAATGAAAGGAGTGTACTGAGGAAGTGACTGCGACTACAAACAGTTTCGTACTCGGTGCGGCGCACGTCCCTCAGTGGGGTACTATTATTGTAACGTTAATTACGTTCGCAATCTTACTTGCCTTACTGAAGAAATTTGCTTGGGGACCATTAAAAGAAGTAATGGATCAACGTGAACGTGATATCAACAAAGATATCGACGATGCAGAACAAGCAAAAGCTCGCGCACAAGAGTTAGAAGAAAGAAACCAACAAACGCTTAAAGAAACTCAAGAAGAAGTACATCGTATTATTGAGGACGCTAAAGTCCAAGCACGTCAACAACATGAAGAAATTATTCATGAAGCGAACGTGCGTGCAAACGGTATGATTGAAACAGCACAAAATGAAATCAATAGTGAAAAAGAGCGTGCTTTAGCAGATATTAATAATCAAGTATCAGAGCTTTCAGTTCTGATTGCGTCTAAAGTTCTTCAAAAAGAAATTTCTGAACAAGATCAGAAAGCTTTAGTTGAAAAGTATATCAAAGAGGCAGGGGATAAATAATGGCACAAGTAGCAAAGAAATATGCCAAAGCCCTTTATGATGTCGCCCTTGATAAAGATATGCTTGAAGCGATTTATGAAGAATTCGCTACGATTGATCAAGCTGTCGAATCTTATGTCGACGCTTTGAGAGATTTAGACGAAGATCCTGCTAAAGATGTGCATCAAAGACGTAGATTCGTCACAAATGTATTCAAAGATGTGAACGACTATATAGAGAATATGCTCTACATACTAGCTGACAATCGTCATCTTAGCTATGTAGCAGACGTATTCAAAGTGTTCCAAGCACTTTACAATGAGCATCACAACCAAGACTTCGCAGAGATCGAGTCTGTATATCAACTATCAGAAGAAGAGATAGAACGTCTTTCTGAAGTAATCAAACAACAAACTAATTTAGATCATCTCATTGTGACTAATCATGTTAATCCTTCTCTTATCGGTGGTATTAGAGCGAAAGTAAATACTAAAGTGATGGATGCAAGTGTACAGAATGATCTAAGAAAGCTAGAAAAGCAATTTACTAGAGTGAATTAATAAACGAAGAAGGAGTGACATAGATGGCCATTAAAGCTGAAGAAATCAGTGCATTATTACGCTCACAAATTGAGAATTATGAGTCGGAAATGTCTGTAACTGATGTTGGTACGGTACTTCAAATTGGTGACGGTATCGCACTTATCCATGGTTTGAATGACGTTATGGCTGGTGAGCTTGTAGAATTCAAAAGCGGCGTTCTAGGTTTAGCACAGAACTTAGAAGAATCAAATGTCGGTGTCGTTATTTTAGGGCCATATGATGACATTAGCGAAGGCGATGAAGTGAAACGTACAGGTAGAATCATGGAAGTACCTGTAGGTGACGAACTTATCGGTCGTGTTGTTAACCCATTAGGTCAACCTATTGATGGACAAGGTCCAATTCATACTGAGAAAACACGTCCAGTAGAGAAGAAAGCAACTGGTGTTATGGATCGTAAATCAGTAGACGAACCATTACAAACAGGTATTAAAGCGATTGACGCACTTGTACCAATTGGTAAAGGTCAACGTGAGTTAATTATCGGTGACCGCCAAACTGGTAAGACAACAATCGCTATCGATACTATCTTGAACCAACATGATCAAGACACAATTTGTATTTACGTTGCAATCGGACAGAAAGAATCAACAGTTCGTGCAAACGTTGAAAAATTACGTCAAGCTGGTGCATTAGACTACACAATCGTCGTATCTGCGTCAGCATCTGAACCTTCTCCAATGTTATACATCGCTCCATATGCAGGTGTATCAATGGGTGAAGAATTTATGTTCCAAGGTAAAGACGTCCTAATTGTGTATGATGATTTAACTAAACAAGCGGCAGCTTACCGTGAACTTTCATTATTATTACGTCGTCCACCAGGCCGTGAAGCTTATCCAGGTGACGTGTTCTACTTACATAGTAGACTTCTTGAAAGAGCAGCGAAACTCAATGACGAATTAGGCGGCGGTTCAATCACTGCTTTACCTATCATTGAAACGCAAGCAGGGGACATTTCAGCATACGTTCCAACAAACGTTATCTCAATCACAGACGGACAAATCTTCTTACAATCTGATTTATTCTTCTCAGGTGTAAGACCAGCGATCAACGCCGGACAGTCTGTATCTCGTGTAGGTGGCTCTGCTCAAATTAAGGCAATGAAGAAAGTCGCAGGTACATTACGTCTCGACCTCGCTTCATTCCGTGAGTTAGAATCATTCGCTCAATTCGGTTCAGATTTAGACGAATTTACTGCAGCGAAATTAGAGCGTGGTAAACGTACTGTTGAAGTGCTTAAACAAGCTAAGAACAAACCACTACCTGTTGAGAACCAAGTGTTAATTATTTACACACTTACTAAAGGCTACTTAGATGACATCCCAACAGAAGATATCACTCGTTTCGAAAGTGAATTTAATGATTGGGCTAAAGTTAATGCAAGTGATTTATTAAACGAAATTAGAACTTCAGGTGCTTTACCTGACGATGCTAAATTCGAACAAGCAATTAACGTATTCAAACGAAGCTTCAGTGTATCAGAATAATTAACTTTGTGAATGAGAAGGTGGTGAGATAATGGCGTCTCTAAAGGAAATAGATACTCGAATTAAATCGACGAAGAAGATGAAGCAAATCACTCAAGCGATGAACATGGTTTCTAACTCTAAACTTCGTCGTGCTGAGAAGAATACTAAGCAATTCAAACCTTACATGGACAAGATGCAAGATGCGATTACTGCAGTTGCAGGTGCTGACAAAACAGCGAACCATCCTATGCTTCGACAACGTGAAGTTAAGAAGAGCGGTTACTTAGTGATTACGAGTGATAAAGGCTTAGCCGGAGCGTATAACGCAAATATCCTTAAGAATCTCGTTCAAACTTTAGATGAAAAGCACAACAGTCAAGACGAATTTGAATTGCTCGTCATCGGTCAATCAGGTATAGATTTCTTAGAAAACAGAGGATATAACATCCGTACAGTAATGACTGATGTACCTGACCAACCTACATTCAAAGATATTCAATCCATCGCTACTAAAGCAGTAGATTTATATAGTGATGAAGAAATCGACGAATTAGAAATCTTCTTTAGTCACTTTGTGAGTGTCTTAGAAAACAAGCCAAGCAAGAAAAAAGTTCTTCCATTATCTCCTGAAGATTCAAGTCTCGGACATGGACAGATGTCTTCATATGAATTCGAACCGGATAAGGCTTCTATATTGAATGTAATCTTACCTCAATATGTAGAAAGCTTAATCTACGGTACGATTCTAGATGCTAAAGCAAGTGAACACGCTGCACGTATGACAGCGATGAAGAATGCATCTGATAATGCGAGCGAACTTATTGATGACTTATCATTAGAATATAACCGCGCACGTCAAGCAGCCATTACACAACAAATCACTGAAATTGTTGGTGGCGCGACAGCTTTTGAATAATAATTAAAGGAGGAATAAAGCATGGGAGTAGGCCGTGTCACACAAATCATGGGTCCTGTCATTGATGTTCGTTTCGAACATAACGAAGTCCCTAATATTAATAACGCGCTTTTCCTTGAAGTTGAAAGAGAAGACGGTACACATAAACTTGCTTTAGAAGTAGCGTTACAACTCGGCGACGATGTCGTTCGTACGATTGCTATGGACTCAACAGACGGCGTAAAACGCGGTGCTGAAGTTCAAGACAGCGGACAAAGCATCAGTGTTCCAGTAGGTGAGAAGACTTTAGGAAGAGTATTCAACGTACTTGGTGAGCCAATCGACTTAAATGGTGAAATCGATAGCTCAGCTCGTCGTGATCCTATCCATAGACAAGCACCTGCATTTGATCAACTTTCTACAAATGTAGAAATTCTTGAAACAGGTATTAAAGTAGTAGACTTATTAGCACCTTACATTAAAGGTGGTAAGATCGGATTATTCGGTGGTGCCGGAGTAGGTAAGACTGTATTAATCCAAGAATTAATCAATAACATCGCTCAAGAGCACGGTGGTATCTCAGTATTCGCCGGCGTTGGTGAACGTACACGTGAAGGTAACGACCTTTACTACGAAATGAGCGACAGTGGTGTTATTAGCAAGACTGCGATGGTCTTCGGTCAAATGAACGAACCACCAGGTGCGCGTATGCGTGTTGCACTTTCTGGTTTAACAATGGCTGAATACTTCCGTGATGAAGAAGGACAAGACGTACTTCTCTTCATCGATAACATCTTCAGATTTACTCAAGCAGGTTCTGAAGTGTCAGCGTTATTAGGACGTATGCCATCAGCAGTAGGTTACCAACCAACATTGGCTACAGAAATGGGTCAATTACAAGAGCGTATCACTTCTACTACTAAAGGTTCAGTAACTTCTATCCAAGCGGTCTTCGTACCAGCCGATGACTATACTGACCCTGCACCAGCAACAGTATTCGCTCACTTAGACTCAACTACAAACTTAGAACGTAAATTAACTGAAATGGGTATCTACCCAGCCGTAGACCCACTTGCATCAACTTCAAGAGCATTAGAACCAGCAATCGTTGGTGAAGAACATTACGAAGTTGCACGTGGCGTACAATCTACATTACAGAAATACCGTGAGTTACAAGATATCATTGCTATCCTCGGTATGGACGAATTATCAGAAGAAGACAAGAAGACAGTTGAACGCGCACGTCGTATTCAATTCTTCTTATCTCAAAACTTCCACGTAGCTGAACAGTTTACAGGTCAAAAAGGTTCATATGTACCAGTTAAGAAGACAGTTGAAGACTTTAAAGACATCTTAGCAGGTAAATATGACCATATCCCAGAAGACGCATTCCGTCTCGTTGGTGGTATGGAAGACGTACTTGAAAAAGCGAAAGATATGGGTGTTGAAGTTTAATATATTAGGAGGTATGGATGATGAAAGCATTAAGCCTAAACATAGTCACTCCTAATGGTTCTGTTTATGAACGCGAAGATGTTGAACTTGCTGTCTTAAAGACAACAGCTGGTGAAATGGGTGTTATGCATGGACATATACCTACAGTTGCAGCACTTAATATTGGCCACGTCAAAGTAAACTTTGCGAATGGTTCAGAATACATTGCAGTAAGTGAAGGCTTTGTTGAAATTAGACAACACAAATTGTCTATAATCGTTCAAACTGCAGAGCCTGCTACTGAAATAGATGTAGCTAGAGCTGAATTAGCAAAATCTAGAGCAGAATCTCATTTGAGTAGTGAAGATGATAACAGCGACATCTATAGAGCGAAACGTGCTTTGAAACGTGCGAACAATAGAATTCGTGTCGCTAACATGCAATAATATAGAAAAAGAAGTTCCTGTTATGGGAACTTCTTTTTTGGTTTCTCGTTATTGAGTTGTTAACCAATGCGTAAGGATTATTGATTTTCTAGTAAATCTTTTAAGATTACGGCTTGGTTATGTTCAGTATCTTTCGCAGCGAAGAGAAGTAAGACGTCTTGCTTACTTTCTTTAACAATTTGTTTCAATTCTTCAAATGCTTCTTTTTGATCCTCGTTTTCTCTAAGCTCTTTCTCATATTTTTCTTTAAAAGCACCAAATAATTGTGGATCGTGGTTGAACCATTTTCTCAAATCACTCGTTGGTGCCACTTCTTTAAGCCAATGATCTAAATTAGCATCTTCTTTCGATACACCTCGAGGCCAGACTCGATCTGTGAGCACACGTACGCCTTTCTCTTCTTTAGCATCATAGATACGTGCAATTTTAACTGCCATATTTATCACCTCGCTATCATTATTACCTGAAACGTCAGGTTTAAACGCTCTTAAGCTAACGGCTGCAATCCCTGATTGTAAAATAGATATAATTAAATTAACTTTATAAGCAAAAGTTTTGTGAAAATACATATTCAGATTAATAATTTAAGTAGAGAGAAATAGAAATAAAGGAGTTGTTGAAATGTCTAACAGAATCAATTACGAAAAAGTGAGACCTGATAATATAAAAATTATGTTTGAAATGGAAAAATTACTGGCAAACAACACTATCGATAAAGAATTACAAGAATTAATTAAAATTAGAGTCTCCCAAATTAACGGCTGTGCGTTCTGCTTGAATATGCACACTGATGATGCACGAAAAATAGGTGTAGATGAAAAACGCATTTATCTACTCAACGCTTGGAATGACACAGATATCTATAGTGACAAAGAAAAAGCAGCGTTAGAACTAGCTGAATCTGTTACTTTAATTTCTGAACGCAAAGTACCTGGCAATCTTTATGATAAAGTAAGAGCATATTATAGCGAAGAAGAGTATACAGATTTAATCTTTATTATTGGTCAAATCAACACTTGGAACAGAATCTCTATTTCGATGGGCAATAAAGCGTAAAATTTGAAATGAATCTCTTTACTACCGAGCAATCACAAGTTGTTCGGTAGTTTCTTTAGGTAAGTATCGTTATAAGTGGCTCTTAAAATTTTTATCAATGGTTGCTGACCATCAACTTAGAAAGTATCATTTCAACGTACTTTCATGTACAATTATAGATAACGAATAGAGTAAGGAGCTTGAAAAATGAATTTTTTGAGTCAATTCGCGATAATACATATTCTACTGCATGTAGTCTGTATTTGTGTAGCTTATTGGGCGATTCATTCATTGCGGTTGGATCAGATTTTTAAAAAAGGCTATCCACTCCAAGTACAGGTCGTCATGATATTTCTCGCGATATTATTGGGTACTGCAGTAAGTAACTTTATCGTCGACTTACTTCAATATTCAACACAAATTAAATATTTATTGAATTGATGCTATGAAACGTCAACAACTTTATTATTGTACTGCAACTGTTTCTTAATTTTACTATAAGAAGAACATTCAACCTTAAGTATGAAAGGCTAGGGCATCAACGTTATAAATAATTGAGAAAGGGTATGCATTACAATGACGCGATGACGTCGTCAACCCTTGTGAACGATTTCTGAACTTAGTGAAATACTGAGGTCAGCTGACGTCATCTCAGTTAAAGAAAGTAAATCAAATAACTCTTTATCGGATAGAAATGAGGGGAGAGGAAGCATCGTTACGATGACTTCAACTATCCCAGTGGAATCGGAATTAAGTGGAGGATTTAAGATGGATAAGATAGTAATTAATGGTGGCAACACGTTGAGAGGAGAGGTGCAAGTTTCTGGCGCAAAGAACGCAGTATTACCCGTGTTAACGGCTTCGCTTCTCGCTAGTAAAGGACAAAGTATCTTGCGCAATGTACCAGCGCTCAGCGATGTTGAAACAATTAACAACGTAATTTCAACGTTGAACGCTGAAGTTGCTTATGACAAGGACAGCGAAAGCGTCACAGTGGATGCGACGAAGACACTTAACGAAGAAGCACCCTACGAATATGTAAGTAAAATGCGTGCAAGCATACTCGTGATGGGACCATTATTGGCACGCCTTGGACATGCGAAAGTAGCACTTCCGGGAGGTTGTGCGATTGGTTCTCGTCCAATTGAACAACATATCAAAGGATTTGAAGAACTCGGTGCTGACATTCATATGGATGGTGGATTTATCTACGCCAATGCCAAAGATGGTTTGAAAGGTACGACAATTCACTTAGACTTCCCAAGTGTTGGTGCGACTCAGAACATTGTGATGGCTGCGTCATTAGCGCAAGGTAAGACTGTGATTGAGAACGTAGCACGCGAACCTGAAATTGTTGATTTAGCAAATTACATCAACGAAATGGGAGGTAATGTTGTCGGCGCCGGTACGGATACTATTACAATCAATGGTGTTGAAGCGTTACATGGTGTAGAACACGCGATTATCCCAGACCGTATCGAAGCAGGTACATTACTCATTGCTGGTGCAATTACACGTGGTGATATTCTCGTCAAAGGTGCGATTAAAGAACATATGACGAGTCTTGTTTACAAGCTTGAAGAGATGGGCGTTCAACTAGACTATCAAGATGATGCGATTCGTGTGTCAGCTGAAGGCGAACTCAAGCCAGTGGATATCAAGACACTTCCACATCCAGGATTCCCTACAGATATGCAGTCGCAAATGATGGCCTTGCTTTTAACTGCAGAAGGTCATAAAGTAATTACAGAAACTGTCTTTGAGAACCGTTTCATGCACGTAGGTGAATTCAAGCGCATGAACGCCAATATCTCTGTAGAAGGGCGTAGTGCTAAGCTTGAAGGCAAGAGTCACTTACAAGGTGCCACAGTGAAAGCGACGGATTTAAGAGCTGCAGCAGCACTGATTCTCGCAGGTCTCGTTGCGGATGGAACGACGCAAGTGACTGAATTGAAACATCTTGACCGTGGCTATGTCGATTTACATGGTAAGTTGAAATCATTAGGCGCGGATATTCAACGTGTGAATGATTAAATGACAGTTCTAGGTAAAATGGATTGAGTTAAAATTGGAGGCAGATTTATGGAAACGATATTCGATTACAATCAAATTAAAGACATTATCCCACATAGACAACCTTTCTTGCTCATCGATCGAGTAGTTGAGTACGAAGCAGGTCAACGCTGTGTGAGCATTAAACAAGTTTCAGGTAATGAACCTTTCTTCCAAGGTCATTTCCCTGAATATGCGGTTATGCCTGGTGTCTTAATTACAGAGGCGTTAGCACAAACGGGTGCAGTAGCACTTTTAAATAACGAAGCAAATAAAGGTAAACTTGCTTTATTCGCTGGAATTGACAAATGTCGCTTTAAACGTCAAGTTACGCCTGGCGATACTTTAAGACTTGAAGTGGAAATTACTAAAATGAAAGGGCCAATCGGTAAAGGCTCAGCTAAAGCAACAGTAGATGGCGAGCTTGCATGTAGTTGTGAACTCACATTTGCATTGCAAGACCCACAATAATAGAAGAAATAAGAAAAAGCTCGTAGATGTGTTAAATGCATCTACGAGCTTTTTCAATGTATAGAGAGAACGGCTATTTAAGGGAAAGATCATTGTGCGGTTACTTATTCGCTCGCTCATCCTTAAGTTTCGGTTTCGATTTCATCATGCGATTAAAGGTCTTCTTCAATTCTTCGCCGGATAAACCTTCGTCTATGAGTTGCTCAAGTAAGCTTTCAGCGTAGACTTGACGTAACGTATAGATATGACATTCAAAGACTACGGAAATCGTCTTGTCTAGTTTCGTTATACGTTGAATCGTTGCATCAAAGAGTGCAGGGTCGTTAGATGGACGTGTAATTACTACACGAATATCAAGAAGACGACCCTCATCTTGATATTGCTTCATCGCTTCATAATGTGCATCAGAGATGACGATTTCAAGCAACCAACCTGTTCCTCTATTCTCTTTATTAATAATGACGCCGTCTTCGAGTTCAAATTCAGTTAAACCGCCTTGTTCAGATACGATTTGAAACCGTACAGCTTTGAAAGTCTTCATCGTCTCACATCCATTTAAAAAATTTTAAATACTACGATTTTTTTCATTATAGATACATTATAACTTATAAATTAATGCAACACGCAAATTTCGTCAATTACTTTAGAGAGAATTGCTTGATTATCTTTAAAACTGCACTTTGACTCTCTCTTAAGCTTTAGCATAAGATAAGCTTACCAAAGGAGGTGACACATGCTAAACAATATTACAGTAGTAGGGCGACTTACTAAACACCCTCAAATTTATGATAAGGAAGGGAGGAAGAGAGCGACTTTCACTGTTGCAGTGGAGCGCAATTATCGTGATAAGAACAATCAACCCATCGTTGACTTTTTATTCTGTAAAGCCTTTGGGAAACTAGCTGAGAATATTGAACACTACCTCAAGCAAGGTTCTCTCGTAGGCATAACCGGTCAATTACACTCAAGCAAATACGATAAAGAAGGCCAGACACATTTCATTTCCGAGATCAATATCGAATATATTAAATTTATGTCATCACCCAAATCAGATCATACAGTCCAAACTCACACTTCAACTATAGAATCATATAATCCATTTGATAATCCAGATCCCTTAACTATCAATCCAGACGAAATTATTGAAATTGTTTAACGAACACAAACTAACTTTCTATTTCTCCTAAATTTATACTTTCATATGGCTACTTTCTATTGACCTTGTCTATTAATAGAGAGTAGCCGCTTAATATTTAGCTGAATTTCCTTTTGACAACTCGCAAATATACATAAATACAAGGCTATTTTAGTGAAGAAATATCAGACAAATTACATGAATGTTACATAGTAATACGTAAATTTATAGAAATGAGAACTGTCATGAAAGGAATTTAAGTTAAATTAACTTTAATCTTAAAAGAATTTAATGTAATTATGTTGTAAAGAAGTGCGTGTTTTTTTTATTTCACTGTAACCTACGAGGCAAATATGGATGTTATAGTAGTACTTGCAAATTGATCATAAAACTAATTACCTTATAGGAGGATTTTTGATAATGAAAAAAACATTAATTGCTTCAACAGTAGCAGTAGGATTAGGAGTAACAGGCGTAGCGGGTGGTCATCACTCAGCAGACGCAGCTGAACAAGGAGTAAACAAAGCTGAATTAGCTCAATTAGCTCAAAACAATCCACAACAATTAAACGAAAGCCCTGTACAAGAGGGTTCATATAACTATGACTTTGACTACAATGGTGCTCATTACCACTTCGAATCAAATGGTTCAACTTGGAGCTGGAGCTGGAACGGATACGGTGAAGCTGCTCAACAAGACAACACTCAAGAAGAAGCAGCAACTACTAGTAACGTAAACACTCAACAAGTTTCAACTCAACAACAACCTAAACAACAACAAGCTCCACAAACAGCTCAAACTCAACAACCTAAACAAGAATCAACTACACAAGCTCAACCAAAACAACAATCAACTTCATCTAAAGGTTCAAGCGCTGGTACACCAGCTGGTATGGAAGGCATCGTTCAACGTGAATCAGGCGGTGACCCAACTGCAGTAAACCCATCAAGTGGTGCAGCAGGTAAATACCAATTCTTACAAAGTACATGGGACAGCGTAGCACCTTCTCAATACCAAGGTGTTTCTCCAGCTAAAGTACCTGAACACGTACAAGACCAAGTAGCTCACAAAGTATGGAACGGCGGTGCAGGTTCAAGTCACTGGGCTGAAACTGTATAATATTTATTGAAGAAACGCTGGAAAGGCATTTGCCTTTCCAGTTTTTTTAGTTTGGTAATTTTTATCGTTCCCCCCTCTATATACTCCATCTTATCTAATTTCTTAAATTCGTTTTATGATATCCATCTCTATGATGTACTTTCATTAAGTTCGTTGTAAGCTAACCAAAATTTAAAAATTTATACAAAATATGACGAGTACGTCGTATTATAAATATTTATTTAAAATTAAATAGATATTTCAAATTACTAGACATATTCTAATATTATATTGAATTATGTATGTGAATGTAATAGTTTATATAAGG
>NZ_PPRN01000002.1 GCF_002902685.1 Staphylococcus pettenkoferi | reverse complement strand
GAATTTTTTAAATCGGAAACAGAATAAGTTACATGATTTATTGATTTTATCATTTAAATCCTCCTAATTATTACGGAGTATTTACACATAATATTAATTAGTTTTTATTATAATATCAAGTTTATTTTCACTACTAATTTGAATTCCTATTTTGCATTTCAAATTATTTTTCAGTACTTATACTTTATACTTATATTAAATCTTAGTGATAAATTTCTAAGTAGTAGCGTAAAGAACTTCAATAACGAGTTTATATTTTATCTTCTACACACTGCACACTTCCCACACCTACCTGCACACTCTCTACATCCAGCCCTTACCCCCCCACACAAAACCCCTCAGGCCTATTAGCCAAAGGGGTCGCATCATCATATATACTCTATTATTCCCACTCAATTGTACTTGGTGGCTTAGATGTCACATCGTAAACAACGCGGTTCACGTGATCGACTTCGTTAACGATTCGACTGGAAATCTTCTGTAGTACTTCCCAATCAATACGTGCGAAGTCACTTGTCATACCGTCAATAGATGTCACGGCACGGATACCTACTGTGTGATCGTACGTACGATAGTCGCCCATTACACCTACAGACTGGATACCTGGAAGCACTGTGAAGTATTGCCAAATATCACGTTCTAAACCTTCTTCGCGGATGACTTCACGAAGGATGGCATCTGATTCACGTACGATTTCTAATTTGTCTTCTGTGATTTCACCGAGTACGCGGATACCCAGTCCCGGGCCAGGGAATGGTTGTCTCCAAACGAGATGTTCAGGGATACCCAATTCGATACCGAGTTCACGTACTTCGTCTTTAAATAGTGTGTTGATCGGTTCAATGAGTTCGAATTCCATATCTTCTGGTAAACCGCCCACATTGTGGTGAGACTTGATTGTTTGTGCAGTCTTCGTACCAGATTCGATAACGTCTGTGTAAAGTGTACCTTGTGCGAGGAAGTCGACATCTTTCAATTTCGCCGCTTCATCATCAAACACGTACACGAATTCATTACCGATAATCTTACGTTTCTTCTCTGGGTCTGAAACGCCTTCTAATTTGCTCATGAAACGTTCTTGCGCATTGACGCGAATGATGTTCATGTTGAATCCTTCACCGAATTGTTCCATTACCATGTCGCCTTCTCCTTTTCGTAAAAGGCCATGGTCCACAAAGATACATGTTAATTGGTCGCCAATCGCTTTGTGTAGTAGAACAGCGACAACTGAAGAATCTACACCACCGCTCATCGCACATAAGACTTTGCGGTCACCAACTTGTTCGCGAATCTTCTCGATTTCAAGCTCGATGAAGTTCTCCATCGTCCACTCGCCTGTACATTCACAGACGCGACGGACGAAGTTGCGAAGTAAATCGTTACCGAATTCAGTGTGACGGACTTCAGGGTGGAATTGAACGCCGTAAATACGACGTTCTTTGTCTTCAATCGCTGCGTAATTGGTACTTGGACTATCCGCGATCACTTCAAAGCCTTCTGGAATTTCGATGACTTTGTCAGAGTGACTCATCCAAACGGTTTGTTCTTCAGGTAAACCGAAGAAGAGTTCGTCGGATTTCGCGTTAATCGTCGCTTTACCGTATTCACGTTGGTTGGCACGTTCCACCTTGCCGCCGAGTAATTTCGTCGTCAATTGCATACCGTAGCAAATACCGAGGATAGGTACGCCCAAGTCATAAATTGCTGGGTCAATAGTGAACGAATCTTCTGCGTATACAGAGTTCGGTCCACCAGATAGGATGATACCCTTTGGATTCATCGCTTTAATCTCTTCAATAGAAAGTTCGTGATCGTGAAGCTCACTGTAGACACCCATCTCACGGATACGGCGTGTGATGAGTTGGTTGTATTGACTACCAAAGTCAAGGACAAGTATGAGCTCTTGCTCGTTCGCCATTTCCATAACTCTTAAATCTCCTTTTAGTGTCTAGCTTAGAATGAATAGTTTGGTGATTCTTTCGTAATTTGCACGTCGTGTGGGTGACTTTCTGCAAGACCTGCAGGACCCATACGTGTGAATCGAGATTCTTCTCTCAATTCTTCTAGATTTTTTGAGCCAGTGTAACCCATACCAGATCTTACACCGCCCATGAGTTGATAAACTGTGTCTTGTAAAGGCCCTTTGTATGCGATACGACCTTCGATACCTTCTGGAACGAATTTCTTAGGCGCTTTGTCTTCTTGGAAGTAACGGTCGTTTGAACCTCTTTCCATAGCGCCGAGTGAGCCCATGCCGCGATATACTTTGTATTGTCTACCTTGGAAGACTTCAGTTGCGCCAGGACTTTCTTCAGTACCTGCTAAGAGGCTACCTAACATGACTGCGTGGCCACCTGCTGCCAATGCTTTGATGATATCGCCTGAGAATTTGATACCACCGTCAGCGATGATGGCTTTACCATGTTTGCGTGCTTCTGTTGCACAGTCGTATACTGCTGTAATTTGAGGTACGCCGACACCTGCAACGACACGAGTTGTACAGATTGAACCAGGTCCGATACCTACTTTAACTACGTCCGCACCTGCTTCGTAAAGTGCTTTCGTTGCTTCTGCTGTCGCTACGTTACCTGCGATGAGTGTAACTTGTGGGAATTTCTCTTTAATGTGTGATACTTGGTCGAGCACACCTTTAGAGTGACCATGTGCTGTGTCGATAACGAGTGCGTCTACACCTGCTTCAAAGAGTTTTTCAGCACGGATGTCTGTATCTTTCGCGATACCGATGGCTGCAGCTACGAGCAAGCGACCACTTTCATCTTTAGCTGAATGAGGGAATTCTAATACTTTCTCAATGTCTTTGATTGTGATTAAGCCTTCTAGACGGCCATCTTCAACCAATGGTAATTTCTCAATCTTGTGTTTTTGTAAAAGTTCTTCCGCTTCAGAAAGCGTAGTACCTACTGGTGCAGTCACTAAATCTTCTTTCGTCATCACGTCAGAAATTTTAATAGAGAAATCTTCGATAAAGCGTAAGTCACGGTTCGTGATAATACCTGCGAATTTGCGTGTTTCTGCATCTTCAACGATAGGTACACCAGAAATTCTGTATTTACTCATTAACGCTTCAGCTTCAAATACTTTCTCATCTGGAGTTAAGAAGAATGGATTTGTGATAACCCCATTCTCTGAACGTTTAACTTTTTGTACTTCGTCTGCTTGGTCTTCGATGTTCATGTTCTTGTGGATGACACCCAGTCCACCTTGACGCGCCATAGCTATCGCCATCTTAGATTCAGTTACTGTATCCATTCCTGCAGAGATGAGTGGAATGTTTAATTTAATACGTTCTGAAAGTTGAACGCTTAAATCTACTTGATGCGGTAAGACATCAGATTCTGCTGGCATGAGTAGCACGTCGTCGAACGTCAAAGATTCTTTTTCAAATTTATTTTCCCACATAATTACAGCCTCCTATTGTTAATTGTTAGTTACATTATTTCATATCTTCTTGCTTTTGTTGATACTTTATACCATTAAAAAAGAAATTCAAGAGAATTGCTGAGATTGTGCCGATTACAATTCCGTTTTGAGTAAGCCAAGAGAAGTGGTCTCCAAGCGACTTAAATGCATCTGGCACAGCACTAATACCTGCTCCAAGTCCGACTGAAATGGCGATGACGAGTAAGTTGTTTTGGTTTTTAAAATCACTTGTCCCTAAAATACTCACACCATAAGCCATCACCATACCGAACATGGCAATCATTGCACCGCCGAGGACAGGTAACGGAATCATATTTGCTAAAGCACCCAGTTTCGGAATACAGCCACAAATGATGAGTAAGATGACCATACCATAGATCACCTTATTCTTCTTCGCGCCGGAAAGTGAGACTAAGCCGACGTTCTGAGAATATGCCGTGTAAGGAAAGGCGTTGAAGATCGCCCCGAGGATAATCGCTAGACCTTCCGCAGTGTAACCTTTACGAAAATCCTTACGCTCTAACTGCTTTCCAGTAATCTCACTCAACGCATGGTACACACCTGTTGATTCAATCAAGCTGACCAAGGCCACGATAAAGAAGACGAGCGTTGCGCCAAAGTCAAAACTAAAGTGTGCAAACCTAAATGGATGCGGTAAAGAGAACCAATGCGCGGTTCCTACTTGCTTCACGTCTACGATGCCAAACCAAGCCGCGATGACTGTTCCGAGTACGAGCCCAATGAGAATCGCGATAGATTTCAAGAAACCTGTCGTAAAACGCTGAATGACTAAGATGATGACTAAAGTGATTAAACCGAGAAGAATATTTTTACCATCACCATAATCTTTCGCACCTTCACCACCTGCGAGATAGTTCATCGCTACAGGCATGAGGTTAATTCCGATAATCGTGACAACACTTCCTGTAACGACTGGTGGAAAGAGTTTCACTAAGTATGAGAAGAACGGCGCGATGAGCACGACGAGTATCCCGGATAGGAAGAGTGAACCGTACAGGTCTGAAATGCCTTTCGTCTGTCCGATCAAGATCATCGGTGCTACTGCGGTAAAGGTACAACCGAGCACGATAGGCAAGCCTGTTCCTGTGCCTTTCCAAACTTGTAGGAATGTCGCCACCCCACACATAAAGATGTCGACTGTGACTAAGAAAGCAATCTCTTCAGCAGAGAATTTCAAGCTTGTGCCCACGATGATTGGAACGAGAATCGCTCCAGCATACATCGCTAAGAGGTGTTGAACGCTAAGGATAAATGTTCTCATCAGTTATTCTTCCCCTACTAAAGTGACCTTGTTGCCAGCGAGTGACGCCACTTCACATAATGATGAAACTTTGAGTCCTGCTTCGTTCAATTTCTGGCGTCCAGGTTGGAATGATTTCTCAACCAAGATACCGATGCCGACAGTCTGTGCTTTCGCCTGCTCTACGAGATTGTTCAAGCCTAGAGAAGCATCTCCATTCGCTAAGAAATCATCGATGATTAAGATACGGTCATTCTCATCTAAGAATTCTTTAGAAATCATGACATGAGATGTTTTGTTCTTAGTAAATGAGTGTATATCTGTCGTATAAGCATCTTGATTCAACGTATTCGGTTTCGCTTTCTTTGCGAAGAGACAAGGTACGCCGAATCGTTTCGCCACCATAATTGCCGGAGCAATCCCTGACGCTTCAATCGTCAGAATCTTAGTGATGCCTTCGTCCTTGAATTGATCGTAGAATGTTTCTCCTACTTCCCACATCAATTCGGCATCAATTTGGTGGTTCAAGAACCCATCGACTTTGAGTATGCGCTCATCGATAACGACACCATCTTCTTTAACTTTTTGCTTTAACAAATCCACTTCTAGCCCTCCTATTTTTGATATAAAAAAATTCCTAAACTTTCGCAAGTTAGGAACTATGAGTAAACATGCAATACAATTAAGCATCCGTCTTAGCACGGTACACCTCTCTACTCATGCGACGACGGTAAGTCCTGTGCACACATTGGGGTAGGTATGATGCGGTAAGTGTGCGCGTCGTCTAAGTAGGCTTGTTTAAAGCGAATTGCTTTTGTTTATGTATTGAATTGCTACTCATAGTCATGTTGTTTATGGCAACATGGTAGAAACTTCTAAAGCCCTATTCTTTAGATTATATGAGTTAAATAAAATTATTTACTGATGATAGCAAATTTAGACGGATTTTTCAATATGTTGAGCGTGCGAAATATAGATTCTATCCTACAATTTTGAATGATTATGTAAAATATGTGGATATTCTATAAAGACGATGACTGAGCGCGTTTGTCAGAAATTTGGAAAAGTAATATAATTAAATTGAATCGTTTCTATACTCTTTACATAGGGTATAGGAATAATAATATACGTCGCTCAAAAAGATGGAGGGAAAACACAATGACACAATTTACAATCGTTAATAACACAGATGAATTATTTAATGAAATCGACAAAAAACGTTCTGAAGGCTACGAGAATTATGAATTGACAGTGTTAAGCCGTACAAAGTTAAAAGATGAGCGCATTCACGATTCTGAAATCAGCTTAATCGTCACAAGCGGTACGTTCAGTGACGCTATGGCTAAAATGTTAACTGGTGAAGACTCTGAAGGTGCAATGCTTGCGAATTACGACTTAAGTGAAGAAGAGCAAGAACGCTATAAAAAAGAAATCCTTAATGACAAATTAATCTTAGTTGCTTCTAAAGATGAATCTAATCACAAAGAAGTAGAAGATAACAATGCAGCTTACACTGACGAAGAAGTGAATGATCAAGACAGAGATGAACATTACGCTGAAGAATCAGAAGGCCCCAAGTCTTAATTGAACTCAACACACATCCATATTGATACATGCTTAGCAAGATAATCAATATGAGATACTGAGTCTACTTTAAAGTTTGTCCCAACACCTCTTACATACGATGATAAGTGTGTTGGGTCTTTTTTTACAAAAAATCCGGTTGGCGAGCGAGTTAAAATAGATTATCATTTATTTTAAGTATCACTATTGAATTTACGGATTATTGAATGCCGCACTGTTAATACTAGGGGGAATATTATGGAATTTACGGTTGTGAAATCGAGCCAGGAGCCATTATATCGAGAAGCTTTATCTTTATATGATGAGAAGTTGGATATCTCACTTTATGAAGATGAACAAATCTTTAAACAATCGCTGGAGAATCAATATACGAAAGATGACTATATCTTTCTCGTTGGTCTAGAAGAAGGCGAAGTTGTCAGCTTAGCGACTGCACATTATGAAGCGACGACGAACTCTTCATTTCTCATCTACTTGATCGCTCGTAACACGGACAATCATGATACATTGATGGATCTCACTTTAGAAGAAGTGAAGTCAGAAATTAATAAATTAGCTAATCGCGTACATGAACGTGATGTGAACTTTATTATGTTCGAAGTGCAGAAAGAGCCAGAAGAACTAGATGATGAAACGGATCAGATTATTCGCGATCGTCAAACTTTCTTAAACCGTCATGGCTTTGAGAAACAACATGAAATCCCTTACCTTCGACCTGACTTCGATGGCACGTCACCAGGTATCCCTAAAGATTTATACATCAAACCGAATCTTGAACTCACGAAAGATATTTATGGGACAAGCGTGAAGTCTAACTATATTCTTAAATATGTCTTTGCGAACAAGTTATCACGCTCATATATTTATTCATTGTTAGAAGCAATGAACTTACGCAAAGCATCACACTCCTCTTAAGTTGCCTAACACACTTGAAATACGGCGCTAAACGGTTTAAACTAACATAGAGGTTAGACTGACGTATCACTGACCGCAGACAGACGCCAGTCTTAATAATTCATCATCTTATCTAATGAAAGGAATTGTATCTATGTTAACGAAAGAATTCGCTCAACGCGTCGATCTCAGTGAAAAACAAGTCCGTAAAATTGTACAACATTTAGAAGAACGTGGTTACCATCTTAATAAAACGGAATATCGTGGTAGAGAAGCTACCGATTTTACCGAAGAAGATATTGAATTATTCAATGAAATTGCTGAGAAAGTAAAGCAAACGAATAGTTATGAGCTCGCATTTGATGAATTAGAACAGGAGAAAGACTTCCTCCAAGTCCTCGTTAAAGATGAAGACGAACAGTTACCGGCTGACCCTAACGTTTCTAATTTAATGAGCGAACTCCGTACTGAAATCCAACAAATGCGTGAGGAACGTCACATGCTTGGACAAATGATTAATCAAGTCCATCAACAACAGAACGAATTGAAAGAGCTTCAAGATCAAATGACGTCTAAGTTGGATGAAAATACGAAGTCATTAAAAGAGTTACAAACATCTGCATCGGATATTCAATCTACACAATCTGACATGCAGAAACTTCAAAAAGAACAAGGCGAATTAGCTAAAAATACGTCTAAATTGCTTGAAGAGCAACCTAAACAAGAGAATAAAGGATTCTTCGCTCGCTTATTCGGTTTATAATCCTTATTTCGAAGTAGTAACGAGTCTCAGACATTGATTGACGTCCGTGGCTCGTTTTATTTTTATCTTTGACTCTCGCTTGCTTGGGAGAAGCACAGAAATCTACTACGTGGAACCACACTCAACTAATTCTTCTCGCTCAAAGAGCTTGAAGAATGGATTTTCGTTGTGGTCTTAAATCCATCAAGCGTCTCGAGTCGACATTGAAAAATGAACTTATAAATCATTTAATTATTACTTTCTTCTCATTCGCATGCTTTTTTCTTATTGACCCAAACTCTTCATTTTTCTTTTGTAGTACACTTCTCCCTTTCATTTTCATGCCTTTACCAAGATTTTAAGTGCGCTTTTACCTTTACTCATTTGTATAAAAATAGCATTACCTCTTAACTGTTAAGGTCATTCCCTCACTATAATTATGGTTTTCCCTAATATTGATAATCATTCTCATGTAATATACTTAAGTTATAGAAAGAACCCATAATCTAGTGAGGAGGACATAACATGATACAACAAACACAGCACGTTGCAGATGTCGTTACAGACGTTCCTAAGAGCGCTGACATCTTTCGTCGTTATGGTATCGATTTCTGTTGTGGTGGCGACATTCCTATCGAAGAAGCTGCACGCAATAACAAGAGGGTCGATTTAGACACGTTGTTACAAGAGTTAAATAGTATTGATCAAACTGAAGAGCCGGGTACGATTAATGTGAAATATTTAGACGGCCCATCTCTCATTCAATATATTCAAGCCCGCTTCCACCAACCGCTTAGAGAGGAATTTAAGAATTTAACCCCTTACGTTACGAAATTAGCGAAAGTGCATGGGCCAAATCACCCATATCTCGTGGAGTTAAAATCACTCTATACACAACTCAAAGAAGCGCTGTTAGACCATATTGAGGAGGAAGATCAAGAATCATTCCCTCAACTACGCGCTCTATCCGCCGGGGAAGAGGTAGCTGATCCTTCAAAAATTATCAACGAATTAGTCGATGAGCATCAAGAAGTAGGTCAATTACTACAAAATATTCGTTCAATAACTAACGATTATCAACCCCCAGCTGAAGCGTGTGGTACATGGCGACTCGTCTATCACCGCTTAGAGCATTTAGAACACGAAACGCACGAACATGTTCACTTAGAAAACCACGTCTTGTTTAAGAAATATCAACCATTAGCGAATGACTAACGAGGAATGATGCACAATGAAGAAAGAAGCTGGCCATACATTTTTAGCCAAATTAGGTAAAAAACGTCTTAGACCTGGTGGTCGCAAAGCTACCGACTGGCTCATTAAGAAAGGGCATTTTACAAAAGATAAACGTGTCTTAGAAGTGGGATGTAACATGTGTACGACGGCAATCCAACTAGCTAAGACGTATGGTTGTAACATCGAAGGCGTCGATCTCAATGCGAAAGCGTTACAGCAAGGTCAGAAGAACGTAGAGGCAGCGAACTTATCGCATTTGATACACGTACAGAAAGCGAATGCGATGAATCTGCCTTTCGAAGACGAGCAGTTCGACATTATTCTTAATGAAGCAATGTTGACGATGTTACCGCTAAAGGCGAAAGTTCAAGCACTGAGAGAATACTATCGTGTGTTGAAACCAGGCGGTATTCTCTTAACACACGATATCGCTATTATAAATCTCGCTCAGAAAGAAGAAATTGTCGAGAACTTGAGTTCTGCGATCAATGTGAAAGTTACACCGCTCCCTACCGCAGAGTGGTATCAACTCTTTAAAGATAGCCGCTTCAGTCAAATTGAATCTCACATCGGCGAACTTACACTTATGACACCTGCAGGCATGTTGTATGACGAAGGTCTCTTTGGCACGATGAAGATTGTTAAAAATGCACTGAAGAAAGAGAATCGCAACATGTTCTTTACGATGTTTAGAACGATGAAACGATATAAAAAAATATGAACTATATCGTGCATGCGGTGAAGAAGTAAATTAGCTTCAATATGATGAGAAGATATGTTTGCCAAATAACTAAGCCTTAATTTCTGTTTCTGTTTCACAATGAAATGTAGCTTCTCAAATTTACAATAAGCCATTCTGCATTGTTTTGCGCTCCATCCGATATTCTTACGCGAAACATTCCACAGAATGGCTTTTGTATCGTGTCTCAATATATGTACAAATTTATGTTCATTTAGTAAGCGGCATGAATTGTAGATAGTACAGGGCAAAAATTGACCAAGAGAAATGCGATATTTGGATAGATTCAAAAAGAACGCATCCTTTTTTGTATTCAAATCAATTTCGCGGGAGCAATACTATGAAATTACTACTTCTATCCTGCTCCAAAATTTCTTCTTGATTTACGATATACAAAGTATTATCCTTAGTATGTATATCGGAATTACCCCTTTAACCATAATATAAATAGAAAGCGTGGGTTGATTAATAATGAATACGTTATTAATTATTATTAACATTATTATACTCGTGGCTTTCCTTATCGGTTTAAATGTAATGGCAAGAAAGCACGTTTCATTCCCTAAACGTGTTTTTTCTGCGTTAGCAATTGGTATCATCTTTGGTATCATTCTACATTTAATTTACGGTGCGGATTCTCACGTTACTAAACAAACTTCAGATTGGTTTAGCATCATTGGTGACGGCTATGTAGCGTTACTTCAAATGATCGTTATGCCACTTATCTTTGTTTCTATCGTTTCTGCTTTTACGAAGATCAAGATTGGCGAGAAATTCGCGAAGATCGGTACATTTATCTTTATCTTCTTAATTGGTACCGTAGCCATCGCTGCAATTATCGGAATCTTATCAGCGCTCATCTTCCATCTCGATGCATCTACTATCGATCTCGGTAGTGCTGAAAATTCTCGTGGTAGCGAAATCGCTAAACAAGCGAAAGATATGACGGCAAATACGTTACCTCAACAAATATTAGAGTTACTGCCATCTAATCCATTCTTAGACTTCACAGGTCAACGTACTACGTCTACGATCGCGGTTGTAATCTTTGCGGCATTTATCGGCTTTGCGTTCTTACGTGTGATGCGTAAACAACCTGAGCACGGTAACTTACTCAAACGCGGTATCGACGCAGTTTATTCTATCGTGATGTCTATCGTAACTTTCGTATTGCGCCTTACACCATACGGTATCTTGGCAATTATTGCGAATACGATTATGACGAGTGACTTTGGAGCGATTTGGACGTTAGGTAAATTCGTCATTGCATCTTATGCAGCGTTGATAGTGATGTATCTCATTCACTTACTTATCGTGTCACTGCTTGGTTTAAACCCTGCCACATTTGTTAAAAAGACTGCAGAAGTGCTCTTGTTCGCGTTTACTTCTCGTTCAAGTGCCGGTGCTTTACCACTCAACATCCAAACTCAGAAAGCACGTTTAGGTGTACCCGATGGTATTGCTAACTTCTCTGCATCATTCGGCTTATCTATCGGTCAAAATGGTTGTGCAGGTATTTATCCAGCAATGCTCGCAGTCATGGTAGCACCAGCAGCAAACGTCGATATCACACCTCAATTTATCTTGAGTGTCATCGGTATCGTTATCATTAGTTCATTTGGTGTTGCAGGTGTCGGCGGTGGTGCGACATTCGCATCTATCATCGTCCTATCTGCTTTAAACTTACCAGTCGCGCTCGCTGGGGTACTCATCTCAGTTGAACCGCTCATCGACATGGGTCGTACCGCATTAAACGTTAACGACTCTATGCTTGCAGGTGCAGGTACAGCGAAATTAACAAATCACTTAGACAAAGAGACGTACAATAGTCGTCACTACGACGAATTGTCTTCTCAGAACTCATAATCTTATAGATTAAATTAAAGCACTCTAACTTAGGTAATCGTCACATGACAATGACCCTTTGTTAGAGTGCTTGTTATTTATAATGAGATTGAAATGGTCCCCACGTCATTTCCTTCTGACTATCTAAGGTTAAACGTCTAGATTCTTCCTCCACATCGTCAAACCATTGTAGAAACGCAGGCGTGCGATCAAGCTGGCTTTCGACACACTTTGACGTGACATCACGTGAGTAAATTGTTCCTGACTCAAATTCATATTGGATTTGGGTATAAGTGAGCGGTGTCGCATGAGAACGTCGATAGGCTTTCTGAACTAACCCTACTAACTTTGGCGCTTGCGAAATCACTTGATCATACAAACGTTGTTTATATGTAGGATCATCTAGATCATTCCACATCATCAGTCGTCCATTCATTTGAAAGAAGATATCCATATTCGGTTGGTGCTTTTTAAAGGAAATGAGGATAAAGATACGCTCAGCCGTGTTATCCACGCAAGTACTGACACTAATCGCGACCTTACGTGTATACTTCTTCCACCCTTCTTCTAAATCTTCCGTGCTAATCTTAGGTTCTGTATAATCTGCAAACGGGTTGCGTGTCACAGAGCCATTCAGGGCGTCGTGTAGCTTTCGATAGAGTTGTTGTAATAGCGACATGCGGCTCAACTCCTTACGTTGAATATAGCTTAAGTAGCGATGACGATTGAATAGTATTTACTGTAGAGGCACAGTTTCAATCATTCTGAGGCTTATATGTTTAAAAAGGACTCAGCGTATCCGTTTCTATTTCACTTTATCAAACGTCTACACAGAGCCCTCTATCTCCTTACTTCTTCACAAATCCTGATTTGTTCAACTCATCTAACATATCAAGACGTTGTTTCGTACTCATAAAGTTAATCACTTGGTTAGACCAAGTTTCCGTTCTTTCTCCATTCGTACGTTGACGGTAATAATCACTTACCGTTTGATCGTAACGTCTCAATAACTGACGATGTTGTGTCTTATCATGAATATATTTGTTTTTATGGAAGACCGCTTCGAAAGGAAGTCTCGGTTTAGGTGAACCATTCTCGTTATCCGCTGGCACACCTACTGCCATACCAAATAGTGGGAAGGTATAGTCAGGGAGGTCTAAGATTTCTTTCACACGCGCAACATCATTACGCAATGAGCCAAGATAGACGATGCCATAGCCCATATCTTCAGCAGTGACTGCCATATTTTGAGCCAATAACGCGACATCGATAGACCCTACGAGTAAGTTCTCAGTAGAGCCAAACGCCTCTTTCAAGTCTTCTTGACGTTCATCATCCATGACCGAATGTCTATAATAGTCCATGACGAAGACGAATAAATAACCATTCTCTTCTACATACGGCTGCCCAGAAACTTCTTTCAAGCTCTCTTTGACTTGAAGATCGTCAATACCAATGACAGAGTATGTTTGTAAGTAGCTAGACGTTGAAGCTGCTTGGCCTGCTTCCACGATGTGTTGAACATCAGATTCAGGGAGCGGTTGGTCTTTAAACCGTCTGACTGAGTGATGTTGTGTTAATAAGTTGTAAACATAGTCCCCCATGCTTTCACTCCTTTATGCATCCAATTTCTATCGGTTGATGATTGATATTATTTTACCCTATTTAGCCGCTAAACAAACTGCGAAAGCGAATTCTTCTTCCGGTAAAATGTGAACTCAATTCAATATTGCATGGTCAATTTCGGCTCTTCCATTGCATAATTGTGTATTTATCGTTAAGATATTAGTAACAATTTTCAGAATTCTAAATCGGGAGAGATGTTATATGACACAAGGCAATCAAACGGTTGCACAACAATTATTCAAAGCTTTTCAGGATCACGAACCAATCCCTTTTATCAGTAAAAGTGTAGAACTGTCTGAGCCTGAAGCTTACGCAACACAAGACTTACTCATCGAGCAACTTAAAGATGCACAGAACGTCGAGGTGGCCGGCTACAAAGTCAGCATGACAAGCGCCGCTACACAAAGTATCGCCAACACACATGAACCTGCATATGGCACAATACTATCAAATAAGGTCTTTAAACATGAGAGTGAAATCGCAGTTTCTGAGTTATTTGACCCACTCATTGAACCAGAAATCATGTTTATACTAACGGCAGACTTACCCCAAGACCCAAGTGCCGAAGAAGTGTTAGATAGCGTACGCATCGCACCAGGTATCGAAGTGCCAGACGCACGCTATCAAGACTGGTTCCCTAACTTCACACTCGGTGACTTACTTGCGGACAATACAGCTACAGGGTTAATTGTCGTTGGAGAAGAAGTCGCGCCACTCTCTTACGATAAATTCGCTGACATTCAGTTATCTCTATCATTCAACGGCGAAGAAATCGAAACTGGAGACTCAACTGAAGTCCTTGGCAACCCGGTGAAATCTGTACAGTGGTTAGCGAAGAAACTTGCGGATCACGGCAAACAATTGAAAGCCGGACAAGTGATTTCTTCTGGTACCTTTATCTCTCCAATTCCAGTTAAAAAAGGCACTTACGACGCGTCTTATTCAGATGTCGGTAGTGTTAAAGTAACGTTTAAATAAGTTTGATAAATGAGAGCAAGACATACTTCCCAGTTATCCCAGCTCATATAGAGAATAACTGGGATTTTCTTCTGCATTAACGAACTCCCCTTTTATTCCTCGTAAACAACACTTTTAAACACCCAATGAATAACACGCTATTTCAATTCACTGTCGCTTTGAATAACGTTTTGTTTTTAATAATCGTGGAATAAAAACAGTAAGAAAGTGGGGGAATAGTATGTCTAATAAAAAGCAAGAACAATTGCAACAATTTCGTAAAAATAATGATCAACAAGCCATGACGACGAATAATGGCGTGAAAATTAGTGAAGATGAAAACACATTAACAGTCGGCGATCGTGGTCCAAGTCTACTTGAAGACTTTCATTTCAGAGAAAAAATCATGCATTTCGACCACGAACGTATTCCTGAACGTATCGTGCACGCGCGTGGTTTCGGTGCACACGGGGAGTTCCAAGTATATGAAGACTTATCTGAATATACATCAGCTGATTTCTTAACTCATCCTGAAAAAACAACACCTGTCTTTGTAAGATTCTCAACTGTTCAAGGTTCTAAAGGTTCACCTGATACAGTGCGTGACGTACGCGGTTTCGCGACGAAATTCTACACAGACGAAGGTATCTTTGACCTCGTAGGTAACAACATACCAGTCTTCTTTATCCAAGATGCAATTAAATTCCCTGATTTAATTCATGCGGTAAAACCTGAACCTCATAACGAAGTACCTCAAGGTGGTTCAGCGCACGATACATTCTGGGATTTCTTCGCTCAGAACCCTGAGTCAACTCATACTGCAGTGTGGGCAATGAGTGACCGCGGTATTCCGAAGAACTTTAGACAAATGGAAGGTTTCGGCATTCACACATTCCGCTTAGTGAATAAAGAAGGTCAATCTTACTTCGTGAAATTCCATTGGAAACCGAAACAAGGTCTTGAATCACTTGTGTGGGATGAAGCGCAAATCCTTCACGGTAAAGATGTCGACTTCCACCGTAAAGACTTATACGAATCTATCGAGAAAGGCGACTATCCTGAATGGGAATTAGGCTTACAAATCATCCGTCCAGAACAAGAATTTGATTTCGACTTTGATATCTTAGATCCAACTAAGATTTGGCCAGAAGATCAAGTTCCTGTGAAGATTGTAGGTAAAATGACGTTAAATCAAAACGTTACAAACGTTTTTGATGAAACAGAACAAGCTGCATTCCACCCTGGTCATATCGTTCCTGGTATCGATTTCTCAAATGACCCATTATTACAAGGTCGTTTATTCTCATATACAGATACTCAAATTTCAAGACTTGGCGGACCTAATTTTAACCAAATTCCTATCAACCGCCCAGTGAACGAAGTGCATAACAACCAACGTGACGGTATGCATCAAATGAACAAGCATGAAGGTCAAACGGCTTATCATAAAAACTATCTTAATAACAACGATCCTCATACAACGCCACGTGAAGAAGGCGGTTATGAGCACTATCAAGAAAAAGTGGAAGGTCGCAAGATTCGCAAACGTAGTGAAAGCTTTAAGGATTACTACACTCAAGCGAAACTGTATCTCAACAGTTTAACGCAACCTGAATTCGACCACACTGTCGATGGTTTCTCATTCGAAATCGGTAAATGTAAAGACATTGGCGTTAAGCAAAATGCGGTAAATCAATTGAATAAAGTTGACCGTGAACTCGCAGAACGCGTTGCAGAGAATGTCGGCGTTGAGCTTCCTGAAGAAAATGAAGAAGTTCAAACAGATGCGAAAGATAGCCAACTCACAATGACGAAATATAACATTCCACTCGAAGGTCACTCAGTAGCAGTAGCGACAAACGGTGATATCAGTGAAGAAACATTGAAATCTTATGCACAAGTCTTCGCAGACAAACATCTTAACTATGCCTTTGTCGGTGCACACCCTAAAGCAATTTCTGAAGACTTCGGTATCACTGAAACATACGACACTGCACATCCAACACTCTTCGATAGCTTGATCGTGATTTCAGATGGTTCAGATATGCATCCTGCAGCTGAAGAGTTTGCGGAACTCGCATACAAACACAACAAACCAATTGTTGTGAACGAGAAAGCGAAAGAACAAATGGCAAACAGTAAAGTGAACTTTGACGCGCCAGGTGTCATCACTTCAGATGATCCAACAGCTATCGTTCAAGCATTCGAACGCGTACGTTATTGGGATCGAGAAAGATAAGTGAGATGATAATGAAACACGGCAGCCCATATATGAGGGTTGCCGTGTTTTTTACACTGATGTTGTTTTTGGAAGATTAGAAGTTACTCTACAAAGGAAAGAGAGAGTTACTTTACTGAGTATTTTCAAATACCGTTGGGAGATTTAACACGGCTCCCCTCAGTTGAGAATAACTATCTCTAATTGAAATTCTGTCTCAATCATCACGATTTCTCTTAGAATTTATGATAATTTTGTTAAACGAGGTTAAATTCTGTTAAGATGCATTTAAAATTCCTATCATCTCAGCACTTTTACTCAAAAGCGCTTATATTGACGAATTGATAATGCCATGTGATAATTAGACTTAAGAGATTAGAATTATTATAAACAAGCGTTAATAACAGAGCTTGATAATTCTAATTCAAAAAAACAGATTACGAAACAGGAGGATGTTTATCTATGTCTTTAATCAATAAAGAAATCTTACCATTCACTGCAAACGCTTATGATCCTAAGAAAGACGAATTCTTCGAAGTATCAGATGAAGATTTAAAAGGTTCTTGGAGTATCCTTTGCTTCTACCCAGCTGACTTCTCATTCGTATGTCCTACAGAATTAGAAGACTTACAAAATCAATACGACAAATTACAAGAACTTGGTGTAAATGTTTACTCTGTATCAACAGATACTCATTTCGTACACAAAGCTTGGCACGATCATTCAGAAGCAATCAACAAAGTACAATACCCAATGATCGGTGACCCTTCTCAAACTATCACTCGTAACTTCGACGTGTTAGACGAAGAAGGCGGCGTTGCTAACCGTGGTACATTCATCATCGACCCAGACGGCGTTGTACAAGCTGCTGAAATCAATGCTGAAGGTATCGGCCGTGACGCAAGCACATTAGTACGTAAGATCAAAGCTGCTCAATACGTACGTAAGAACCCAGGCGAAGTTTGCCCAGCTAAATGGGAAGAAGGTTCTGAAACATTACAACCAGGCCTTGATTTAGTTGGTAAAATCTAAGGAGGCATTGATTTAAATGCTTAATGATGAGTTAAAGTCACAATTACAACAATTACTTCAACTCATGGAAGGTGACGTTGTCTTACGCGCAAGTTTAGGTTCTGATGACAAGTCTGAAGAACTTAAAGCGCTCTTAGACGAAGTATCAGCGATGTCATCTCAAATCCAAGTTGAAGAGGCATCCCTTAAACGTACACCAAGTTTCACTGTCAATCGACCTGATGAGGATACTGGCATCACTTTCGCCGGTATCCCAATGGGTCATGAGTTTAACTCTTTCGTGCTCGCACTACTTCAAGTAAGTGGTCGTCCACCTAAAGAAGAGCAAAGTGTGCTCAACCAAATTAAATCTTTAGAAGGTCCACTTCACTTTGAGACATTCGTCAGTTTAACTTGTCAGAAATGTCCAGATGTCGTTCAAGCACTCAACTTGATGAGTGTTGTGAACCCTAACATCACGCACACTATGATTGACGGTGCAGTCTTCAAAGACGAATCCGAAGATATCATGGCTGTACCTGCTGTCTTTTTAAACGGTGAAGAATTCGGCAACGGACGTATGTCTGTTCAAGATATTCTTAACCAACTCGGCAGTAAAGCTGACCCTTCTGAATTCAATGACAAAGACCCTTACGATGTACTTATCGTAGGCGGTGGCCCTGCGAGCGGTACTGCAGCGATTTACACAGCACGTAAAGGTTTACGTACAGGTATCGTCGCTGACCGTATCGGTGGCCAAGTTAACGATACAGCCACAATCGAGAACTTTGTCACTGTGAAAGAAACAGAAGGCCCTCAGTTCTCATCTGCACTTGAAGATCACATCAACCAATACGACGTCGATGTGATGAAAGGTATTCAAGCTAAAGGTATCGAGAAGACAGACAATGGTATTGAAGTAACATTAGACAATGATGCGAAGTTGATGAGTAAGACAGTGATTATCGCAACAGGTGCACGTTGGCGTAAATTACAAATTCCTGGTGAAGATCGTTTGCTTAACAAAGGTGTTGCATTCTGTCCACACTGTGACGGTCCTTTATTCGAAGGTAAAGACGTCGCAGTTGTCGGCGGAGGTAACTCAGGTGTTGAAGCCGCAATCGATTTAGCAGGTATTGTTAAAAATGTAACCTTACTCGAACGTAATCCTGAATTGAAAGCGGATAACGTATTACAAGAACGTTTAAGAGAATTACCAAACGTAACGATTGTTAAAAATGCCCAAACTACTGAAGTATTAGGTGAAGATAGCGTGACAGGCATTCAATATCAAGACAAAGAAACAGGTGAAGAACACGAGATTCAACTCGACGGAATCTTTGTTCAAATCGGTTTACTCCCTAATACAGAATGGCTCGACAACTATGTTGAGTTAAACCAAGGTAACGAAGTAATGATCGATCGTAAGAATGCCACAAGCGTACCAGGTATCTTTGCAGCTGGTGATGTGACAGACGATCGCAACAAACAAATCATTATTTCTATGGGCGCAGGCGCAAACGCTGCACTCAATGCATTCGATTATATTATTCGTAATTAATGCATATTCCACCTATCATTTATTAAAACGAATTTGCGCGATTGATAAAGAGAGTCTCAAAGCGATTGAGACTCTCTTTTTATTTTTACTTTTTTCGAATTTAATTTATAGTAATATTAAATATAGTAATAAGGATTCTGTGAACGAGATGCCTATGGAAAAATGAAACGCCCAATACTAAGTAAATTTCATGTTATATTAGAGATAATGAAATAAAATGATGAGGTGTGCTATGCTTGATTTTACAAAAATGACGGAAAAAGAAGCACTTGATTTATACGATTACTTTGATATTCAAGAGAGAGACAAATTTCCAATGGAATTAGCGAATTATATATATGAAGAAGGCTACAAAACACTCTATAACGAGTTGAATGAAGCTGGACAGAAAAAAATTGAAGACTTAGTTAAAGAAGGAAATCAACTTACGATTATACCTATACAGGAAGGTAATAACATACGCCTTCTTATAGGTTTTAATATCTTACAACATTACAGTATAGATGAATATTATATCTCTCCTTCTGATTTAAATTTATTTAATGAACAGGTATTTGATAACAAGTATCCTGAAATTAGTGATCTTTCGTATGAACAAGATATGCAAGTAAGAAAGCATCAAATGATCTATGAAACACGTGTTGAGCTCGAACAAATGTTATTCTATGAACATTTAGTAGAACACTTTACAGTGGATGAATTGAAAGACATTTGTAGAACTTACGCTATTAAGGGCTTTTCTCAAAAAAATAAAAAACAACTAGCGAAAATGATTCATAAACGTATCATGACAGATAATGAGTTTCTATATAATATCTTGGTGGAGCTCGATCCTAAGAATGACAACTATAAGGATACGATGATTGGCCAAATGAGAAATAGTCTTCAAGATGTTGTAAACCCTTATCCACTTGAGGAAATCATCTTCTATCATCATCCTTTCATGAATATTCTAGTTATTCCGTTTGATTTATACGAACGTATCATTCAGTTTGAAGATGAATGGTTTGAGACTATGGCTGATGAGTTCTTTGATGAAATGGATGAAGATGATGAAGACGAAATGACAGACCAGCAGTATTTTGAAGAAAATCAAGTCCTCATAGAATCACTTAAAGCAGATCCTGAAATGGCTAATTCTAAAGAAGGTCAAGAACTACTTCAGATGTTCGAAGCACTCAATAATGGTGATGAGGAAGCACTCAAACAACTTCTAGAATCAGATGATTCGTTATTTGAAGATGAACCATCTATGGAAGATGATATAGCTCACTACTTCTGCCACTTAGCAGTTTGGTTCTACGGTATAGTGAGTACGCAACATCTAGCGAAACTCTGGAAGAAATACTTCAACGATAAGATGAGTGCGAAAGAAATCGAACTTGAGTGTCGTAGAGTACTTGATAACAGATATGTCATTAAGAATCACTACGTTATTCATCCTCTATATCGTAATAATGTGGGAGAAGAAATGCTGGAGATTTCAAATCTGGTCAAAGACTACTATGTACCTGAATCTCTAGATGCAATGTATGACGAGATAGTGTACGAAAGCGACGCAGAAGAAAATCCCTATGTTAAGAACTTAAAGAACATATTAAAACGTTACTATAAGGGTAGTGCTGTTTTAGATACTGATGATTTATTACAAGAAATGGTCGCAATGCTTAAACTCATGCCAGATGAAAAATCCATTGACTACATGGTTAAAGATATTACAGAGAATCCAGAATTAAAGTTTAAAAACGGTGCATCTCAAGCATTTATTAAAGCACTTCAACAAGTTAGTCCACACGTTCATGTTTGGTTGTTCAAGGGGCATACACGTCGAGGACTTGAAGAAGCCGCTAAACATAAAAGTAACGTGATTCAATTTGATAAGTTTAGAAAATAAGACGTCCGGCAGTCTTATTTTGAAAGAAATGTGCAAAGACGTATAGGAGAATGTGAAATTCTTCTATGCGTCTTAATTTTATGAAGACCGAGGATCCTCGTCATTCGTTCAAGAAGATGTCATGAATCTACGGTTAAAATTAATGTTCTTACCCTCTAAATCATGGTACCCTTAAAGGTGAAAATGTTATGTAATACGGACACTAAAGGAGATTCTTGTACAATGAAGAAAAGTCTGATTCTCGGATTAATAATGATACTTACACTCACTCTCGCAGCATGTAACAACAAAGACGAAGATCATCAACATCATAGTTCTAAAAATGCGCCTAAGAACGTAAAAGAACTATCAGAAAAGGACATCTTCCAAGACCAGACGAAAGGCAAAAAGTTATCAGAGAAAGAAGCTAATCAAGCAATTCAAAAATATGTGGATGTGAACTCTGATATTCTTGATAATAAATACTTGATGCAATATAAATTAGACAGACAGTATGGTTCTGACAAAAAGATTACAGATAAACAAGCAGACCGTCTTACTAAGTTATCTCACCTTTCTATTAAAAACGATGTACGTTTCGAGAAATATATGAAAAACAACACGCTTCCAGCTGGATATAAAGATAACGTAGACCGTATCATTAAATATTTCACTGCTCTTAACAGCACAATTAAAGATGCAGATAAAGATATTGAAGAACTTGATTACCAGCCTCAAAACGAGCTCAATGTTGTCGATGTTTCTACGAAATATGCAGGCGATGTGAATGGTAAACAACAGAAGAAAATCAAGAAATTCTTAAAATCTAAAAATATTAAAACAGATGCAGTAGATAAATAAGTTTAATGCTGTAAAATTTCGTTCTCAAAAATTCAACCTGCTATCATCAAATATTACAAATATGACAGACTATAATCTCGTATGAAACCTTGTGATGAAAGAATTATCATTTTTAGGTCTGTCACCATTGTTAAATATGTGTAAAAAACCTTACATGATTGTAAGGTTTTTTGCGTCAAATTCGCTTTATTCTTATAGATCTGCTTTGATACAATAACTAACAACAAGGGCTTACGTTAGTACTGAGGAGGCAGATTTATGGTCTTAACGATTCTCATTGGAGCAATTACTGCTGTCTTCATCGCTTTTGTACTATTCGACAAACAAGAGAAGAATGAAATGCGACCACTACATGTGTTCCTAAGCGTAACTACAGTGATTCTAGCAGTACTATTAGGAAGTTTCTTAGATAATCTCAATTATCTCTTTCATCTTTCCTAAGATGCTCTAATGCATTCACTTGTTGATTTAAATATTGCACTTATAGGGATTAACGATAGTAATAAGGAGCAGGATAGAAATCAGTTGGATTTCTGTCCTGCTTTTTTGGAGAAGAAATTCAGAAATCTGTTTGACTTCATTGTCTCTTCATCACAGGCATGGACCGATTTCGTAATAGTGACATCACTTATATACTACCCTACCAAATACAAACCTATAATGTGACTCGCGCTCTACTTAACAAATAAATTTCAGTCTCATATATTTATTAATTTCAACTCTATTTTGACAAAATAATCTAATTTCGCAAGAATAAGGTTAGTATTTTATTTTAATATCATAGGAGGTTCTTTAATGATTTCTCGCATATCTTGGGCATTACTAGCTCTCGTACTTATTGTAGTTACACAGGTTGTGACAGCCGCTTCTAACCCGCCTGGTGCGCATACCGTAAACTTAAATCAACCCAAAGAGCTCGTCGCAAATGTGGTTACGTTTATTATCTTTTTCTTACCTGCCGTCGTTTTAGCCTATTTTAAAAATTTACCTTGCCGCATTATTTCGGCAATATGGCATTTTCTATGTGCGATATTGCTCGTCTTGCTACCAATCATAATGATCTTCACTGGAAACTATATTCCTGGACTTGTCACAGCTTTAACCACTATCGTCATGATTATCAGTGGGGTTGTTCAATTAATTAATAATAAATAACTATAAAACGCTCCGTTTCAAGTAATTGTATCTCGAAACGGAGCATTTTTATTAAATAATATGTATCAATAAATTCGTTTTACCGAAGCGACTAAAACGGCGAGCTTTGAGATTCTAAAAAGCATCTAGCGCTTTCTAGAATCCTCGCTTAAAGTTGCCTTATCCTCGATTTCTTGAGTCTACTTCAACGACTTTTACAACAAGCAAAATACTCATTAGCCAATCAATAACTTGATAGATAAGCCGATTAAGATAAAGCCGACTGCGTAGTCAAAGATCGCTTTAAATACGCGGTTGGCGAAGAACCGTTTGATGTACTGAAATACATAAACACAGAAGATAAACCATACCCAAATCGAAATAATTAAACTACCTAATAATATTAGAATATGCAGACTCAAGCCCTCACCTGTATTAATAAATTGAGGTAAGATACTGAGATAATAAAGTAACGCTTTCGGATTCAAGGTCGTACTAAGAAAGCCTTGACGGAAAGAAGTGAAATACTTCGTCTCATGTTGTTCAATGCCGCGTGTTGAGAAGTTCATGCTTTGACGCGCACTAATAATACTGCGCACGCCTAAATAAACTAAATAGGCTACACCAAATAATTTGACTGTCACAAAGAGCCAGTGAAATTTACTTACAATTACGATTAGGCCACACACTGCGAGTAGTGAATAAGCTAAATGTCCTGTCGCAATACCTGTTGCTGCTGTTAAGCCATTACGCTTCCCTGCTGAAATTGAGTTTTTCATGACGATAAAAAAGTCAGGACCAGGAACAATAATAATCAATAAACTGATAATAATAAATGAACCTAATTCTTCCATATTATTTCACCTCCACACGCATTACATTCTATCAATAATAAACTCTATAACCAATATAATAAGTCTAAAATTACACTTATACCTTTAAGTTCTAATTTTGGCAATATTACAATTTGAATCTTATTAAATATAAGAAATTATAGAATCAAACGTGGTGTCGATATCAATTTTATGCTAGAATGAAAGTGTAGTTAGTTTAACTACTAGTCTTTTATATTCATGAACATATTACTCTTAGGGTGGCTCTTGTAGCCACCTTTTTTTATTATCCCCTATTGTCCCTATTATCTCTCTAAAGTTCGACTTCACCCTCCTCTATAATGGCGAAAACGTTTTAACTGATAACCACTCTCACTAGATTAGAATAATTTTAAATTAATCCCTAAAATTCATGCATAACCCTTTAAATTCGTGGTATAGTACAGTACGATAGCTTATAGATTATAATAATTCTAATCTGAATGCACATACTACATCGTTACAGGAGGGTTAAGTATGAAATTGTTAGACTATAACATGGAAGGACAAGAACTCGTTGCTACAGTCATGTCTACACAAGGCCATTTGTTCCAATACACATTCGACATTACTACACCAGAATACGAAATCTTAGACGTACTTGAAGACATCAATATGCATGTGGACCAAGGTCAACATCCGCTAGGCTGTACGTTACTTAAGAAATACGACTTTGAGGATGTGGTCCAATATTCTATGTAGTCATTCCATCCTCAACCCAAATTAAAAGCGCGTGGATACTTGATTTCCCTCATTACCAAGTAAACACGCGCTTTTTACTATACTTATGAAATACTTCCGAGACCTTGAACTTCTCGATTGCTCTCTTGTGTCAGCTCTCGACAGGATACCAATTTTCCATCTTCATTAAACTTAAAGATCGCATACACTTCCACGACACCTTCTGAGCCGTCCTTTTTCAATACTTCTACATCATATCTCAGAAACACACTGCGCTGACTTTCATCAACCAACTCATCTTTAAATGATTCAACCTCTAACTTCTCCACGACTTCTTTCAGCTTATTCAAATGCGCTTTAAATCCAGCTAAATCTACTTTATCGTGATCCGTTACTTGCGTGTAATCCGTCGCAAAGTAATCATCGATACATTCCTCTTTCAAGTCGATGAGTATATCTTGATAAATCGCTCTGATACGTTGTTGAATTTCTTCTTTCGTCATCCCATTTTCCCCTTTCATTTTATAAAAATACGCGCTTTAAGCAGTGAGTTCATCACCCTCAAACTTACTTAAAACGCGCACTATACAACTCTTCGCTTATAAATCCCACTTAATCAACGTTGAAGAATAAGCGAGACCGCCACCAAAGCCTACGAGTAACGTCAAGTCACCTTTCTTCATTTGGCCACGTTGCATCGCTAAATCAATCGCGAGTGGAATCGTAGCTGAAGAAGTGTTACCGAAGTACTCTAAACTCATCAATAGCTTCTCTTTATCGAGACCTGCACGTTCACAAATAGATTCGTCCATACGTGCGTTGGCGCTATGAGGTACGAACCACGCTAAATCGTCTGTCGTATAATCTGTCTTAGCCAATGTTTCTTCAATAATCTTAGGCACTTTACCTACTGCCCATTTGTAAACGCCTCGACCGTTCTGAACAATCTTACCTGGATTCTCTAGATCTTCACCGAACATCGTCTGATTGTGTTCAGTGCAATATAAGTTTGGCGCTTTCGCACCGTCTGAACCGAATGTGCTTGCGATGAAGCTTGGGTCTTCTTCAGTGTATTCTACGAGGAATGCGCCCGCGCCATCACCGAAGAGAATACACGTTGTTCGGTCGGTATAATCTGTGATCTTAGATAACACTTCTGAAGAAATTACGAGAATCTTCTTGTTCTGACCTGAGGAAATCAAGCCATTCGCTAGGTTTAAAGCGTAAGTAAAGCCTGCACATGCCGCATTGACATCGAATGCGCCTGCATGTTCTAAACCGAGTCTCGCTTGAACGTAAGAGGCCACACTCGGCGTCTTGTAGTCCGGTGTGAGCGTCGCGTTGATGACCATATCCACATCGGATAAATCCACGTCATATTTCTTCTGTAAGTCTAATACAGCTTGATAGCTCATATCGCTAGAGTATTCGTCCTCCGCAGCAATACGTCTTTCTTTCATCCCTGTACGTTGCTGAATCCACTCATCGGAGGTCTCTACGATTTCTTCAAAATCTTCGTTCGTCATCACTTTCTCAGGTACGTAAGCCCCTTGTGCAGTGATTTTCGCATAAGATTTCATTCTTTCACCTTCTTTATCTTTCTCACTCTCAATATAACATTAATTTCATGTTACGTGCTTAGGTTTAACATAGCATAACCCGAGGTTCGTCGTGAATAGCAAGCGTGATATACCTTATTCTGTATGTATTAGTGAGGCTTTTTCTAGTAACGGTAAAATGGTTTCACACTTCGCGGAGAGCGCATTCTGCACACGAGTATGAATGCAGCGCTCGTCTACGCCATGCTTCGACTCCACTAACTCACCTAATCCACACGCTAACTTATTTCGGCGCGTTCCCTCATTACACTACTCAGCCCGCACTCGAGTCAAAGCCACCTTATTGCACGATAATAAGCGAAGAACCCCGCAAGCACATGCCTACGAGGTTCATCTATCTCAGTATTAGTTTTCTTCTTTAACGTAAGGTAATAACGCCATTTGACGCGCACGTTTAATTGCTGTAGTCAACATACGTTGATATTTAGCAGAAGTGCCTGTCACACGACGTGGTAAGATCTTACCACGTTCTGAAATGAAGCGTTTTAATAATTCAGTGTCTTTGTAGTCGATGTGAGTAATGCCATTCGCTGTGAAGTAGCATACTTTTTTACGACGACGTCCGCCTCTTCTTGGACCTGCCATGGTTAACTGCCTCCCTTATTCATATTTGTTATTTATATCCGTTCGTTTACTTTAGAATGGTAAATCATCATCACTAATATCAATCGGACCATTCGCATTCGCAAATGGATTGTCAGATTGATTATTGTTTGATGAGTTATTGTTGTACGACGTATTTTGACCGGACTGTTGGCCACCAAATCCTTGCCCTTGACCGAAGTCTTGGAAATTGTTGTTAGATTGTTGATGACGTTGGTTCTGACCTTTAGGTTCAAGGAATTGAACGCTGTCACAAACCACTTCAGTCACAAAGATACGTCGACCTTCTTGGTTTTCATAGCTACGTGATTGAATACGACCGTCAACGCCAGCTAAACTACCTTTAAAGAGATAGTTGCTTACATTCTCTGCTTGTTTACGGAAGACAACGCAGTTAATGAAATCAGCTTCGCGTTCACCTTGCGCATTGGTAAAAGTACGATTGACGGCAAGAGTGAATGTCGCTACACTCACGCCTGAGGGTGTTGTTCTATAATCTGGATCTTTCGTTAAGCGACCTACTAAAACAACTCTATTGATCATTTAAGCGCCCCCATATTATTTTCTTGTCTTGTCATCGTCTTCGTTGATAACAATGTAACGGATGATGTCATCGCTGATTTTAGCTAAACGTTGGAATTCGTCAGTAGCTTCGTTGTTATCAGTCTTGATACGTACGATGTTGTAGTATCCTTCTTTAAAGTCATTGATTTCGTAAGCTAAACGACGTTTGCCCCAATCTTTAGTTTCTAAAACCTCTGATCCGTGTGAAGCTAAGATGCCGTTGAAACGTTCTACAACTGATTTCTTCGCATCTTCTTCAATGTTAGGACGAACGATGTACATTACTTCGTATGTTGCTGCCATGTGTATTGCACCTCCTTATGGTCTATGCGGGGAATCTCGTGACTCAATTCAGACACCGTAGTGCCTTACTTCAGCCATTTCATCCCAAGGAATAATTTTCATTAGTTCCAATCTAGAATTATATCAGACACTTTCACTTTTTACAATCCTCTTCATGTTGATTTGAGACGATTTTTCTACTCCAACTATTTACAATGTGATTACAGGTATTACGAGTTGTTATAAAATTGGGGCGGACGGTTGTCAAACGTTATTTAATCTTTTACGATTACTATTATATTTGGAATTTAAATATGTTCTCACTTATATATAAGACTAGCTTTACTTTAATTTTATCCAAAAATAAGTATAAAGGAGTATCATATATGGTTTCATCACTCAAAAAAGGACTTGTTACAGCAGGAATCCTCGGCGTATCGACACTCGCAATCACTTCAACTTCACACGCAGCAGAACAACACAAAGGGACAATGGGGTCTGGTTATCAAGAATACTTACAAAAACACCCTGAAAAAGCTCAAAAACCTGACTCAAACGATCAAAACGGTTCACCATTCCGCTCAGCTGAAAGTGGTCAAACCGCTTCAGGTGAACGCGTATTAGACATTTCTGAATGGCAAGGACAGCTCACTCAAGCGCAAGTCAATCAATTGAAGAAGAACTATGACTTCATCATCATCCGTGGCCAATATGGCTCTGAATATGTCGATAAGACGTTAGAACACAACTCTGCACTCCTCGACCAAGCAGGAATGAAATTCGGCGTGTACTCATACAGCATGTACGAGAATGCGCAAGATGCACGCTACGAAGCGCAAACACTTTACAACCGCGCACCTAAAGCAAGCTTCTACGTGAATGACTTCGAACAGAATTCAGTGACTTCAGGTACGACAGACGAAGCGACTTCTGCTTGGTATGACGAAATGAAGAGCCTTGCTGGTAACAAGAAAGTCCTCTTCTACTCTTATGAGAACTTCATGTTACAGAACGCAGCGAACTCAGTAGGTGACTATGATGGCTACTGGATGGCGTCTTACACGAACCAAGAACCGTCACGCGAGAAAGTGTTATGGCAATACACAGATAGCTACTATTCACCTGAATTACAACAGAATGTGGATGCCAACTATCTCGATTCTAACGTGAATGCACAATGGTTCACTTCATAAGTTGAGATTGAAATAGGGCCTGGAACGACATTAAATTTCATTCAATTTTCAATGTTTTGCCTCTCGCTTGCTTATGGGACCACACTCAACTAATTCCTTTCGCTCTACGAGCTCTAGGAATGGATTTTCGTTGTGGTCTAGATCCATCAAGCGTCTCGAGGTCACATTGAAAATTCATTGTATGTTCAATTTAAGTATCATTCCCCTCATATTAGATACAAATTTCTTTTAATGTTCCAGGCTCTTTCTCATATTATTTACTATCAGCTCCATGTGAATGATACCATTGGTACAATTTCTTCGCTCCAATAATCATTTCTGGCAACATCATTCCAATAATCAATATGTACATAAACCAATCGCTCATCATGTTGCTCACTCCTCATTTTCTGATTATTATGTCATTTAATAAAGTTATTATATACGAAAGTGCGTCTACACACCGCTCATAAACCTTTCAAATACTCGCGAAATTCTCAAATTTTTAGACGCCCGACCGTCTTCTTTTCCATAAAATCTACTACCACACACAAAAAAGCCCACCTTCCACATACGGAAAGTGAGCTTCTGTAGCAATCGGATTACGCTACACTCAGCAAGACTTACACGTTAAATCTGAAGTGCACGACGTCGCCATCTTGCATGATGTAGTCTTTACCTTCTAAACGTTGCTTACCTGCTTCTTTCGCACCGTTCTCGCCATTGTATTCTACGTAATCTTCATAGCTTGTCACTTCGGCACGGATAAAGCCACGTTCGAAGTCTGTATGGATAACACCGGCACATTGTGGTGCTGTCATGCCTTTTCTAAATGTCCAAGCGCGTACCTCTTGCACACCTGCAGTAAAGTACGTCGCTAAACCAAGCAAGTCATATGTTGTGCGAATTAAACGGTTGAGTCCTGGCTCTTCTAGACCTAAGTCCTCTAAGAACATGTCGCGGTCTTCATCGTCTAATGTTGCGATTTCTTCTTCGACTTTCGCACTGATCACGATGACTGTAGAGCCTTCGTTTTCTGCATACTCGCGAATCGCTTTGACTTTCTCGTTATCGTCGTCGCCAATTTCGTCTTCGCCAACGTTCGCAATGTATAGCATTTGTTTAGATGTAAGCAATTGCGCTTGATTCACGAATTTTTGATCTTCTGCATCAAATTCTAAGCTACGTACGGGTTGGCCCGCTTCAAGCGTCTCTTTAATGCGTGTTAAAATGCGCACTTCATTTTCGGCATTTTTATCTTTTTGACGTGCCATCTTCTCAAGTTTAGGTAAACGTTTTTCAACAGATTCTAAATCTGCGAGCACGAGCTCCATATTGATTACTTCAATGTCATCAATTGGATCGACTTTACCTGAAACGTGCGTCACATTATCATCATCAAACGCACGCACGACTTGGCAAATTGCATCTACTTCACGGATATGAGATAGGAATTTGTTTCCGAGACCTTCACCTTTAGAAGCCCCTTTCACGATACCTGCAATATCAGTGAATTCGAAAGTTGTGGGAACAGTCTTCTTAGGTTCTACCATGTCCGTTAAGACGCCTAAGCGACTGTCAGGCACTTCAACGATACCCACGTTTGGGTCTATTGTTGCGAAAGGATAGTTCGCTGCTAGCGCCCCTGCTTTAGTTATTGCATTGAAAAGGGTAGACTTCCCGACGTTAGGTAAGCCTACGATACCTGCTGTTAAAGCCATGTTTCATTCTCCTTATTCTTCAGTATCTTGATGAGATTCAAGTACTTTTTTGATTTTTTTATTAAAAGTCTGACGTGGAAGCATAATACTTCTATGACAATGTTCACATTTGATTCGGATATCTGCGCCCATTCTAATAATCTTAAAACGGTTTGTTCCACATGCATGTTGCTTCTTCATTTCTATAATATCATTTAAACCGTAGTTATTCATTAAGCTGTCACTCCTCCGAATTCGCGAGCGGAATTATTCTTTATCCGGGTCATATTGTACCATAAGCGGTTTAGGCATTTTAATCCCTTTTACTTTAAAGAAATTATAAATCTCTTTGCGTAGAATACGGCCACCTGCTGCGCCTTCTCCTGGAATCGTTTCAGCTGTAATACCGAGCACGATTTCATCACGATTGAGCGAATTGATACCGATGACAGTGGGATCAGAAACGAATAAATAGTATTTTGAACGAATCGTAATTAAATATTCGCTGAGTTGTTTTTCCACTTTATCGATATTCTCTTCTGGAGAAACCGGAATATCTATAATAGACGTGCCGTTCGTCACTGAATAGTTAGTGATTTCGCCCATACTACCATTTGGTAAGACCGTGAGCTCACCACTAATTGTGTTAATACGTGTAGAGCGTAAACCAATAGACTTCACAGTACCTTCTGCGACAGTCGTACCGCCACTATTAATCTTCACGTAATCACCGACATCGAATTGATTCTCAAAGATAATGAAGAAACCTGTGATGATGTCTTTCACAACTGTCTGAGCACCGAAACCAACAGCCAGACCTACAACACCTGCGCTGGCGATGATACCTTCGACACTAATACCAAATTTCTTCAAGATGGTCGTAATGACGATAAACCATACGACGTAACTGACGATGTTCTGCACGAGCGAAATAAGCGTCTTCGAACGTTTCTTATTTCCTTTATTACCTCTGTTCTGCAATTTAAAGAACTGCTGAATAATCTTATTTAAGATTCTGATGACAATCCATGCGACGATAAGATAGACGATAACCATAATCGCTTTAGAGGCGAAGTGTTGGTAAGTCTCAGGTTTCGTTAACGGTTCAGCGATGGACTTTAAGATGCTTAATACCTGATTCAAAGAAAGACCTCCTCTAATATCTACTCATCAGTATAAACCTTCACTCAAACTTTGCCCTCCACCTTGAGGTCGAAATGAGCGGAGATCCTGCTAACTCAATGAGTCTGACGTACGTTAGAATGTTCAAATTGGGCTTAACCCTTACTCTTAGCGTAACTTATCAAGAATTCAATATAAAATAACTCACCTGTATAGTCAATAAGTGAGTCCTATCATACTTTGACCCCCACCATATGTTAAGGGCTGTTTAAAACGACCACTTATCTCGTCTGTTCTACCAGTTGTCTAAGATGCCGCTATCAGCACTTAAGATGTGTTTTACTATACTTAACGAATGAACAAAAGAGAGGAGAGGTGAATGTGAAACTCAAACTCAATATCGGAAGTGCCCATCCCGAAGAACAGATCTCAATTGAGGGACCTGAGATGACAGAAGAGATTCAACAGCTCGTCTCGTATGTCGATGACTTAGGAAGGTTAACAGAAATCAAAGGAAGCATTGAGGGTGATATTTACTTTCTCGACATCAAGGACATTCGCTCATTTATGTCACTGAATAAAAACGTTTATGCATGCACGCGTGACACAGAATATAGGGTTACTTATCGTTTATACGAACTTGAATCTGCGCTTCCTACACAGTTCGTACGCATTTCAAAGTCTGAAATTGTGAACATCGATGCGATTTATAAGTTACAGCTTCAAGCCAACGGGTTAATTCGCATTTATTTCAATAATGTAGATTATACGCATTCATCGCGTCGTTATCTTAAATTAATTAAGGAGAGGTTGTCACTATGAGAGGAATCTTTAGAAGTAGTATGTTAGGTATCATAATCGGTCTTGCCTTGTCGCTCGTCTTTAGCTTTATCTTTGGGCACGGACACTATTATCCTCAATCACCTGTTTCCACAATGGGGCAGCTTTACTATGCACACCTTAATGAGCCTATGATTATGTTGATTTCCATCATTATTTGGGCGCTTATCGGTATCCTATTCTTTGTAGGTGGACTATTATACGAACGTGCAGAGTGGTCACTATGGAAGATTACTATCGCTCATTTCATATTGATGTTCGGTGGATTCTTCCCTTTAGCCATTTTAGCAGGATGGTTTCCACTCAAAGTCGCTCCTATTATAAGCTTTGTCATTATCTACATCGTCATTTATAGCATTATTTGGATCATTCAGTATCAGCGAAATAAAAAATCTGTCGCAGAAATCAATCGTGCTTTAAATCAAAGAAGATAACATCAATATCGCTTGTCTATGAAGGTTAGAGCAGTTTCAGAAGGCTCACTCCACTCTTACTTAGACAAGCGATTTTTCTTGTGCGCACAGCTGCAACAAGAATGCCTCATCATTCTCGGTTGAGTTGACGAATAAGACGCTTAAATTCCTCTTCTGAGGTGAATTCGAAGGTAATCTGTCCTTTCTGTTTTCGTGTCGAAATCGTCACATCCGTGCCGTAATGTTCTTTGAGCTGGCGTTCTTGTTTTTGAATAAAGCGAGGTTTCGTTTGCTTAGTCGCTTTCTGAGAGGTTTGCTTTTTAGATTCATTGTCCGCTAAATAACTTTCTAAATACCGGACGCTCCACTGTTCTTTAGACACCCGGTTGGCTAACCGCTTCATCGCTTGCGCGTCCTTAACAGCAAGCAATGTGCGTCCATGACCACCAGAAACCTCACCTTTTCTTACCATATCTGCCACTGATTTAGGCAAGTTCAACAAACGCAACATATTCGCGACATATGGCCGAGACTTACTCAAACGTTTCGCGACATCTTGTTGCGTAATATGTAGATCATCCATCAGCTTCTGATAACTTTCCGCTTCTTCCATCGCATTCAAATCTTCACGCTGTAAATTCTCAATAATCGCCAGCTCCATCATATCTGTCTCAGTCAGAGCTTTCACAATCGCTGGCATTTCAGTCAAACCAGCAAGTTGCGAAGCACGATAACGTCGCTCACCCACGACGATATAATAGCCCTGAACGCTTTCGCTTAGCACGATAGGTTGCAAGATACCATGTTGACGAATCGAATCAGCGAGATCATTTAACTTCGCTTCATCGAACGTTTTGCGTGGTTGATAAGGATTCGGTTTAATTTGCTGAATAGGTATAGATTGAACTTTCTCGTCTGCTTGTTGCGCGATACGTTGGTCGTTGGATAACGCCATGCTTTGCACTCCCTCATGTGTGATTCATTACTCTTTATTGTAAAAAATTTCTCTCTTACTAAACAAGTATTTATCCTAGATACAGCAAGACTTCTCCATCATTTTCGAATTACACCAAATCGCTATTTTCAGAAAAAGTGGTTGACAAATAAACCCCCACTCTATAAACTTAATGATAACAAGTTCACAACGCATTGAAACACAGCAATAAGGAAAGTAGAACTTACACTGCTGGCACAGAGAGTCTTCGTTTGCTGAAAGAAGATCCAGAAAGAAAGTTTGAAAATGGCCTTTGAGTGTTGATGCCAATATGAGGTGTCAACGGGTTCGCCCGTTATAGCGAGACAGTATTAACATTTGTTAAATGGCGTACTGGATTTCCACGTCCTCAACCGTGTTGATACTCATTTTGTATAGACGAAATGGGTTTTTATTTTGCACTCGGTGAGAGGTTACTTCGTTCAACCATTCGCGACTTTAACATTTAGCGTACTGGTTGAGGTTGCTTTAGCGATGAAGCAACAAATATAGGTGGTACCACGAAAAATGAAGCTTTCGTCCTTTACATCCGATTCAAATCGGGTTTAAAGGACGAAAGCTTTTTTTATTTTACTCACAAGGAGGTTGTTCACGCATGAAAGATACTGAATTCGCTCAAATCGCGCTCACTCAAGACGCGACCGGTGCAATTGCGAACCCTATTCACCTATCTACCGCCTATCAACATCCACATCTAGGTGAATCGACAGGCTACGATTATACGCGAACCAAGAATCCGACACGTTCAGCATTTGAAGAAGCGTTTGCCCGCCTTGAACAGGGTACAGCTTCTTTCGCGACATCGAGCGGTATGGCTGCGATTCAACTCATTTGTCACCTCTTTCAACCTGGTGACGAAGTGCTCGTATCCTTTGATTTATATGGCGGGACCTTTCGACTTTTCACACATTACGAAACGCATTACGACATTCATTTTACCTATGTAGATTTCACGAACTATGACGAAGTGCAACGAGCGATTACATCACAGACACGTGCATTGTTTATCGAACCGATTTCCAATCCACAGATGATTGCGATCGACCCGCAACCGTATTACGAACTCGCACAACAACATAACTTGCTCACGATTATCGACAACACATTCTTAACGCCGTATCTCTCCACACCTTTAGCAGACGGAGCAGATATCGTGCTTCACTCGGCGACGAAGTATATTGGCGGTCATAACGATGTGCTCGCAGGAGTAGTTACGGTGAAAGATGACAGTTTAGCAGAAACACTGGGGAGTTATCACAACATGATAGGCGCGACGCTCTCGCCCTTTGATAGCTATCTCCTACAACATGGCTTGAAGACCCTTCACCTACGCATGGAACGTGCAGAGTCGAACGCGCGTCGTTTAGCAGAGCGTTGCGAGGAGTTGGAAGCGATTAGCGAGGTGCTCTATAGCGGACAGACAGGTATGTTGAGTTTGCGACTGAATCCTCAATACGACGTTGGGCTATTGTTAAAAAATCTCAAAACCTGTATCTTCGCTGAAAGTTTGGGTGGCACAGAAACCTTTATCACTTTCCCTTATACCCAAACGCACGTCGATATGCCTGATGCGGAAAAGGTTAAACGCGGTATTGACGCATATTTAATTCGACTCTCGGTCGGCATTGAACATTACAACGACATTGAACGTGACATTATTCAAGCATTAAATCAAGCACAGAAAGGAGTGGTCACATGACATTATCGCCAGAAACAGAAGTCCTCTTCGATCAACAGAGAGGTCACACCTACGACTCAGCTAACCCACCGCTCTATGATTCTTCGACGTTTCACCAATCGCAATTAGGTGGGCACACGGCATTTGATTATGCACGCAGTGGCAACCCTAACCGCCAACTGTTGGAAGAGAAACTCGCGCGACTTGAAGGTGGCACACACGCCTTTGCTTTCGCTTCCGGTATCGCCGCAATTACAGCCGTCTTCTTATCTCTGAAGTCTGGAGACCATGTAATCTTGCCTGATGATGTCTATGGCGGCACCTTTCGACTGACACGTCAAATTCTGAATCGTTTTAACCTTCACTTTACTACCGTTGATACGACAGATATTAAAAATATTCAGCGTGCGATTCGACCGGAAACACGGCTACTCTATTTGGAAACACCGTCCAATCCAAAATTTAAAATTACGGACATTCGTCGTGCGGCAGAACTCGCACATCAGCATCACATCGATGTCGCTGTAGATAATACGTTTATGACACCTTTAGGTCAATCCCCGCTTCAGTTAGACGCGGATATCGTCATTCACAGCGCGACGAAATTTCTCAGCGGCCACAGTGATTTAATCGCAGGCGCCATAATCGTTAAGCGCAACGATTTAGCGGAGCAGCTTTACCTTTTACAAAACGGAACAGGAACGGCATTATCTGCTCAAGATAGCTGGACTTTGGCTAAACATTTAAAAACGTTACCCGTCCGCTACAACCAATCTGTGGCTAACGCGCACAAGGTCGTTCAATTTCTCGAACAACATCCTGCAGTGAGTGAAGTGTACTATCCCGGGCATAGCGACCTTCATCTTTCACAAGCACGCCATGGTGGCGCAGTACTCGGATTTCGACTTCAAGACGAAACACGTGCACAAGCCTTCGTCGATGCGCTCACACTTCCACTCGTTTCAGTCAGTTTAGGTGGCGTAGAAACAATCTTGTCTCACCCAGCTACGATGTCACATGCCGCGATTCCACACGACATTCGAGAGGCTAGACAAATTACATGGGGCTCTTTCGACTAAGCGTTGGTCTTGAAGATCCAACCGAGTTGATTGCCGACCTCAATCACGCATTAAAGGAGGGATGTGATGGATAACCTTTTACACAAACTACAGACCCAAGTCCTCGTCGGTGATGGCGCAATGGGCACGATTCTCTTCACAGAAGGATTGGATACCTGCCCAGAAGCTTACAACCTCACTCATCCAGAGAAGATCGAAGCGATTCACCGTTCGTACATTGAAGCTGGGGCGGACGTCATCCAAACCAACACGTACGGCGCCAACTTTGAGAAGTTGAAAGCATTTGGCTTGGAGCACAAAGTGAAACACATCCATCAAGCTGCAGTAGCGATTGCTCAACGTGCAGCTCAACCTGAGACAATCATTCTCGGTACGGTCGGAGGCTTCCGCAGCGTAACGCAAGAAGATTTGAGTTTGTCGACGATTCTCTATCATACCGAGCTACAAATCGAGACCTTAATCCAATCTGATGTCGACGCGCTACTCTTTGAAACGTACTACGACTTAGAGGAACTCACCGCTGTCATCAAGCTCGCCCGAGAGATGACCGACCGTCCGATTATCGCGCAACTCACCGCTTCGAACACGCACTATCTGAAGGACAGCACAGAGATTAACCGAGCAATTCAGCACGTCGTCAAATGTGGTGCGAATATCGTGGGGCTCAACTGTCACCACGGCCCACATCACATGCAGCAGTCTTTCTCACATATCGACCTGCCACAAGACGCTTATCTCTCGTGTTATCCGAACGCGAGTCTGCTCGATATTGAGAACCAAGAAATACGTTATAGCGATAATGCTGCTTATTTCGGTAAAATGGCTCAAAAACTCATCAACGAAGGCGTCCGGCTTATTGGAGGATGTTGTGGCACGACACCTGAACATGTGCGCTATATCAAGCAAGCAGTTAAAGATTTGTCGCCGGTGACACGTAAAAATGTCATCCCGATTAAGAAGCGTGAACGCAATCAACCGACAGCGACACGTAAGAAGAATCTGACGTCCATCGTCAAACAACGCCCGTCGATTATCGTCGAATTAGACACACCGAAGCACTTGGATACGTCCACTTTCTTCGACAACGTCCAACAACTCGACCAACTAGGTATCGACGCCCTTACTTTAGCCGACAATTCGCTCGCCACTGTGCGTATAAGTAACATTGCAGCGGCAAGCATTATCAAACAGCAATACAACTTAGAACCTTTAGTGCACATCACCTGTCGAGACCGCAATTTAATTGGCTTACAGTCTCATCTTCTCGGTCTATCTTTACTCGATATCACCGAAATATTAGCGATTACCGGCGATCCTGCACGCATCGGAAATTTACCCGGTGCTACCAACGTGTATGATGTGAATTCGAGAGGGCTCACTGAGATGGCCCTGCGTTTTAACCAAGGCATCAATACAGACGGTGCAGAGTTGAAACAACGTACGCATTTTAACATCGCTGGCGCCTTTGATCCTAACGTCCGTCGCTTAGACCACGCAGTTAAAAGGGCGGAACAGAAGATCAAGCACGGAACACATTACTTTATTACGCAACCCGTCTACAGCAGTGACAAGATTCAAGAAATCTATGAAGCTACAAAACATTTAGAAACGCCGTTTTATATCGGTATCATGCCGATAACGAGCTACAACAATGCGTTATTTTTACACAATGAAGTCCCAGGTATCACACTCTCCGACGACATCTTGGAGCAGTTTGAAGCGGTAAAAGATGACGCAGCAAAGACGAAAGCACTGAGTCTCAAACTCTCGAAAGCATTGATTGAGACTGTCCATCGCTACTTCAATGGCCTATATCTCATCACACCATTTCAACGCGTGGACTTGACCATTGAACTCGCACAGTATTCACAAACGATCACTTCAACGAAACAGGAGGCATTATTATGACAATTACAACATCAAATTTAGGATTTCCAAGACTAGGTAGAAAGAGAGAATGGAAGAAAGGCATTGAAAGTTACTGGGCACACCGCATTACACTCGAGGAACTGCACGAACAGCTCAACGCGTTACACAAGGAGAACCTCTTACTGCAGAAGCACTATCATCTCGACAGCATTCCCGTAGGAGACTTCTCACTCTATGATCACGTGTTAGATACATCTCTACTCTTCAACATTATTCCTGAACGTTTCCAAGGTCGCCCTGTCGATACAGATTTACTCTTCGACATCGCACGTGGTAATAAAGAACACGTCGCAAGTGCTTTGATTAAGTGGTTTAACACGAACTACCACTACATCGTTCCAGAGTGGGACAACGTCGAGCCACAAGTGACGCACAATACATTACTCGAGCGGTATGAATTTGCGCAATCTCTTAACGTCGAGGCGCATCCTGTGATTCTCGGTCCTATTACCTTTGTCGCATTATCGAAAGGTGGTGCGCAGTCATTTGAAGAGAAAGTGGAAACGTTACTTCCGTTATACCGACAAGTATTAACAGAACTCGTTGAAGCAGGTGCGCCTTACATTCAAATCGATGAACCTATTCTCGTGACAGACGATAGTGCCAAATATGAAACGATAACGCAACGTGCATATGATGAATTTGCTGAAGCAGGGTTAGGCGACAAGCTCGTCATTCAAACGTACTTTGAACGCGCAAACATCGAATTTCTGAACACCTTACCTGTGAAAGGTTATGGTTTAGACTTTGTGCACGACCATGGTTACAACTTAGCGCAAATTCAGTCTGGTTATCTCGGTAAAGAGAAAGCGATTTATGCTGGAATTATTGACGGTCGCAACGTGTGGGCTGCAGATTTAGAGGATAAAAAGCACTTGATTGAGACGTTGTTAGACTATACAGACGAACTCGTGATTCAGCCGTCATCTTCCCTTTTACACGTGCCTGTATCACTCGATGATGAACAGCTCGAAGAAGATATCGCAGAAGGTTTAAGCTTTGCGACGGAGAAACTCGATGAACTAGACGCATTAAAACGCCTCTTCAACGATAACGACGCGGACAAGTTCAACACATTACAAGCACGTTATGAACCCTTTAACCAACAAGACTTCAAAAACGCAGAGTACGATTTCGATGCTGTACGCACGGCGCGCCAATCGCCATTTGAGACACGCCGCGTCGCACAACAAGAACACTTACAGTTGCCGGATTTACCTACAACTACGATTGGCTCATTCCCTCAATCCACTGAGGTGCGTAAACAACGGGCGGATTGGAAGAATCAGCGCATTTCCGACGCAGAATATCGTACGTTCTTAGAACAAGAAATCGCGCGCTGGATTCGCATTCAAGAAGATATCGGACTCGACGTCTTCGTCCACGGTGAGTTCGAACGTAACGACATGGTGGAATACTTCGGTGAGCGTCTTCAAGGCTTCCTCGTAACGAAATACGGTTGGGTGCAATCTTACGGATCTCGTGCTGTGAAACCACCTATCATCTATGGTGATGTGAAATGGACAGAACCGATTACGGTAGCTGAAACGAAGTATGCGCAAAGTCTCACTACTCACCCGGTCAAAGGTATGTTAACAGGACCTGTGACTATCTTGAACTGGTCATTTGAACGCGTAGACATTCCTCGTTCACGCGTACAAGATCAAATTGCGCTCGCGATTAATGAGGAAGTGCTCGCATTGGAAGAAGCGGGTATACGTATTATACAAGTCGATGAACCTGCTTTGCGTGAAGGTTTACCGCTCCGTTCTGAATATCATGAAGATTACTTACAGAAAGCCGTTCATTCCTTCCGTTTAGCGACATCATCAGTGGCAGATGCGACACAAATTCATACGCATATGTGCTATTCTCAATTTGGACAAATTATTCATGCTATTCGTGAGCTAGATGCAGACGTGATTTCTATTGAAACGTCACGTAGTCATGGTGATTTGATCAAAGACTTTGAAGATATTACGTATGATTTAGGAATTGGACTTGGCGTATATGACATTCATAGTCCACGTATTCCTAAAGAAAGTGAAATTACGACAGCGATTACGCGTGCTTTACAGAATATTGACCGTTCATTGTTCTGGGTGAACCCGGACTGTGGCTTGAAGACACGTAAAGAAGAAGAAGTGAAAGAAGCCTTGAGTGTGCTAGTAGAGGCAGTACGTCATTTACGTGAAGATAATTTAGAGAAGACGTCTTGATTGAGATGGAATGAATCCGCTCTTCAAGGTTGATGAGGATTTATGATAGTTAAAATGTTTCATGAATCCTCACGATCTTCATATTCAACGATTAGATAAGAAATACCCTATCAGTCATTATTTACGCATTTTAATAAAGGAAAGGTGATACACATGAGCTATCCACTATGGAAACAACTTGAACAACTGAAGTCGGCCACGTGGGTCGATTTAACCCACACCTTTGACGAGGAGATTCCACGCTTCAGTGACTTTGAAAAGGCAGAAGTGTCGACGCTATTTACTGTGCCAGAACATGGTTTCTTCGTACAACGTTGGAATATCGTCACTCAGTACGGTACACATATTGATGCGCCTATTCATTTCGTCGAGAATAAGCGCTATTTAAACGACCTTGATTTAAAGGAACTCGTCTTGCCGCTCATCGTGTTAGATTACGCTAAAGAGGCACAAGAGGATGCTGATTTCGTGCTCACGCGTGACCATTTACTCGAATGGGAGTCTAAACATGGTGCAATCGAAAGTGGCACGTTCGTAGCTTTACGCACAGATTGGTCTAAACGTTGGCCGGATACTGAAGCGTTTGAGAATAAAGATGAGGATGGCAACCAGCACTTGCCTGGTTGGGGACTCGATGCGTTGAAGTTCCTACTTGAAGAACGTGGTGTTAAAGCAATCGGCCATGAAACGTTTGATACTGACGCTTCTGTCGACACTGCTCGCAATGGCGATATCGTTGGTGAGCGCTATGTACTCGGTCAAGATACATTCCAAGTCGAACTGTTAACGAACTTAGATCAACTCCCTACGCGTGGAGCTATTATTTACACGATTAGTCCGAAGCCGAAAGATGCGCCAGGCTTCCCAGTCCGCGCCTTTGCGATTAAAGAATAGTATACGAGATGAGGCTTAAACGTGCGTATAGCAATCGCGTCTAAGCCTTTCTCTATGATGTGGGTTAGAATGAGTGGGTTTGCATTTTATAAAAATGAGCTAGTTTGGCTAAGCGTAAAGACTTCTCAACGACACTTCAACTCCTTTTAACCTAACCAACTCAATCACTAAATCATGTATACTGATAGTACATATAACGAATTACAATCGAACGCGAACGAATTAGTTTAACCCACTCAATCATAGGATTACAATAGCAATGAGAGGTGATATGGATTGCAACTCAATTCAACGAATAGTCCCTTTAGTGAAGAACAACTTACACTTTTAAATAAAATATTACCTACACTCACGCCAGAACAGGAGAATTGGTTAAGTGGCTATCTCTTGAGCCAGTCCGAGAAAGCGCAAGTGGAAGAGGACCATGCAGCGCAACAACAAGCACAAACTGAGACGGCCAACGACACGCGTGCGGATTCAAACGAGAATGCGAAGGAAGAGGTAGCAGAAGCGAGCGAAGGCGCAAGTGAGCGTCATAGCTCACTTTCAGAGCGACCTGAGAAGATTACCATCCTCTTCGGTACAGAAACAGGGAACGCAGAGTGTGTAGCCGAGGACTTTGAAGAGAAATTACAAGCCCATGACTTTAATACTGAACTCTATGAGATGGACGAGTTCACTACGGAAGACCTCCCGCAGACTTCCCCCTTATTCGTCATCTGTTCTACGCAAGGTGTGGGCGAACCACCAATCAATGCGTTGGACACTTACGAATACTTGCACGGCGATGATGCACCAAGCATGGAAGCTGTGGACTTTGCGGTGCTCGCACTAGGTGACCAGGACTTCGATAATTTCTGTCAGGCAGGTAAAGATTTCGACCACATTCTTGGAGAGTTAGGCGGTAACCGCATCGCTCCTCGTGTGGATTGCGATTTCGACTTTGAAGAAACGGCAGAACAGTGGATGGATAAAATGCTTGAAGTACTCAATGCGATTAATCCTGTAGATAGCGATAAGACAGCTACTGATGCGGATTCTGCTGATAAAACTGATGAGAATGTTGCGGACGAGTCTTCTGACAATGAAATTGCTGGGAAATCAAAGGCGTCGGCCACAACTGATGCGACGGCTAATGACAAAAATGAAGCGGCTTCAACCAACACAGCAAATGAGGCTGTACATGACCCCAATGGTTCAGCTTGTGTCATCACTCAAGCGCCAGAAGATTCGGTGACACGTGGCGATGTCGCCACACCGTCTGAACAATATACGAAAGCTAATCCATTCCAGTCCACAGTGCTCAAGAATGAAGTATTAACACAACCTGAATCTAACAAGGAAGTACACCATTTAGAGTTGCAAATCGACGGGAATCAAACTCAATACGAACCTGGCGATATCTTAACTATCATTCCAGCCAACAATCCTGAACTCGTAGATGCCTTGATTACACAACTCGGTTGGGAACAAGATGTAGAAGTACCAGTAAATCACGAAGGTGAAACGGCTACGCTTAGAGAAGCCTTGATTTATCATTTCGAAATTACGAAATTAACACCGACCTTGTTGACGACTGCCGGAGATATATTTGATAACGCAGATTTATCTGAGCACTTACTAGATGACGGTTGGGCGAAATCCTACGCATATGGCAGAGATTTAATCGACTTACTCACGGATTATCCGCCTCAACAATTGCAACCTGAGATGTTGCAACAATTGTTACGTAAACTTCCACCACGTGAGTATTCTATTTCAAGTAGTAATCAGAAGACGCCAAATGAAGTTCATATTACAGTGAGTGCAGTGCGTTATGAAGCCCATGGTCGCTCTAGAGAAGGTGTTTGTTCAGTACAAATTGCCGATCGCTTACAACCTGGCAATCACATTCCAATTTATTTCCGTAAAAACCCGAACTTCAAATTCCCATTTGAAGATGACACGCCGATTATTATGATTGGTGCGGGTACAGGAATTGCACCTTATCGTGCTTATTTACAAGAAGCACAAGAACGACAGTTGAAAAAAGATAGTTGGTTGATCTTTGGCAATCAATACAAAGCAACAGATTATCTTTATGAGGAAGAATTAGAAAGTTGGCGCGAACAGGGTTATTTAAGTAAGTTAGATTTAGCCTTTTCACGTGATACAGACGAGAAAGTTTATGTTCAACATCGTTTATTAGAGAATAGCGAAACGATTTATAATTGGATTATTAACGGCGCAGCACTCTTCGTTTGTGGCGATAAAGATCAAATGGCTACAGGCGTGCATGATGCATTGATTGAGGTATTACAGAAAGAAGGTCATTTCTCTGAGAAAGATGCCGAGAAATATGTCACGCAAATGCGTAAAGAACAACGTTATCAACGTGATGTGTATTGATTTAATGGTGAAAAATGAGACAGGTAAATAAGATAGATCAGAATAGGAATCACTCTACAAGTTCGGTCGCTTGTGGGGTGATTTTTTTGACGTAAAGTTGGAAATTAGGAAGTCGAAGTCAGTAAAATTGTATGATTATAGTTGGTGTTTGAGATCGTTAAAATTTTAATGACAATTACAAGTATTCTTGTCCAACACCATTTATCTTATTTTAACCATTCAAATTTTAACTCATTTAGTAAAACCTATTACATTATTTAAGTAGTATGCAATTGAAATATAAAAATAGTATAAAATTGACTATAGCTGAAATCACAAAAATGTTATATGATAAGAGTGTCCAAAGGAGGAGGCCTTAAATAAAAGTCAGAATTTTTGAGTGAGTACAAACTTTACCTTTTCTAAATTAAATGAAATAGGGTTAAGTTTATGAGATTCGAATGATTATCGTTATTAGCTATTATAAAAATTTGAAACTTACGCTTTAGTGATTAGAAATTCTTTGTACATTTATTTTATAAATCTGTTTTGACATTACATTATTAATGATATTATTAAGTGAAAGTTTAAATTTAAGACTAATGGTTAAACACACTTCTAAGATGCAGGAATCAATCTCTAACAATCAAAAATCTCTGAACAATGAGCTCAACTTGCTCCTTTGTACTCACAAAATAACATAAATCTTTTGTCTAGCGACTATACTTCTCTCTCTTTCTTATAAGTGTAGTCGCTTCTTTCTTGTTATCCTCTTTCTTTGCCGTGCTGTGGAAATTGAATAGTAAATCGTGCACCCTCACCTAGTTCAGATTCTACCTCTACAGAGTGATTCAAGTGCTTGGAAATCCGCTTCACAATAAACAATCCAATTCCACTTGATTTTTCATGTAAACGGCCATTGTATCCTGAATAACCTTGGTCAAAGATTTTCGGCAAATCTGCACGACTAATCCCAATGCCATTGTCTCTTATTTCAAGTTTCTGTTCATTCTCATTATAATTAATCCAAATATCTTGTCCTCGCGCGTATTTTAAAGCGTTATTCAAGAGTTGTTCAATCATAATAGAACACCAACGTGCATCAGTAATTACTTTAGCAGTCGATTTCTCATAGTGGATCTTCGTTTGATTCTCTATAAATTGAATTGAATATTTCTTAATAAGCGGTCGAATCAACTCATCAATCGTGACAGGTGCGAGCACCATATCCGTATTATGATTCAATAATTTCAAATAGCTTAGCGCCAAGTTGGAATAGTTGTCAATTTGAAGTATTTCTTGTCTCAGTTGATTCACCATGCCCTCTTCGTTTCTAGCGAGCAGAAGTTTAGATGCAGTAATCGGCGTCTTCATCTGATGCACCCACGTCAGAAAGTAAGCTTCTACTTCCTTCTTATATTCAATTTGTTCATTTCGTACATTATGCAGACTTTGCTCTAACTTTTCTACTTGTTCCTCAAGACGCTGATGCTTTTGATAGCTGATATAACGATAAAATGCATAAATAGCGAAGACAAAGACGATAATCGCTAAGGCTAACAATAACGGCGTCATAGGTAATGAAAAGACAAAGAATATGAATAAGAATAACACTAATATGAGTAAAATAATCAGTGCTTCATTACTGATGGTTTTTAAGAAATTCATTCTCTTTCACCTCTTAATTTACCCGATAGCCTACATTTTTCTTCGTTTCAATAAAATGAGGTAAGCCGATATTTTGTAGTTTCTTGCGAATGCGAGTCATATTGACTGCCAGTGTATTATCGTCGATAAAATGTTCAGATTCCCAACATTTTTCAATTAAATCTGTCTTACTTACATACTTTCCTTCATTTTGAAATAATGACTGCATAATTTGTAGCTCAGTAAAGGATAATTTCTCAGATTGTCCTTGATAGCTTAACTTCGCTTCATCTATCAGTAGCTGACAGTTCTGCACTTCAAGACGATTGTGGTCTACTGTGAAGTTGTACGTGCGTCGCATCAGAGCTTGAATCTTAGCTATCGTTAATGACATATCAAACGGTTTCTCAATAAAATCATCGCCGCCCATTTGAATTGCCATAATTTGATCCATATTGTCCGTACGCGAGCTAATAAAGATAATGGGCACGTTAGAGTGACGTCGTATTTCTTGGCACCAATGGAAACCGTTGAATGACGGTAATTTAATATCTAATAAGATGAGATGCGGATTACTCTGTTCAAATTCTTCCATAATCGCACTGAAATCTCGTGCAATATCAACCTCGTAGTGCCATTTATTGAGTTCAGCTTGTAAACTTTCTGCGATAACCAAATCATCTTCAATGATTAATATCTTCATGAGATAGACTCCTTTGATCTCGACTTTTCATCATAATTCTTAATTCATATGATACACGTTCAATTCTCTTTTCGCTATGATGAGCCATAGTAGTAATGCTTGGTAGAAATACTATTCATCACTGAATGTATTATCTTTTCACCAACACATAATCTTAGGATTACTAGAAAGTTCAATTTAATACTTAAGTATTATTATTAATGGCTTTAAATCTAAGTAGCATCTTCAAAGCATACCCATTATCTTTCAATATTAAAAAGCCGCTCCAACGTGATGTTGCTGGAGCGACTTTTCTTCACTTCAATTATTGAATTTAATGAGCTTCAAGATGCTCAATTTTCCACTTTTATACTGCGGGCAGACTTCCCTCACTTGCCATTAATTGGCATATTTGCGACGTGTGCGTTTTCCATCGTCATTCTCATCTTTTAACTTAAATGACATTAAGAAAGCAATACCTGCTAAGACGACTGAGGCAAGGAAGGACATGTTAACACCGTGGATAACGCCGTCCATACCACGTGATGGATCAGCACCGACTGACATAATCGTAATAAAGACAGCTGTACCGATCGCACCAGCCATTTGTCTGAAGGTGTTGTTCATCGCTGTACCGTGTGGGATGAGTTCATTTGGTAATTGGTTGATAGATAGTGTAGTCATCGGCATCATAACCATTGCGATAGAAACCATTCGAACTGCATTCATTGTTGCAAGATAAGTGAAGCTTGTATGACTATCTAAGTTAATAAACGCCATACTTGAAGCGAATAAGATAAATAGTCCAACTCTTGCTAGCCATTTTCCACCAAACTTATCAAACATATAACCTGTGAGCGGGTTCATCGCACCCATAATCACGGCACCTGGTAAAAGAGCGAGACCGGATTCAAGCGCACTGAACTGTAACATATTCTGCATATAAAGTGGCAGGATGACGTTCGTTGAAATCATGACACCAAACACAATCATACTCATGATGGTACCTAGTGTGAAGATACTATGTTGAAAGACGCGGAATTCCAACATTGGTTGTTTGAGCTTGAGCTGACGTGTGATGAAGATGTAAAGCGCAACCACGCCGACAATAAGCGGTAGGATAAATTGGACGCTGAGCCAACCTGCGCCACTAACACTACTGAAGCTATATAACAAGCCTCCGAAACCGAGTGTAGATAACACAACTGAGAGTTTGTCGAGTTTCGGATGTTTCAACTCAGTCACGTTACGTAATAAGAAATATGCTGTGATAATGTTGATCACTGCGATTGGTAAGATAATGTAGAAGATACTTCTCCATGTGAGATGTTCGACAAGAATACCTGATAATGTCGGACCGATCGCTGGCGCAAAGGCGATGATTAAACCAAATAAGCCCATCGCTGTTCCGCGTTTATCTTTAGGGAACAACATAAAGAGTAACGTTTGCATGAGTGGCATCATGATACCTGCACCAGCCGCTTGTAAGATACGACCGATCAGTATCGTTGTAAATTCAGGTGCCACTGCACAGAAGACCGTACCTACCGCAAAGATGGCCATTGCTGATAGGAAGAGTTGTCTTGATGTGAAACGCTCAATTAAGAACGCTGTGACCGGGATCATAATACCGTTGACGAGCATGAAGATAGATTGTAGCCATTGGGCCGTGTTCTCATCTACCTTTAAATCTTTCATGATTGGCGGGAGTGCTGTACCGAGAAGCGTTTGGTTTAAGATTGTGATAAACGCCCCTAAAAGTAAGACGATAAACAATGGGATGTTCTGTTTCATACTTGAAGTTGAATTGTCCGCCACATATAACCCTTCTTTCTTCTTGACTTTTTCTCGAAGCGAAGCTAAGACGCTCAATCATTTTTGTTAGACCTGTTCATTTAGGTAAGGTTGTATACGTAGACGTCTTAGCGCTTAATATATCTGTTTTTCTTTCTTATCTAGTAAAAACCAACTTTTTCATTCTACGCGTTTACCATAAACTTATGCAATTTTTATGTTTATGGTTTGTTTTACACTTTTAGTTCACGCCTACTTCTTGATATACAGATGCTATATTATACCCTAAGAAGTTGATATATAAATATATGATGACGAACACGAATCGATTCCACAAGATATATGCTTTATAAAACATTTTCACTCTCAATAAGGTATTTTTCCTATATCAACCGCTTCATTATTCATAAAAAAGAGAAGAATGAGTAACCCTAACGATTGCTCATTCTTCTCGTATATCTCATAATCGAGATTCTTATTTAATTTCAGCACTTTCACTGATAATGCCAAGTGTGCTCAATGAACTTGAGCGTTTAAAATATGCGATTAAACTTCAACACTTAAACGTGGAACGAATACTTCGTAGTGTACTTTAGACATGTCGTATTCAAGTTCTTTAAGAGCTTCCATAATTGAGTTTAAGAATGAAGTACCACCACAAATGTAGATTTCTGGGCTTTCAGATAGATATTGAGTTAATTCATCTTTTTCTAAATAGCCTTCAGAATCTTTAAGATGTAGGTGTAAGTTTGCGTTATCACGTTGTGTGATTTCTTCAATCATTTCTTTGAATGGAACTTGATCTTCAGAAGGTGCAACTTGAATCATTTGAGATTGACTACCTTCTTTAGATGCAGCATCAAACATAGAAACAAGTGGTGTGATACCGACACCAGAACCGATGAAGAGTTGTGGTTGTTCTAAGTTATTGAGTAAGAATCCACCTACAGGCGCTGATAAGTTGATTGTGTCGCCTTCAGATAACTCATCGTGTAAGATTGTAGAAACTTCACCTTCGTGACCATCAACAACGTCGCGACGTACACCGAATGTAAGGTGATGTTCGTCACCGCTCACGATTGAGTAGTGACGTTTAGCGCGGTAAGGAAGTTTGTCGCTTGTTACGTCAACAGTGATATATTGACCAGGTTTATATTGGCTTAAATCATAGTCATTTGTTTCAACAGTAAATGCTTTGATGTCTGGTGTTTCTTGAGTAATTTTAGTAATCTTGAATGGTTTGAAGCCCATCCACATCATTTCGTCATAAACTTCTTTTTCAAGTTTGATAAATACATCTGCAATTTCGCCGTAAGCTTTCGCCCAAGTTTGAATTACTGGGTCGTCTTCAGAAAGTCCTGTTACATCTTGGATTGCAGCGAGTAAGTTCTCACCAACAATTGGATAATGTTCAGGATAAACTTGAAGTGCACAGTGTTTGTATGCAACAGGCATGATCGCTGGAGCAATTGCACCTAAGTTCTCGATGTTCATCGCTGCAGCTAATACTGCTTGAGCAAGTGCAGTTGATTGCATACCTTTTTTCTGGTTAGTTTGGTTAAACATATTGAGAAGTTCTGGATGGTTGTTGAACATTTTAGGGTAAAATATTGAAGTGATTTCAGTCCCTTTATCTTGTAATAATGGTACTGTATCTTTAATTGTTTGAATTTCTGATTCAGTTAACATATTAAGTTCCCTCCACTTATTAACTTTGTACTTTCATTATCTGCCTAACTTCGTTCAATTACAATTATAAGATATTATTTATTGCGATAAATTTATATCTTCTTGAATATTATGTGAACGCTTTAAATATAGGGCAATCCCTATTGTTTAATATAGTAATTTTTCTTACTTTTATAGGGATTTCCCTAATTTTCAATTGAAGAAAAAATATCTTATATGTTCTATTTACCCTTGAATGTTTAATTGGAGGTTAACAATGATGTTGAAAGTTCCGGTTTCTCTTCTCTTTTCTTTTATTATACAAAAGAGACTAGAACAACATTAAAAATATCTAATTTTCAATGTTATAACTCTCGCTTGCTTATGGGACCACACTCAACTAATTCTTTTCGCTCAAAGAGCTCGAAGAATGGATTTTCGTTGTGGTCTAGATCCATCAAGCGTCTCGAGTACA